>JBJTQP010000143.1:0-13376 GCA_046075685.1 Planctomycetaceae bacterium | reverse complement strand
GGCAAGGAGCCGCTCTTCCACCGCTACGGCCTGGAGGAGGAGATCGGGAAGATGTACCAGCGGAAGGTGCCGCTCAAGGGAGGCGGGTCGATCGTCATCGACCAGACGGAGGCCCTCGTGGCCATCGACGTCAATTCGGGCTCATTCCGCACGGAGAAGAGCGCCGAGGAGAACGCCTACCAGATGAACCTGATCGCGGCCAAGGAGATCGCCCGGCAGCTGCGGCTCCGCGACCTCGGCGGCGTGATCGTCAACGACTTCATCGACATGCGGAAGGAGAAGTATCGCCGCGGCGTCGAGAAGGCGCTGCACGAGGCCATGAAGCGTGACCGGGCCCGCACGAAGATCCTGCGGACGAGCCCGTTCGGCCTGGTGGAGATGACGCGGCAGCGGATCCGGCCCTCGCTCCGCAAGAGCATCTTCCAGGACTGCCCCACCTGCCACGGGACGGGCACGGTGAAGACCGCCGAAAGCATGGCGATCGAGGTGATGCGCACGCTGAGCCTGTCCGAGACCCGCGACGACGTCACGCGGCTCAACGTCACGGTGCACGACGAGGTGGCCACCTGGATCAACAACCGCAAGCGGCGGGAGATCACGCAGTTCGAGGACCGCACCCACATCCAGCTCCACGTCGTCGGCAAGGACGGCGTGTCGCCCGAGCACCTGGTGTTCGACGCCATCGATTCGACCGGCCGGAGCGTGCGGTTTCCGTAGCGGCGGGGGTTCGCGATGAGACGGCGCGGCTGGCTGGTCTGGATGACGGTGGCGGCCGCCGCGGCCGCCGCGGACGAGGTGCCGCGGCAGGCCGTGGGCCGCGACGCGGCGGGTCGGCTCATCACCCCCGTCAACCAGGTCGTGACACCCGCCGGCCGCACCGTCGAACTGCCGGGGCTCCGGCCGCAGGCCGTGGCGATCTCCCCCGATGGCACGCTGCTGGCCGCCGCCGGCAAGACGAACGAGGTGCTGCTGGTCGATCCGGCCAGCGGCGCCGTGCGGCAGCGGGTCAAGCCGCCGGCCGAGGATGCCGCTCCGCACGCGGAGGGCCAGACCGACCGCAACCTCAGCCCCGACACGCAGGCGATCGAAAGCTTCACGGGGCTCGCCTTCTCGCCCGATGGCACGCGGCTCGTGATGAGCAACGTCCACGGCTCGGTGAAGGTGTTCACCGTGGCGGGCGGCACGGTCGCGGCGGCGCACACGATCCAGCTGCCGCCGGCCAGGGCGCCGCAGCGGGCCCGGGAGATTCCCGCGGGCCTGGCGTTCTCGGCCGACGGCGGCCGGCTCTACGTGTGCGGCAATCTCTCGAACCGGCTGCTCGAACTCGATGCCGCGACCGGCCGGCTCCTGCGGACCTTCGACGCGGGCGTGGCGCCCTACGACGTGGTGCTTGCGGGCGGCCGGGCGTTTGTGAGCAACTGGGGCGGACGACGTCCCGGGAGGGGCGATGTCACGGGCCCGGCCGGCAAGGGAACGCGGGTCAGGGTCGATCCCCGGACGCACGTGGCCAGCGAGGGCTCGGTGAGCGTGGTCGACCTGGCGACAGGCGAGGATGTCTGCGAGATCCCGGCCGGACGCCACGCCTCGGGGCTCGCGGTGTCGCCGGACGGCCGTCACGTGGTCTGCGCCAACGCCGCCGACGACACGCTCACGATCATCGATGCCGCGACGGCCGCGGTCGTCGACACCGCGTGGACGAAGCGGACGCCTGCCGAGCTCTTCGGCGCCGCCCCGAACGCGGTCGCGTTCGCGGCCGATGGCAGACGGCTCTACGTGTGCAATGGATCCCAGAACGCCGTGGCGGTGATGGAGTGGAATCCCGACATGCGGGGCGGCACGAGGCTCGTGGGACTCGTGCCGGTGGGCTGGTATCCGGGCGCGATCGCCGTCGATGCGGCCCGCGGCCAGCTCGTGGTCGCAAACCTCAAGGGCCTGCCGGCGAAGGGGCGGATGCTCCGTGAAACCGCCACCTTCAACTCGCACCAGCACCACGGGTCTCTGTCGCTCGTGCCCCTGCCCGGCGATGCGGAACTGGCTTCGCTTTCGGAGACGGTGGCGCGAAACCTCCGGGCCCCGGCCATCGAGCAGGCCCTGCTGCCTCCCCGCGACGGCGTGCCGCCGCGGGCGATCCCCGAGCGGATCGGGGAGCCGAGCCTCATCGAGCACGTGGTCTACGTGATCAAGGAGAACCGCACCTATGACCAGGTGCTCGGCGACATGCCGCAGGGCAACGGCTTTCCCGCGCTCTGCATCTTCGGAGCGGCGATCACGCCCAACCATCACGCCCTGGCCGAGCAGTTCGTGCTCCTCGACAACACGTCCTGCTGCGGCATCCTCTCGGCGGACGGGCACAACTGGAGCACGTCGGCCGTGGCCACCGACTACGTGGAGAAGAGCTTCGCCGGCTTTCCCCGGAGTTATCCCGACGGCATGGGTGACGGCGAGACCGATGCGCTGGCCTGGTCGCCGGCCGGCTTCATCTGGGACTCGGTCCTGCGGCGCGGCAAGACCGTCCGCAACTTCGGCGAGTTCATGATGCCGCGGGTGCGCTGGGCGGACCCGGCCCGGAAGGGCAGGCCGGGCTTCGCCGCCTGCCACGCCGCCTGGAAGCAGGGCCGCGAGGGCGGCGACGTCCGCTTCGCCTGCGAGCCGGCCATCGAATCGATCCGCGGCTTCTCTCCGCGGCACACCGTGGGCTGGGACATGGCCGTGCCCGACCAGCTGCGGGCCGACGTGGTGATCGAGGAGCTGGCCGAGTGCGAGAAGCGGGGCGCGTATCCGCATCTCACGATCATCTGCCTGCCGAACGACCATACCAACGGCACGGCCGCCGGATCCGCCACCCCGGCCGCCTGCATGGCCGACAATGACCTCGCGCTGGGGCGGATCGTGGAGGCCCTGTCCCGGAGCCGCTTCTGGCCGCGGATGGCGGTGTTTGCGATCGAGGACGATCCGCAGGCGGGCTGGGATCATGTCAGCGGCTACCGCACGGTCTGTCTCGTCGCCAGCCCCTTCGCGAAGCGGGGCGTGACGGTGAGCACCCCCTACAACACCACGAGCATCCTCCGCACGATCGGCCAGATCCTCGGGCTGCCGCCCATGAACCAGTTCGACGCCTCGGCCACGCCGCTGGCCGACTGCTTCACCGACACGGCCGATCTGCGGCCCTTCGCGGCGCTGCCGGCGACGGTGCCGCTCGACCAGATGAATCCCGATCCCAAGGCGATCCTCGATCCGTTGCTGAAGGCCGGGGCGATCATCAGCGCCTCGATGAACTTCGCCGAGATCGACCGGGCGCCCGAGGCCGCCCTCAACCGCGTGCTCTGGCATGCGATGAAGGGCAGCGCCGCGGAGTATCCCGAGTGGGCGGCCGGCGCGGAGGACGAGGCTGACGACGATGCGCGTGCGGGCGACGACCGGGGCGACCGGCCACTCGACGACGAGCCACTCGACGACGAGCGAAGCCGGCTCACCCCGGAAGCCGGTACGAGTCCGCGAGCGCCGTGAAGCCGGTCGCGGAGGCGGACGCATCGAAGCCGTCGCCGAGTTCCTCGCCGAGGATCACCGCCACGGCCGTGGCCGCCTCCGCGGCCCGCCGGGCGTCGAGGAACAGCCACCGCGATCGCCGGGCGAGCACGTCTTCGACCGAGCGGGCCAGTTCGTGACGGGCGGCGAACCTCACCATTGCCTCGCTGAGTCCGGGCAGAAGCAGGCGGTCAGCGCCGGGCAGCGTGGCGACGACGGCTGCCTCGGTTCCGTAGAGGTGCGGGCCCGGCGGCTCGGAGAGCGGCACCGGCGCCGTGCCCGCGGGCGGCGCACCGACCAGCCGCAGGTGCCGCGTAGCACCCGCGGGCCGCTCCGGCAGGAGGCCGTGGCGAGCGCATGCGTCGAGCACGCTCTCCGCCATGGCCCGGTAGGTGGTCCACTTTCCGCCGGTCACGGTCACGAGACCATGCGCCGACACCTCGACCGTGTGCTCGCGGGAGATCCGCCGCGTCGCGGTGCGTTCCGATGGCGGCTTCACCAGCGGCCGCAGGCCGACCCACGCGGAACGGACGTCGGCTCGCGACAGCGGTGCGGCCAGTCGCCGGCCGGCTTCGTCCAGGATGAACTCCACCTCGCCATCCAGCGGCCGGGGCTCGAGCGGCGTGTCGTGCCGCGGCGTGTCGGTGGTGCCGAGGATCACCTTTCCGAGCCAGGGCACCGCGAACAGCACGCGGCCGTCGCTGGTCTTCGGCACGAGCATTGCGGCCGTCGCCGGGAAGCGATCGCGGTCGACCACGAGGTGCACGCCCTGGCTCGGGGTGACGAGTTCCGGGCAGGCGGGCTCATCGAGCCGGCGCAGGGCGTCGACCCACACGCCGGTGGCGTTGACGATGCAGCGGCCGTGGACGGCGAAACGCCGGCCCGTCTCCCGATCCTCGACACCCACGCCTGCGACGCGATCCGCCTGCCGCAGCACCTCGGTCACCCGGCAGCGGTTGAGCACCGTGGCTCCGAGGCGGATCGCAGTCCTGGCGAGGGCGACGGCGTAGCGGGCGTCGTCGAACTGGCCGTCCACGTAGCGGACGGCGCCGACGAGCCGGTGCGGCGCCAGGCCTGGAGCTGCGGCCAGGGCGTCACGGCGGCCGAGGAGGGCCACGCGGCCGAGACGCTCGGATCCCGAGAGCGCCTCGTAGATCCCCAGGCCCAGCCGGTAGAAGGGCAGGTCGACCAGCCGTCCGGCCAGGCCGTAGGCGGGCACGACGAACGGCAGCGGCTGCGCGAGGTGCGGCGCGTTGTCGAGAAACAGCTTTCGCTCGCGGAGTGCCTCGCGCACGAGCGACACGTTGCCCTGGGCGAGGTACCGCACGCCTCCGTGCACGAGCTTCGTCGCCCGGCTGGACGTGCCCTTGCCGAAATCATCGGCCTCGACGAGCAGCGTGGAGAACCCGCGGGCGGCGGCGTCGAGGGCCGTGCCCAGACCGGTCGCACCGCCACCCACCACGATCAGGTCGAAGCAGGAGGTCGAGCGGGCCCGATCGAGGAGTCCGTCGCGAAGCTCGGGTGAAGGCGGGTGAGCGGGCACGACGATCTCGCGCGAGTCGAGGGAAAAACTATACCCGTCCGGGAGTTCCTCCCGCCGCGTCCGCGCGGAGGATGCCATGGAATGTCGGGTTTTCCGGCCGGAAACCGCCCCTCTCGACCACGCTGCCGGGCGTCGATACCCTACAAGGCTCGCCGTCGAGGCGTTTCCTCGTTTCCCGCCACCACCTCGGATCAGAGCCATGGCCAAGGCCTCTCCCGCCGCCGACACCGCCGCCAGCACGAAGGACGCCCCGCACGAGTACGCCATCGTCGTCGACGGCGGACGGCAGTATCGGGTGATGGAGGGCCAGGAGATCGAGATCGACCATCGGCCGCTCCAGGCGGGCAGCGAGGTGGTGTTCGAGGAGGTGCTGGCGGTGAGCAAGGGCGGCAGACTGACGCTCGGCAAGCCGAAGGTGAAGGGTGCCACGGTGAAGGCCGAAGTGATGGGCCTCGTGCAGGGCGAGAAGATCTTCGTGCAGAAGTTCGCCCGTCGGAAGAACTACCGGCGCCGCACCGGACATCGCTCGCTCTCGACAAAGGTCCGGATCGCCTCCATCTCGGCCTGACGTTCCTCGGCGGCGTGTCGCCAGTGTGGTCGATCGGCCGGGACCCCGGGGGCGTCGGTCTGCCACCTCAGAGGCCGAGTCCTGCCAGCGGGCCGCCGCGCCGGCAGAGCGGGTCGACCGCGGCCGTGACTCGAGCGTCCTCCTCCACGGGCGGCGCGTGGTGTGGCTTGAGCCGGGCGTCGATCACGAGCGGGCCGGTGCAGCCCCAGTGCTTCTGATGCACGAACGCCCCCACGCCGTGGACGTCGGCGGCCGGATTCGACCGCGTGAACGTCAGCCAGAGAAAGTTGGCCGGGGCCGCTGCGGCGAAGGCAGAGTCATCCACCACGACCACGAGCGGCACGCCGTGGAGCGGGTGCTCGGGCCCGACCGCAGCACAGAACCGTTCGATGTCGGCCGACCACGGACTCGACCGCGCCGCCTCCCAGATCACGGCGTCGCTCGCCGCATCGAGCCGTGGCGCCGGTTCGACCCGCGGCCCCTCCACGGCGACGACGCCGGGCAGGCAGATCCGTGGGCGGGTGAAGCCCGGCGGCAACGGGATCGATGCGGGGAGTTCCCGGAGCAATTCCCGACGCGCGGGGCCGCGGGCGGCCACGACGAGCTTGGAGCCGGCGTTGAAACCGCTGCCGCTGTAGTCGAGCGTGTCGATCGTGGTCTCGGTGTGGAAGTGGCAGTCACGGGCCCAGTCAACCCGCGTCAGCAGGTGGGCGAGAAAGGGCTCCACGTCATGGGCATCAAGGCCCGGGCTCTCGGAGCCGTCGACGATGAACAGGTACTTCGCCAGCGAGAGCTGGCCCTGGCCGAGGATCGCGGCGGCTTGCGTGAGCAGTTCGGCCGGGCGGTTCGAGCGCTTCCAGGGCAGATACCGCTCGCTGCCCACTGCCAGCAGCAGCGGATGGACGCCCGACGCATCGACGGCGTGCACGCTCGACACGCCCGGCAGCACCGTGGGGATCACCGGACCGGTGAGCTCATGGACGAGCCAGCCGAAGAGGGTGTCTTCCTGGGGTGGTCGGCCGACCACGGTGACTGGCCAGATCGCTCCCTCGCGATGCCAGACGTGGTCCACCTGGAGCACGGGGAACTCGTGACGTCGTGCGTAGTAGCCGAGGTGATCTCCAAACGGACCTTCGGGCTTTGTGGCTCCCGGGTTCACGGTGCCCTCGATCACGAAGTCGGCATCGGCGTAGATCGCCGGCCGGCCCTTGCGGGCGATCATCGGGATGCGGTGGCCGGCAAGGGCTCCCGCGAAGGTCAGTTCCGACAGCCCTTCCGGCAGCGGCATCACGGCCGACACCGCCATGGCCGGCGAGCCGCCCACGAAGATGGCCACCCGCAGCGGCTCGCCCCGGGCCAGCGCCGCCGCATGGTGCACGCCGATGCCGCGCTGGATCTGGTAGTGGAGGCCTGCCTCGCGGTCGGGCTCGTAGGCGTTGCCGGCGAGCTGCACGCGATACATGCCCAGGTTTGAATGCCGTGGCCCGGGTCGATCCGGATGCTCGGTGTACACGGCCGGGAGCGTGACGAAGGGCCCCCCGTCGCCCGGCCAGGTCACCACCCGGGGCAGGCTCGAGAGCGGGATGGTGCGGGTGAGCGCCGGGCCGGAGCGAACCCGCCTGGGCAGCATGGCCAGGGCGTCGAAGGGGCTTCGCCAGTAGCGGGCGGGATGGCGGAGGGCGGCTGCCGGGTCGAGCTTGAGCTCCACCAGCCTGCGGACGCGATCCAGCGTGTCGGCGAAGATCCTCTCGATCCTCGGCCTCGTGCCGTAGAGGTTGACGAGCACCGGGAAGTCGCTGCCGCGGGGCCGCGAGAACAGCACCGCCGGGCCGCCGGCCCGGAAGAGCCGCCGCTGGATCTCGGCGATCTCGAGGTGGGGATCGACCGGATGATCGACCACGACCGCCTGCCTCTCGGCGTGCAGCGCCTCCACGCATGAGCGAAGCGACCGAAATCCCATGGGATGCACGTGCCTGTCGAGACCGGTCGGATACACTGGTGAACTCACAGTTATAGACGGCCGGATCCGCGGCGGCGGCGGTCCGGCTCGATCCCCGGGGCTCGCCGACAGGAGATGCCGCCGTGGTCCGCGTATCGTCGATCTACGAGGGCGGCCTGCGGTGCCGCGCCATCCACGGGCCGTCGGGTACGGCGCTGGTCACCGACGCGCCGGTCGACAATCATGGCAAGGGCGAGAGTTTCTCGCCGACGGATCTCGTGGCGACGGCCCTGGGCGCCTGCATGATGACGATCATGGGCATCGTCGCGGAGCGGCACGGCATCGATCTGACGGGGGCGACGGTGGAGACGGTCAAGGAGATGACGAAGGAGCCGCCGCGGCGGATCGCGTCGCTCGCCACGAGGATCACGATCCCGCTGCCGCCGGACCATCCGCAGCGGGCCCTGCTCGAGCAGGCGGCCCACACCTGTCCGGTCCACAAGAGTCTCCATCCCGACATCGCCGTGCCGGTGGAGTTCGTCTGGCGGGGCTGATGCGGCCGCCGATCAGGCGAGCAGTGGTGGCCGGAGTCGATTGCGAATCGCGTGGACGATCCGGGCCCGCAGGCACCGCGTCGCGGCCGGCCACACGTTTCGGGTGCGGCTGAAGGCGCGGTGCGGCGCCATCCCGATCCAGACTTCGGCGAGGTGCCGCTCGCTGGCGAGCGGCAAGCGGGGCAGGCTGCGAATGTGGCGGCCAGTGGCCCACCAGAAGTTGCCGGCGAAGTAGGGCGTGTCGCCAAACCCGGGGTGACGGAGCCGCCAGGCCTTCGGCTCGAGGTAGAAGCCGCCGGCGGCCTCGCAGGCTCCCATGGCGAGCGGCGCGAGCGAGTCGCGCCAGCCATGGACCACGTGGCCGAGCATGGCCCGCCGCCAGTGCGTGTTGAGCCGCGCCTCTGGCGACCGCGTGCCGTGGGTGACTCCCTTGGAGTGGCAGTACAGAAAGCAGGTGTCCGGGTCGGCCTCATGGGCCGCCGCCCACAGGCGGTCGATGGTCAGCAGCTCGTTGCCGTCGGCGAACCGGACGAGCGCATGGGTGCAGGGTGGTCGAGGGAGGTCGAGCGTGCCCCCCACCATGCTCGTTTCCATCCGCGTCAGCCGCCTGGCGAGGCCGGACGTCTCGAGGGCGGCCACATGCTCCCGCCAGATGGCGGCGGCGAGTTCCTCGGCGCCCGGGGGCACGTAGAGGTGGTAGAAGTGCACGAGCGTTGGGAGCATGGGCCGGCTCGGATGTCGGGCCGTGGCGGTCCGCGGGGCGACGGGCGGCGGGTTTCCTCCCGCCTGACCGCGGGGCAGTTTCGTCGGCGGTCGTCGCGGATGACAATCGGGGTTTCCCGATCGTCACCCAGGTCCGCCGCCCATGCCCGATCTGTTCGCCGCATCGAGAGCCGCCAACGTGGCCCGGGCCGCGCCCCTCGCCGCGCGGATGCGGCCGCGGCGGCTGGCCGACTACGTGGGCCAGGGGCACGTGATCGGACCGGGGAAGCTGCTGCGGCGGCTGATCGAGGCCGACCGGCTCGGCTCCGTGATCCTCTACGGACCGCCTGGCGTGGGCAAGACGACGCTCGCCGAGATCATCGCCACCGAGACGAAGCGGCGATTCGTCGAGCTGTCGGCGACGGCGTCGGGAGTCAAGGATCTCCGCGACGTGCTCGATGCGGCCCGGCGACGGCTCGAGGACGACGGCCAGAAGACCTGCCTGTTCATCGACGAGATCCATCGGTTCACCAAGGCGCAGCAGGACGTGCTCCTGCCCGACGTGGAGAGCGGCGTGATCGCCCTGATCGGGGCCACCACGCAGAATCCCTTCTTCGCGCTGACGACCGCGCTGGTCAGCCGGAGCCGGATCTTCGAACTGCAGCCGCTGTCGACGGCAGAGATCGGCGAGATCCTCGATCGGGCCGTGACGGATCGTGAGCACGGCCTCGGCCGCGAGCAGATGGTGCTGGTGCCGGAGGCCCGCGAGTTTCTCGCCGCGACGTCCGATGGCGACGCCCGGCGGGCCCTGGGCGGGCTAGAGGTGGGCGTGCTGTCGACCACGCAGCGGCCGCTGGAGTTCACGCTCGACCTCGCCCGTGAGAGCGTGCAGCGAAAGGCGGTGGCCTACGACTCGGGCGACACCCACTACGACTGCGCCAGCGCCCTCATCAAGAGCATCCGTGGCAGCGACGCCGACGCCGGTCTCTACTGGCTGGCGCGGATGCTCGAAGGCGGCGAGGACGTCCGCTTTCTGACTCGGCGGCTCGTGATCCTCGCCAGCGAGGATGTGGGGAACGCCGACCCCCGGGCGCTGATGGTGGCGGTGGCAGCCATGCAGGCGACCGAGTTCGTGGGCCTGCCGGAGTGCCAGCTCACGCTTGCCCAGGCGGTGATCTACCTGGCGCTCGCGCCCAAGAGCAACGCCTGCACGATGGCGATCGCCGCCGCCCGCCGCGACGTTCGCGAGCAGTCCGTGATTCCCGTCCCGCGGCACCTGCAGGACAAGCACTACGCCGGCGCGAAGCGGCTCGGCCACGGCCAGGGCTATGAGTATGCCCACGACGCCCCCGATGGGATTGCGTCGCAGGACTACCTCGGGGTGGAGAAGGACTACTACGTGCCGACCGACCGAGGCATGGAGCGGGATTTCGCCGAGCGGCTCGCCGAGATCAGGCGGCGGCTTCGGCAGGGGCGGGACGAGCCGTCTTGAGCTCCGCGATGAGCTGTGTCGTGAGCAGCTCTTCGAGTCGGGCGAGCGCCTTCGCCACGGCGGCGCCGTCGAGCACGCGGTGGTCGGCGATCACGGTCACGAGGCAGCCGCCATCGGCGTCGAGCGGACCGTAGGAGAGGCTCGACGTGCAGAGCGTGGGGTGGAAGCGGTTGGTGGCCGAGAAGCCGGCAAGCGTCGAGAGGCTGAAGGTGCCGATCCGCGTCACCCGCTTCGGCGACGTCGAGCGCATGTTCCAACGGAGGATCGTGCGGCGGAGCCAGCCGGGCACGCCCTCGAGCTGGAGCTGGCGCCTGTAGGTCTCCTCGACGGGCCCCGTCGCGAATTGGCCGATCGCCGCCTGGAGCAGCGGCAGGGGTGTTGCATCGGGGCGGGCGAGCCGGGCGAAGAACAGCCGGTCGTCGCCGCCGTCGGCTCTGTTGACGGCCAGCACCGCAACGCTGTCGGAACTGGTGGCGATGCGGTGCCGAAACCGGCCCGCACACCAGCTGCGGAGCAGGGGCTGCTCCCGGGCCACCAGCGCATACGCCTTGAGGAACACCGCGGCCCAGCCGATCCGCACCTCGCAGGCGGCACGGGCGGCCGCCACGTCGTCGAGCCGCATCAGCCGGTCGACCGGGAACAGTGGAATGTCGAGCGCCAGTGTGGCCACGTCGTTCACGCAGCCGCGTCCGGCAGCGAGGGGCGCGGTGGTGACGGCGGGCTGAACGGACATGGGAAGGCCTCGCGGCTGGCGGCGGATCGTAGCCGACGTTCCGGGCCGGGCACAGGCTGGTTTGGAGCCGCACCGCTACACTTCGCCCATGCGAGCGGTGATCCAGCGGGTGAGCGAGGCGAGCGTGACGATCGCCGGCGACGTGGCCGGCCGGATCGGCGTCGGGCTGGTCGTGCTCGTGGGGGTGGAGGCGGGCGACACCGCGGCCGACGCCGACTGGCTCGCGGGCAAGGTCGCCCAGATGCGGATCTTTCCCGACGACGAGGGCAAGATGAACCGCAGCGTCGTGGACGTGACCGGCGGACTGCTCGTGATCAGCCAGTTCACGCTGATCGCCTCGACGGCGAAGGGCAACCGGCCCAGTTTCATCCAGGCGGCGCGGCCGGAGGAGGCGGTGCCCCTCTACGAGAGGTTTCTCGCGGCGCTGGAAGCGGCGGCTGGCCGGAGGCCGGAGCGGGGCGTGTTTGCAGCCGACATGCGGGTGTCGCTCGTGAACGACGGCCCGGTGACGATCGTGGTCGACTCGCGGCGGCGGGAGTGACGCGGCCTGTGGCGATCGGGTGACGCGTGCCGCGGCCGATTTTGCCGCGGTCTGGAAGGCCGCTGAACGCGTAGGGCTTCTGCTATAATGAGGTCTGGATGGTGGCTATAGCTCAGCTGGTTAGAGCATCGGTTTGTGGTACCGAGGGTCGCGGGTTCGAGTCCCGTTAGCCACCCTGGAAAACAAGGGTTTCTTGATCGCGGGTTTCGTCGGGCCGGTCGAGAATCCTCAAAAATCCTCAAAACGGTACCTGCCGAGGGGCAGGGCGTTGATGTCCACGGTTGGCCGCCATCGGCGGCTGCAGGGCGCCTGAGCCACGAGATGGGCCGAGGGGCAAGGGTCGGGCTCGCCTGAGTTTCCTGGGGGTCGCCGGAGCCCGACTAACCGGCCTGACGGCCCTGCTTGGCCAACTGGCCGCTCAGCCGCTTGGCCCGATCCCAGTCTTTGGCGGCAACGGCTTCCCGAAGTTGCCGCTCTAGGTCTTCGGTGCCGGACGCCTGGTGTCCGAACGCTTCGGCGACCTCCGCCGTCAGACCTTCGCAAATGCGGCGGTACATTCGATCCGCCTTGGCCTTCATCTCTGCGTCCTCTTCCGAGACGTAATGGTCCATCATCACGCCCTTGGTGACACTGGCATCTCTGGCCACAGCCAAGTTCACGTCCTCACCCGCACGCGCCATCTGCATGATGGTCTTGCGAAGCATGTGGACGTAGGCCTCCCCGCCTGACCACGACTTGACTTGCTCGTAGAACCACCGTCCCCCATTTTTGGGACTGAAATCCTTGATCTGTCTCGCAGTTCCAAGTTTCCCTTTCGCCCGATGGTGTGTCCGAAGCTGGTCGCTCAGGACGGCAAACACGTAAGGGCTCTCCGTCTTGATCGCCAGCATCTCCTCATATACCGATCTGGGGAGGCGACACCACTTTTCACCCTGACGCGTCGTGGGCATGAAGACGTACGCGACCCCGTCGATCTCCCGCAGGTCGGCGTACTTGATCGACGCCACTTCCATGCGGCGTGCCCACGACCAAACGAATAGCCTCAGCATCAGGCCCGCAGCCGTAACGCCTTCCCAGTTGGACTCGAAGTACCGAATCAGATCGAGCAACTGCTGCCGGTCGAATCGTCGGGGCTTGGCCTTCGGCTTGGGCATCCAGGTGAACTCATTCCACGGGTTCCGCGTCAGCAGCTTCTCCTGAGGCACGACTCCACGAACACATTTCCTTCCTGCCTGAGCGTTCGCACGTTCAAAAGCCCCCTGCAGTGCTCCCAGCCACTTGTATACGGTGGCCACGCTGACCGTTTTCGTTTTCTTGTACTTGTGTTCGGGCGGGCGTCGCCAGGATGAGGGCAACTTCAGTGCAGCCGTTTGAAACTTCTCGCACTCATCTGGTGTCGCCGTCGAGATGTGCTCAAGGCCCGACACTCGCTTGAAAGCATCAAATGCCTCAAGGACGTTCGTCAGAGACTTGTCGCACGACTCTGGCCGATCACGACCAGCTTTCTGCTTCTCGAAGTAGTGTTGCTGGATCTGGATCAGCTCGTCGTCGGTCAAGACCTTGGCAGGACTGGTGGGCTTACCGCACAGGACTTCCCGAACGGCTTCGATGGCCTCAGCCTTGGTTGGCTTCCGAGTTGTGACGCGGGTCGGCAGTCCATTCCAGTAGGCGTACCACGAACGTTCTTTACGCTGGCGATCAGGTGGAAACAGGGACACCCGGATCGCTCTGCCGTTGGCATGGATGACGACTGTTTCGCCAACCTTCGGTTTGCGGGGC
>JBJTQP010000142.1:0-3433 GCA_046075685.1 Planctomycetaceae bacterium | reverse complement strand
CGCCGCCTGCGGCAGCGTCACAGGGCCGGAGAGCGTGACTTCGTTGGTGACCGGATCGACCGCGATGATCGTCAGTCCCGACGGCACTCCCTTGCCCGTCACCGTGTAGCCGAGTTTGAGGTCGGCGACGCTGTCAAGGGGTACGACGGCGGACGCGTCCACCGCGGCGGCCACGGTGCGGCTGGCGGTCCAGTTGGCCGTGTCGTCGAACTCGCCCGCAGTGCTGAAATCAAATCGCAGTTGGATCGACGTCGCGCCCGCGTAGTTGCCCAGGTCGACTCGCGCCTGCCGCCACGATCCCGTGCCGTCGAACAACCGCTGGACGTGCTGATTTCCGTTCGTGGAGATCTTCGACGATACCGAGGCGAAGGCGGGTAGTTCGGCGTCCGTCGTGTCGGCCGAGGAGAGCACGGAGTTGTTCGTGGCCAGCAGTTGCCACGACAGGCCGCCATCCGTAGAGATCAGCGCGCGAGCACTGTCGCGCATCCCGTTAGTCTTGCTGGCTGCCTGTTGGGTCTCGAGGAAGTAGTTGAAGTAGAGCGTTGGCTTGTCCGCGTACTCATAGCCCTGAAGGCTGAATGGATTGGTGATCAGGCTTCCGTAGGCTCCACCGGGAAGGTTGTAGTTGCCCAGTTGCCCGCCTGAACTGCCGATCGCCGCACCTGCGGTGAGATCCTCGTGCACCGCATTTGTCATCAGGCCGTGCTGCGTTCGGGCGGCGGCGTCGTTGAGATACGGCGTGACCCCCGAGGAGACATATTCCTCGAGCCCGAAGTACATCGACACGCCGCCGGCCCCCTGCGTCTGGGAGCGGCTGTTTCCCGCACCATCGACGACCGTGATGGTCGACGTCGTCTTGCGGGAGCCGTCGGTGACTGCGGGGACGCCATGACCGGCATCTGCACCGCGGGCTGTGGTCGGATGCCAGAGGTTGAAGTCGAGGGGGCTGAAGGCGATGCCGGTGAGGCCGGCACCCATCTTCGGGGAGAAGAACCCGCCCCATTCGGGGACGTCCACCAGCGCGCTGGTCTTGGGATCGATCACGCACAGGCAGCCGGTGTCGGTGAGGGCGAAAAGCGTGCCGGCGAAGCGGCCGCCCTGCAGGTTCAGCGGCGCCGAGGCGAGCGCCTCGAACCCCTTCGCCCCGATCGCCGTGAGTTCGGCGTTGAAATCCTGGAGCAGGGCGGACGTTGCATCGATCGGCGCCAGGTTGTCCTTGTCGGTCTTGTCACCCGGTGTGATCTCGACGAACGTTCCATCGCGGGTCACGCCCAGGATCTTTGCGCCGACTTCGTCGACGAACTGGATGCCGGTGACGATCGAACCAGCGATCGTCCCGCGGTAGCCGAGCGTCCTGCTCGTGTCGTACGTCTGATCGGAGGCGGCGTCGGCGTTGGTCGTCGCGCTTCCGCCATCCGCGGCACGGTAGAGCTTGCTGTCTGGCCCATCCTTGACGATGAACCAGAGCTCGCCGAACGTTCCCGCGGCGGTCCGCCTGAACGCCAGCGCCGTCACGTCGTCGCTCGTCGTCTGGAAGTTGAGCGGGGTGGTGGCATCCTGATTCTCGATGCCGTCGTCGTCGGACGAAAGCGTCGCTCCCGTGCCGGAGTCGAGTTCGAGCAGGCGACCGACCGTGGCGGCGCTCCCCGTCACGCCGGCGTAGGCGTAGAGCCGGCCGTCACGCCGCATGTCGAGATCGCCGATCGGCGTGCCCGCAATGGCGGTGCGGACGGTGGTCTCGAGCGCTCCAGTGAGGGCGTCAAACGTGAAGAGACCTGTCTTCGAGGATGCAAACAGCGTCACATCGCCCAGCGTGAACGGCGTGGCGTGGGCCGAGAGGTTGAGGAGATCAATGAGCGGCTTCTGCATTGCGGGATCGACGGCACCGCCCCCGGACGTGTAGCCCGTGAAGCCGATGTGATCCTCGGCGACCCGCCGCAACGAACTGATCGGCTCCAGCCGCACCTGCGCGTTGCTCGCTCCCGACTGGAACGTGGCGTTGAGCTGCGAGGGCAGCCGCTGGTTGGACGAGATCGCGACGTAGTACCGCTGCTGCTGCGATTTCTGGGCGGTCGTCGGCGCCGCGAGCGGTCCTCCGGCCGTGAAGTTTCCGGCACCCGTCGGAGTTCTGGCAGGAAGCGTCACCGATCCGATGTATGGATCGAGCTTGCCCACCGATCCCCGTGACAGGTCGCCGAAGTCGTTGCCCTGACCGACCTTCGGCTGATCGCTGGCCACGTTCGAATCACGGCCCACGAAGATCAGCGTGCCGGATTCATCGAACACGGAGAGCGTCAGGTCGCCGCGGAAGCCGTCGGCGTAGTCGATGTCGAACATCGTGGCGAACGTCTGGCCCGAGGCGTTGACGCCGGCGATCGCCTGGATCTGTTCGTAGTTAAGGGCGAAGGTGTACCAATCGACGTCGGTCGCCGATGAGATCCGGCCGGCGATGCTGATCGTGTTGCGGTCGGTCTGGAGCAGGTTGCCGACGTACTGGGCATCGCCGAAGGCGTCGTTGGCGTCGGTCGTGTTCTCTCCGGTCTCGCCGGCGAGCAGCGAGTTGCGGGGCAGCCCCTGCACGTCGATTCCTGTCGCGGGGTAGCGGATGTCGGCGTAGCGGACCGTCGACCCCGGCTTCTCGTCCCGCTGCCGAAGGCGAATCCGGAGCTCGTAGCGGCCACTCGAGCCGCCGGCCGACAGGTTCGCGGGGTCGGTGAGGGCAGCCTCGTAATCCGCCTGGGTCGTGGTCGCGTCGTATCGCGGCTGGCTGCGGACACGGACGAAGTAGGATGCCGCCGTCCCGGTGGGGCCCGGCAGCACGACCCGCATTCCCGGATCACGGGGATTGAGCGAGTAGTAGTCGCCGCCCCGCCAGGCGTCCTTGCCAAGCGGCTGGCCAATGCCGCGCGTCGCCGGCGAGAGCGTGCCCTCGGTGTACCGGTACTGAAACTGGACGGCCGTCATCACCGGGGCAGCGTATGTGATCGTGACCTCACCTGTGGCCGGATCGAAGACACCCGTGACGGCAGGCGTCGCAGGCTGATTCAGCACATTGCGAAACGCCAGCGAGCCCGCGGCATCACAGGTAAACGTCTGGATGGCGAGAGGTGCCTTCCCCGACATGTCCCAGATCACGCCCGTGATCGACTCGGCGACGGCACCAGCATGGTTGAGGGTGTAGATGGCGTCGGTCGCCAAGCCGAAATCGAACTGAAACTCCTCGTTGACGACCGCACCTTCGAGCGCAGAGTCGGTCGAGCGGGCGAGCACGTTGCCGGCGGCATCGAGCAGCTCGATCATCGAATCGAGCGCGGGCGAGGTCTTGTCGATGTCGAGCCAGACTTCGGAGCCGGCATAGCCGGTGAACTGGTAGGTGTCGACGTCGGAGGGCGTGTCGGGGGAGATCATCCCGTGCACCTCGAACCCAAGGCGG
>JBJTQP010000141.1:0-6210 GCA_046075685.1 Planctomycetaceae bacterium | reverse complement strand
CCCCGCCGTCGCCACGCTGTTCACGGAAACAACGCTGCTCTCCCTCGGCGGAGCCTACGCCGTGGTGCCGTGGGCGCTCGACGAGGCCGTCGCCCGCGGCTGGCTCGAGGCGGGCGAGCGATTCACGGCGCTGGCGATGGGAGAGGCGACGCCTGGCCCGCTGATCCTCGTCGTGACCTTCATCGGGTTTCTCGCTGGCTGGAACGCTGCCCCCGAGTCGGCCGCCGCTGCCGCCGGGCTCGAGGGAGCCACCATCGCGACGGTGTTCGCGTTTCTCCCCTCCTTCGCCATGATTCTCGCCCTGGCGCCTGCCGTTCGGTCGATCCATGCCGGCTCACGACTGGGCCGGGCTCTGACGGCAGTGGGCGCCGCCGTGGTGGCCGCCATCGCCCTCCTCGCCGTGCGGCTCGCCTACGACGCCTTCCTCGACACCGGTCGCCTCGATGTGGTGTCGGTCGCGATCGCAGCCCTCGCCGCGATCGCCCTCACCGTGGCGAAGATCCCCACGCCGCTGGTGGTGCTGGCCGCGGCCGCGGTTGGCATCCTGCGGGCGGCGTTCTGAACCCTGGCCGTTCCACTTGGATCATTCCCGCTCCCCCGCTCGATTACCCCCAGATGCCACGAAGTGTCGTTCGCGCCGGTG
Organism: Planctomycetaceae bacterium; assembly: GCA_046075685.1. Classification (GTDB taxonomy): domain Bacteria; phylum Planctomycetota; class Planctomycetia; order Pirellulales; family UBA1268; genus QWPN01. Next base: position 5,567 of record JBJTQP010000141.1, on the reverse strand, counting down.
CCGACCGCTGCCCGCGATGCAGCCTGCAGCCGCGGTGGTGCATCTGCGACATGCTGCCGCCGGTCGACACGCAGCTCGTGGTCCACGTGCTCATCCACCGCGGCGAGCAGCGAAAGCCGTCGAGCACCGGCACCCTCGTGGCCCGGGTGGTGACCGGCACCACGCAGCACGTGTATCAGCGGCAGAGCAGGTTTTTTCCGCCCCTGAGCCTCACCGCCAGCTCGCTGCGAGCGGACCGCGACGTCTGGATTCTGCATCCGCACGGCGAGCCCTTTCCCGCCGCGGGCGCCGTGAGTGACGCCGACGCACGCACCGCTCCCCAGGTGGTGCTGCTTGACGGCACCTGGCGGCAGGCGGGCGAGATGCTCCACTCCGTCGAGGGCCTGGGGCGATGCGTGCGCCTGCCGGACCAGGGCCGCGAGCCGGGCCGCTTCTGGCTCCGCGACCAGCCCGGCCCCGGGCAGCTCTCAACCGCCGAAGCACTTATGCAGGTGCTCGCGGCCGTCGGCGAGCACGATGCGGCCCGCCGCCTCCGGCTGCACTTCGAGCTGCACGTCTACGCGATGCTGCTCGCCCGCGGCCGCCGCGAGATGGCCGAGCGCTACCTGGGCCACTCACCGCTTCTGTCCGAGGCCCCTTCCATCGTGGACGCTCTGCACGATCGGCGGGAAGCGCCGGGGCAGGAGATGCATAGAGGATGATGGCCGGACTGTCAGTCAGGGCTGCGTGAAGCAGGCCCGCAGGCACCGCTTCGAGGCCTTCGACACCGCCAGTTCCGTCGATGCGCCGCTGCACGTGGCGGTGGTCGCCGGGTGAGCGGAAGTCCGTCTTATACGGACTCCACTTGATCCTCGCGCGTCGGTTCAGCGCCGCGGCCGGCCGGATTCCGCAGGCTGCAAGCCCGCGGCTACGAGAATCTCAGCGCGGGGCTGGCCGTGCCCGAGAGCCGGCGTAGGCCCGGGCACCAATCCGCCATCGGCGGATTGGTCGGCGCAGCCACGATGGTGAAGCGATGGCGGCATCCGAGTGAGCGTCGGGCAGGATGCCCGACGCGAACGTCCGGCGACAGGGCATGGGCAGCCCCGAGCCTCACGAACAGGCGAGGCTCTCGTGTGAGCCGTATCAGTTCGACGACCGCCGGGCGAGGATCGTCTTGACGGCGTCTGCCTCCTTCCGCTCCATGGCCAGGGCCGCCACGCGGGCGTCAGGGTCGGCGAGCCGGGAATCCACTTCCACCGCCTTCGCCGCAGCCTCGTCGGCTTCCGCCGGCCGGCCGGCGGCGTCGAGCGCCAGGGCGAGCGTGATCCATGCATCGCCCCGGTGACCGTCCGTCATCTGCACCGCCCGCCGCGCGAACTCAACGGCCTCGTCGGCACGGCCGGCATCCCGCAGGGCCGCCGACAGTCCGCTTGCGGCATTGAACGATCCGGGATTGCGGGCGTGGGTGTCGACCCAGAGATCGAGTTGCGTCCGCCAGACCCTTTGGCGACCCAGGCACGCCACCGTGAGCAGGGCGATCGCGGCGATCGCGGCCAGGATGGCGGCCTGGCGGCGGCGATCCCGGGCCCGCACCCACGGCGAGTCGAGCAGGCAGACAAGCAGCAGGGCGACCCCTGCGAGCGGCAGATAGAGATAGCGGTCCGCCGCGGCCCGATAGATGGGCACCAGATTCGCGACGGGCACGAGCGGCAGCAGGACGACCGCCATGGCGAACACGACCCGCCGATCCCGCCGCCCGGCGAACACGGCGGCCACGCTGCACGCCACCAGCACCGCACACGCGAGCCAGAGCGGCAGATGACGCACCGAATAGCCTCCGTAGTCGGCGCACAGGTTCACCGGCGCGACGATGAGCTGCACATACAGCGCGAGGATTCGTGGCGCGATCTTCATGGCCTCGATGAAGGATCCGCCGGGATACTCCGGCCGTGTCTCGAAGATCCGTGACGGCGACGGCTCGAGCACGAAGCGCGCGGCAAGAAACGCGGCAGCGGCCGCCGCACCGCCCCCCACCGCGATCCACCCGAAGCGGTCGTCGCGTGACCCCGCAGCCCCGTCGCCGCGAAACGCCCAGCACCACGCCGCCAGCACGAACGGGGCCGCAATCCCCGACTCCTTGCTCGCCACGGCCAGCAGGCAGCAGGCGGCGCAGGCGAGGCCCCGGCGGCCGCCGGCCGCAGCTCCCGTCGTCGTCGCCGGGCCGGCGAGCACGACCGCTCCAAGCGTGAACACCGCGGCCAGCAGGTCTTCGCGAAACGTCGGCTCGCAGACGGCTTCGGCCACGAGCGGGTGCACGGCGAAGAAGGCGGCCGCCAGGAGTGGCACCAGGGCGTGCGGCGGGGGCGTTTCGGCACCGCCCGCGGCGAGCAAGCGGCGGGCGACGACCCAGACGAGGACCACATTGGCGGCGTGCAGGAGCACGCTGGTGAGGTGGTAGCCGAAGGGCCGCGTGCCCCAGATCGCCGCGTCGAGCATCAGCGATGCGAGGTGCACCGGACGATTGAAATCCAGCACGTCCATGCCGAGCACGCGGAACGTGAGCACGTTCACCCAGTTCCGGGCATCGTGCAGGAAGGGGTCGGTGAGGATCTGGAGCCGGGCGTCGTAGACGAGGTCCGCGGACAGCGTCGGCACGAAGGCGAGCACCGTGGCTCCCGCGACCACCACTGCGACTCGCAGCAGGACGGGGCTCACGGGTCAGTTTCCGGCGGATCGTGCCGGCTTGACGATCAGCAGGCACGTCAGGTCGCCAAGGCCACTGTCGAGAGGGGGGGCATCAAATCCAAGTTCCGCCAGGGCTTCGACAAGCCCTCGTCCACGGTCCGGGAAGCCGTTTCGGTTCACGTAGATCGCAGCGAACCCTCGCTCTTGAAGTTCGTTGACTGCAGTGTTGACGTTGGCGATGCTGAGCCGAATCTTCTGTGCCTGCTGGTCGACGACAGCGCCCTCGAACAACTTCGCCTGCACCGCCTTCTGCCACTCTTCCTCCGGACGTCCCTTCATGGAGCCGAATGAATAGCGAAGATTGCTGCCGTGCAGGTAGGGACGAAAGTGGTCGTATGACGGCACGCCTGGAACCGGCGATTCCGGAAAATCCATCACCGGCACCTGAAACACCAGCGACCCCGCCGGCAGCACTGACTCAACGTCGGCAACGAAGCCGCGGTCGGCCTCCACCTGCCGGGCGATGGCCGCGGCCTGCTCCGGAGCGGGACCGCGGGGCACCTGGTCCCAGAGAATGAGCAGCGTCAAGGCGGCAGCCGCCGTCAACGATCCGAGTCGCGTCGCCTCAGACGAACCGCCCGACGTCGACGTCCCCTGCCGGGCCGAGAGCCACTCGGCGGCGTGCATGAGCACGATCGCCAGGATCACCACGCTGTAGCGGCATCCCGTACGAAAAAGGGTGAATCCGAAGGCACCAAGGATCGCGTTCAGGCCGCCGGTGGAAAAGGTGATCGCCACCCAGAGCGCCTGCCAGGCTGCGGCCGGCATCCTTCCCGCATCCACCACGTCTCGTGCCGCCACCAGCGTCAGCAGGGCCAGCGAGGCGACTCCCACGAGCCCGAGGTAGGAGCCCTCGTCGAGGAGCGGAGCACCGGCGCGATGGGCGGCGGCAAACTTCGCAAACCCTTCCGAATGGTGAGTCACGGGCGGCACGACGAGATCGACGAGCTTGAGCCCATAAATCTCCAGCCATTTGTATTCCCTCACCACCGCCCCTGGATTGACGCCCTTTGCCATCCGGTAGGTCCAGGTATCGAGGTTCATCAGCACGAAGGGAATCGCGGCCGCGGCAATCACCACCAGCACCGGCTTCAACACCGCGAACGACCGCTTCCGCCAGGCGAGCGCCGCCCCGCCAAGCAGCGTGAGTTGGCAGAGCACGTTCGTGAAGTAAGGGCTCTGCAGACCGGTCAGGGCCGCGATGCCAACCGCTGCCCAGAGTCGGCTGCTGCCCCACTCGAGCCCGCCGTGAGTGGACGCCCACTTCCACACCAGGATGAACATCGGGATGTGCCAGACGTATTCGGTGGTGATATGGTGCGGCGATTGTGCGAACAGGAACGGCGCGAGGCCATACGCGAGGCCGCCGACGAACGCCCACGGCCTCAGGCAGCCGAGGTATCGGGCGACTCCATAGAATGTGGCCGCAGCCAGGCAGTGCCCGATCAGCATGCCGACGTTGAGCGCCGCGAACAGGCCCACCATCTGTGAGAGGGCTGCAAAAAAAACAATCTGCAACTCTTCGACCAGCGGCCAGTCATTCCAGTTGGCCACACCAGGCGCACCGAGCCGTGACACTTGCTTCCATGCCAGAGGCACGAACTCCCCCTCATGTGCCGCCCTCATCATGGCCAGCGCATGAATCACATCGCACTTCTCCGGCTCGAGATAGGCCGACGGAACGGCCCATTGGGACGCCGTCCACTTGCCGTTGGCCGCACACCACCCAAGCGTGACAACTCCGAGCAGGACGGCAACGACCAGCGCATCCATGCGGTCGAGCCAGCCGCCGGCGGTGGTCGGCGCGGCACTCGCCCCTGGATGGGCCGGGGTGGGTTTGCTGGCAGCCATGAGCGATTTCCCTGCAGAGTCACCGAACGACTGGCGACGGCAAGCGCCGTCGTCGCAGTCGGTATGATACCCGGTCAGTATCCGCATTCGACCGCCCCGAGGCATTTCGGATCGTCCCCGTGCCCGCCGACATTCCCGCCCTCTTTCTCGATCGTGACGGCACGCTGATCGAAGACAGGCACTTCGTGGGCGCGGCCGACCAGGTGACGCTGCTCCCGGGCACCCGCGAGGCACTGGCGCGGCTCCTGGCAGCCGGCACCCGGCTCTTCATCCTCACGAACCAATCCGGAGTGAATCGCGGCTACTTCACGCTGGCCGACGTCGAGGCCGTGAACCTCCGGATGATCGAACTGCTCGACCTCGGCCCGGCGCCGTTCGTGGGAATCTGCATCGCCCCGGAGCGGCCCGACGAGCCGTCCCGCTACCGCAAGCCGTCGCCGCAGTTCATTGAGGAGATGCTGGCCGAGCACGGCATTCCGGCCGCGGCAAGCTGGATGATCGGCGACCGGCCGAGCGACTGGGAAGCGGGCATCGCGGCCGGCGTGCAGGTGGCGGCGATCACGACGGCCGCGACCCAGGCCGACTGGGACACCCGGCGGCGCGAGCTTGGCATCCGCGGCTACGCGAGCCTGCTCGACTGGCTCGACGAGGCGTCGCGCTGATGCGTGATGCTTCTCAGCCATGCTGGTGACCCGCCGCCCGTCGGAGGACATGCTCATCGGCGGCGGGATTTGTGATTTCTCAGCCCCGGCGGTACTGAGCGAGCGCTGCGTGGCACAAATCTCACCGCCTCTTGCGCGTGCCTCCGACGGGCGGCTCCTCGGCGCGCCCACGGCACGAACTCAGCGACCGGGCACGGGCAGTTCGTTGCCCACGCAGCTCACGCCCGCTGGCGATCGATCGCATCGACGACGTATGACGCGAAGGGCAACGAGCACGTCCAGCCCGGTGAGACGGCATTGAGCACGTGCATCGAGCGGGCGTCGCCCTCG
>JBJTQP010000140.1:0-8557 GCA_046075685.1 Planctomycetaceae bacterium | reverse complement strand
CGGGTGGGCGAGGAGTTTCCTTTTGCGTGCCCGGGGTGTGGTGGCGACATCCGCCTCATCGCGTTCATTACCGATCCGGGGCCGATCCGGAAGATCCTTACACATCTCGGCGAACCGCTCGAACCACCGCCCGTCTCTCCTGCCCGTGGCCCACCGACCGACTGGGGAGAGTTCGTGCAGGTCCACGACGAATGCGACGTGACTCAGACGTCGCCCGACGAACTGCCCGTGATCGACCTTCGCAGCCTCTGACGGGATCCCATGTCACGGTGCGGACGGCCCGTGAGAAGGGCGGTTTCAGAGCGGGCTCGAGCCGACGAGACAAATCCGGCCTTGAGCGTGGATAGGAAGTTCCGCGGCGCCTCCACGGTCGGGCCGCATACGGCCCAGCCAGCTCCGGCGGTTGCTCCTCGTGCTGCGCCCCGCCAGGCCGACGCTTGCCGAAGTGCCATTGGCCGACCTATCCTTTACCTCGCCGCCGACGTTGGGCTGATCGGCGGGGGCCTGCTGTCCGGATGGCTCGTCGCCCGCGGGCGACAACCAGCCGCCGCGAGGCTGTCGATGATGGGCGTCGCCGCGGTGCTCTTGCCGCTCGCGGCCCTGATCCCGTCGGTCGGCTCGCGGGAAGCAACGATCTCGGTCGCGATGGTGGCCGCGTTTGGACACGCCATCTGGCTGCCGAATCTCACGTCACTGGCGATCGACGCAATTCCACCACGGCTGCTGGCCACGAGCTTCGGCCTGATCGCCGGCGGAAGCAGCCTCGGCGGGATCGCAATGAACATGCTCGTCGCCGCCACGGTGCAGCGGCAGTCCTACGCCCCATGTTTCCTCGCGGCGGCCGCCCTGCACCCGCTGGCGATCGCCCTGCTTGCCACCGGACTCGGCCGCGGGCCGTCTGGCGAAGCAGAAGCTCGGCCGCATTGATGCCGATGCGCTCCGCAATCTTGTTATTCTTAAGATGTTTATTTTCGTGATAACTCGATCACTACAGCCTCCATGCCGGGCTGGATATCGACCGACAGGCCGCTCGACTCAAATCGCGAATACCTTTCCGGAATCATGCTGCGACCGAAGCTTCGCTCCTCGTCTGGCGCCGTCAACTCCTGTCGACAGATAATCCGAACCGCGGCGGCACCCGGAATCGCTCCATCTTCGGGCACGAAGGTTCCGAGCCTGAAACTACCGTCAGACTGAATACGGGCCTGTGCCGCCGGTCCAGCCTGCGGTTGGACCATGATGGCCCCGGTCTCAAGCGGCTTGCCATCCAACACGACCCGCCCCTGGACCGGGACAAGGGCCGGGGATCGTCGACAGCCGGCGTGTGTCGCGCAGCCTAGAATCACCAGGCACATACAGACCCAGTATGCCCTGCTCGGCCGAGATGCCGTCCGCAGCACTGCGATCACGCCCCCCCCAGAGCAACCGTTACGGGGTGCCGAGCGACTCACCCCCGGCGATGGTCGCCGCTCCCTTGAACACCGCGATTGAAACCATGTCATCGATCCAGCGAACACTTCCATCACCATAAACGCCGAGTATCCCCGATGGATGATAGCTGCCGAACGGCAGTTCGTTGTATTCAATGCCGCCCACGTCCCGCATCACCATCTGATTCGGTGGCAATGACACAAGTTTTGCTGAGTAAAGACCACGGTTGTTGTTGTTGGATAAGATCCATGTTCGCACATTGCCCGGCGGGGCGGTGCCACGGTCTCGCTGGATGAATTCACCGAGAAACAACGTCTTCGAGAGTCCGTCGATAACCTTACGAAAGCTTACCGATGCAGCGATGGACGCTTCCCTGGGGCCTATGCCGTCGGCGGATCGCACAAGCCCGTTGTTGGGCAGATCACCGAACCCGCTCGAAAGCACTTCAGAATTTGGCTGAACGTGGGCCCCGTTGCAGCCCTGGTAGGTGGTGACGGCTCCGTTGAGATACCACGGACTCTGGCCGGTGAAGACCCTTGGGTCAGGCCATGATGCGCAGACGTAGGCAGGTATGACGCTCATGAGCGTTGACTGCGGCTCATTCCGCGGATCGTCGTCGAGCGAGAGCGAGTCCCAGACTCCCTGCTGCTCGATGAATGGGAGAAGATAACTGAATAGTCCGTGGTAAGCTGCATAGGTCGTGGTGCGTCTCTTCTGGGGGGCCCCTGGAGGCGTCCGCTTGCCCTTGGTGCTCGCGTAGGTCAGCATCGCGAGACCCGCCTGCCGAAGGTTGTTGCTGCACGACGACCTTCGAGCAGATTCTCGCGCAGCTTGCACTGCCGGCAGCAGTAGGCCGATGAGCGTCGCAATGATGGCGATCACGACAAGGAGTTCGACGAGCGTGAAACCATGCCGGGTGCGTGCAACGCGAGGCCGGACTGAATCACGCGGAACTGCCTGTCTTGCCGCGTCCACGACGTGGCTACGGAACAGCATCAAAGCATCCATGATCGTGAGGTTCCTCGCTCATCGTCGCCGCAGTCCAGCCGCCCCCAGGACGCAACCGATGGCGAGCATGCTCAATGCTGTCGTCGGTTCTGGGACGCTGACACCGGTTACGTCAAAGAAGCCGGTCGGTTCATTGCTGAGGCGGAGAGCGTCGAGATAGCCCGCGTTGCTGGTTGCCGAGTACGCCACGACCCCGACGGTGTTGAGGCTGCTTCCCATGATGGTGTTATCCAGAATCACATCGTGGATCGGCACCTGATTCGCCAGCACGTCCGCTTCGCCCAGGCCCACGTTCGGATTGACCCAGAGTCGCATCCGATCGTCCGTGCCTGTCGCATCCATATGGAGCAGACCGAGGATCAGCGCTGTCTCGCCGGCGGTGAAGACGCCGGGCTGGGAGATGGTACCGGGACCGTAAACGTTGAAGCTGCTTCCGACGGCAATGAGGCGAATATTTTCCGATCCATCGAATCCTTTGACGGAACCGTTGAGATTGAGTCCCAATCGGGCGTTGGCACTTGGGGCCATGAGCCACGACATCCAGATGTCCCCCGTGAGACCACCGGTCGCGCGGTTTTGGCGACGCGGCGCCGTACCAGTCCCGATCACGGATCGGGCCGCGGTGACCACGGGCTGAGAGAGGTTGTAACCTGTCGCAGACGGGGCGATGAGATCCCCGGACGTCGAGGACGTCTGGATCACACTGGTTCCTCCAGAGGTTCCGTCAGCCGGGTCCTCACCCCACTTCACCTCCGCGGTCGTACCAAAGCCAGGCGGCCATCCAGAGCCGTAGTTGGTGTTGAGGAGTCGTTCGTTTGACGGATAGGCGTTGAAGTCCGCGTACATGTTCGCCGCATCAGCCCGGCCGGCATAGGCAAGAAGGCCGATCGCCAGGGCCGTGGAAAGACGCTGTGATTTTCGCATGACAAGTCTCCAGATCAGGAAGCAGGGGTCTGTACGGTACGCGTCGGCCGACGGCGAGGTGTGCCTAGAGGCCCCAGGAAAACGTCACGTTCCCCCTAGGACGAAGATATGAATTGCGCCGTGACGAACCAGAAACAGATGCGTGAAAAAACTGCCCGATTGCGACAGGGCCCCTACCGCTGGAGACGTCCGGCCTCGGAACGGACGCGTTCGCCCGTGGGCCGGATCGCCTCCACGTGAAACTCCAGCGAGTCCACCGCCGGGGCGAGCGGAACCCGGAACTCGAATGGGTAAGTCACGTCGCTCAGTTCCTGAAATTCCGTCTGGCCTTGCGTGCGATAGCGGAGCGTCACGCGCTCAAGCACCTTGTCCGTGGCTTTGAGAAACACGTACATCCAGGATTGCGTGTCGCCAAAATCAAGGATCGTCGCGTCGAGTCCGCCGAACTCGAGCGTCGCGTGGCCCGTTTTCCAAGGTGTTCCGTTGTGCTTGAGCGAACGCTGAAAGGCCGGCATGACCCGAACCTGGTCGATGGCGAGAGCCGTGATTCCGCGAGGAGCCACATCAACCTCGAACTCGCCATCGTGAACCGCGATCGGGCGGCTCTGCTCGTTCTCTCGCCACACGCGGGCCTCGCGGTCGCCGCGAAGGTCGCACAGCACCTGGGACACCTTCACGTGTGAACGTTGTGGCCGATCGCTTTGGTTGGAAAAAATGAGGTAGATCGTCTCCTCTCCCCGGGCGGCGACCCAGTTCAACTCGACCGTGTCCTCAAGGGCGAGAAGCCCGCGGGGCATCCAGAGCCAGGCATAGGGCTCGCCGTAAATCGTTCCGGGCCGGTCACCGTAGATCTTTGTCTGCAGATACGCGTAGCCTTCCGCGTAGCGTGACGGAAAGTCGATTGCGCCGCCGGAACGATAGAACACGTCTGCAACGAGATAGTCGATCAGCAAGGCGATGTGAGGCCAGATGTGGTTGTAGTGGATGGAAGTGGTTGCGTTCAGTTGACGCTGCGGCCGTAAGGGAAAGTCCGGGGTGGTGAACACGAGTGAACGATCCGTGTTGATGTGGTAGCCGGGAAAGTTCTGGTATCGTCCGACGATCGCATTGCGGGCGACGTCGTGCAGGAAGGTGTCGCCGGTGGCGGACGCGATGCGAAGCATGTATGGCGCGTGGTGCGCATTCAGGATGCCGCGGTGTCCCTTGGAGGTGGCGGACGCCTCCGGGGTCAGCCCGATCTCGGAAAGCCTCCAGGCAGGGACGGTCGCCGGTGTGACCGGGATGTCGTCGTAACCGCGTCCCCCGCGGTATCGAGGGGCCTTGCCACTCTGATCGACCTCGATCGAAGCGTCCGGTACCGCAGGACACATCCAGGTGAACATCGCAAAATCTCGGGCGGCCTGGGTCGCGGCATCCAGGAACCTTTGCTCACCTGTTGCTTCGAATAGTTCGTAGAGTTCGATCCACTGGGGAACCCACGAGGGCCAGAAAACCATTCCCTCCGAGTCGGGGTCGCTGAAGTCGGTCTGGGGCTGAGCGTTGCGGCGCGCGAGATAGGCGTCGGCCATGGTGATTGCCCGCTCTTTCCATGCCGGGTCTTCTGTAGCACGGAAGAGCGCGAGTGCGTTTTGCCAACGATCGCCACGAGTCGGGACATCGAGGTTGAACACTCGGTCACGGCCGTACTCGTGAACCGCGAGGTCGAGGAGTGGCTGGCACCGACCGCCTGAGATCGTGTACAGGGCAGTGAGTTCGGAGAGTGGGCAGCACGGGCCTCCGAGCAACCACGATGGGCTTTGAATCTTGATCTCAGGATCGAGGGCAAACAGAAACTTGTCACGCGACAGCATGAACTCGATCATGGGGCGGGCCCGCCGCTCGAAGACGATCGGCTCGTCGGTGACCATCGCCACCCCGAGCGGATGCAAGGACGACACGTTCTTGACCGCCCCCGGAACGTCGGTGCTGTAAGTGCAACCCCTCAGGTCCTCGTCGAATGCGCTCCAGTCGCTCAGGCCGTATGCAATCATGCGCTCGAGGGTCGTGTTGAGCGATGCGACGACGTTGGAACGCCGGTCGCAAAAGCCGTAGAGCCCGCGAGCGATCGCCTCGAATGCAGTGTCAGCACCTCCGTTGATGACGGCCAGGCGGACTGAGAACTGAAAGCGTTCCCCCGCCGCCATGCGTGATCGCTCACCACCGAGAACTGGGGCGAAGAGCATGGCCCGCGCCTTTCCCTCTTGGGTTCGCAGGGCTACGCCAAACGGATTGTTCTGCCGATGGGTCGGAAGGGGCATGAAGGGAAACTCACGCGGATCCGCGACGACCCCCGTCGTCACCCCACGGAGGGTCAGCAAGGCCGTGGGGAGTGGGCAGCGGAATGCCTGGGTCAGATATGATTGGTCGGGCAGACGTTTCTCGTTCCAGATCAGTGGCTGCCAGAACTCATCCGCTTCGTCCACGGTTGCATCGGGTGCGCCGACGTAACCGACCGAATACCAGCCCGGGAGGATGGGTGAAAAGGTGTAGGTCAGCATCGGCGCCGTGCCATCGGCCGGGAGCTGCAGATCAGCTTCGAGTCCGAAGGAGGCCGTTGACTGAAAATGCCATCGAACGCGGCGACGGTCGTCGCCTACCCAGGTGGCTGCGTCAGCTTCAAGCATGACGTTCGGACAGGCGTGAAAGATGTCGGATGTCCGACCCTCCCCAGCCGCCTGATCGAGCGTCGGGTCGGAGCCATCCGGAACGTGCACACCCTGACTTTCGGACGACTGGTCATCCTTGCCCCAGGTCGTGAGGTTGTAGTCAACGCCCCCGGGGGATGCTCCTCGGATCTGCAGCTTTGGATCGGATTCAGACCGCAGCACGACGAACCGAGGCGCAAAGGAGGCCGAAGCGCCATCAGGTGCCGTGACCTTCACACTGCCGTCGTCGAGCAGGCGGAGTTCGTGTCCTGCAGAATCACCTTCGGCCAGCGCGGGCCAGGCGAGAACAACCGCAAGGACGTATGTCAGTCGATGGATGCCAGCGCGCGTTCGATCCGGCTCTCTGCCACCAGGAAGAACCATGAGTCGCCTCCATGTCAGATGGGCATGGTCAGGCGAAGACACGGATTCGGAAAACCGCGGCCGGGCAGCCCGAGGCGGGATGGCTCACCTCGAGCCGCAATCGGCTGGTCGTGACTGGTTGGTCGAATCGCACGTCCCAATGGCTCTGGTGATTGTCCGACAGAACTGCCAAGACACGTCCGGAATCATCAAGAAGCCTCGCCGCCGCAACGCAAAATGGCATCGTTCGCTCCGGATGGTGCATGTGTGAACGCCGGTTGAAAAGTGCAGCGCGGGGCGGTCGAAAAGTACAGCGCTGGGGATGGGTTGAATCTACTCTGGGGTAGCTGGTTACCCTAAGGGTGGCGGGTTCAGGACGGTCCAGTCGCTCGCCGCTGCCGCCTGCGGGCGTCCTTGAGCCGAAAGCTTTCGCCCTTGGCTTCGAGGATGTGGCAACGGTGCGTGAGGCGATCGAGAGCGGCTCCGGTGAGCCGTTCGCTGCCGAGCACCTCGGTCCACTGCTCGAAGGGCAGATTCGTGGTCACGATCAGGCTTTGCCGCTCATAGGCCGTGCTGAGGACGTCAAAAAGTAGCTCGGCCCCTACCTTCCCGGTGGGAACGTAGCCCAATTCGTCAAGAACGATGAGGTCGAGCTGCTTGATCTGCTTGCGGAACCGGAGGAGCTGCTTCTCTTCCTTGGCCTCCATGAGCAGCGTGATCAGTTCGGTCACCCGAAAGAACCGCACCTTTCGGCCCTGGCCACAGGCCGCGAGGCCGAGAGCGATCGCCAGGTGCGTCTTGCCAACACCGCTTGAGCCGATGAGCAGCACATTCTCCCGGTCGTCGATGTACTGCCCCTTGGCCAGTTCGAGCACGAGGGGCTTGTTTGTAGACGGCTGCTGGCCGAAGTCGAACTCGTCGAGCGTCTTCGTCTGCGGGAAGCGCGCGGCCTTGAGCCGCCGCTCCGCCGCCCGTCGCTCACGTTCAATCAGCTCCAGCTCGCAGAGCCGCTGCAGGTACGCAAGGTGGTCGAGGTTCTCGACCGCCGCCCGGGAGGCAACCTTCTCGCATTCGTTCGACATCGTCGGCAGCTTGAGCGACTTCAGGTGGTGCTTCACGAGCACCGTGCTCTTGGTGGTGCTCATGTCGCTCCCTCCTGGCTCAAGAGGGCCGCATAAGCAGTGATGTCAGTCGGCGGGACGTGCACGAGCTTCAGGTGCGGACGGCTGTCGAGACAGAAGAGCGCGACGGGTGACTCGCGTCGGTGTTCCACGATTACTCGGATCGTGTCCGCATCGGCGATCCCCAGGCCCATCGCATACTCCACCGCAGCCGACAGCTCCTCGAGACTCGCCTTCTCGAGAAGGAGAAGCACACGAATGAACTCCTTCGTCCCGAGACCATCAGGAGTTCGCTCCATCCGGCGACGGAGCACGTTGAAGCATTCGGGCAGCTGCCAGTCGGCCAATGGCCTGGCGTAGTCGAAGGCTCCCGGCTTGCGTTCCAGGAGTGCCAGGTAGTGGATCGGGTCGTAGAAGTACCGTTCCCGGCCCCAGTGGCGGCGGTGTCTGGCGATCAGCCGGTCCTCGTAGACCAGCTTCACGTCATCGACGGTCGCCACCACCGTGATCGTCCGATGGGCGTACTTTACCGGGACGCTGTACCGGTTGGTGTCGAACTGCACCAGCGACAGGGAGTTGGCGTGCGCCTGCGTGATCCTGCGGGCCTCGCACTCCTGCGCCGGAAGCGGGAGGAACGCGGAGTGTTCCTCCTCCAGCCGCAGAGCCTTCGTTCCATTCTTGCCCCACGACCGTCGCCCAAGATCCTCCCGGCACCGCTCTTCGAGCGTCTCGTTGAGTTCCGCGAGCGACTCGACGCTCGGCACCGGTACGAGGAAGTTCGCCCGACCGAAGTCGACGAGGCATTCGACGTGCCCTTTTTCGTTCGCCCGCCGCACCAGGCAAAACTGCGTCTCGAAAAGACAGTGGCTCTGGAGCCGCTGAAACTCCCTCGTCACCTGCCGCTCGCGGCTGCCGGTGATCTTCGCCACCGCGATCTTGCTGTTGTCGTAGCGGATCTTTCGCGGCACGCCACCAATGAATCGGAAGGCCCGATTATGCCCCTCGAGGAAAGCCTCGGTGCACTCC
>JBJTQP010000139.1:0-3841 GCA_046075685.1 Planctomycetaceae bacterium | reverse complement strand
TCTATCACGAGGACCTCCGCCGATGACGCCCACGTCGAGTCCGCGACGAAGGCGAGGGCGTCGGTATCGATGGCGAGCCTCATGCCCCGGACGTCTTCGCGTCGCTCATCGAGGAGCCGCTCCGAAACTGGTGGTCAACCGTCACATCATGGCGATGCCGAGGATGCCGTGCTGAACACGGCGTCACTTAAAGCCGAACTGATTGAAGGCTTGTGCGGTTGCTTTCTTCGCCGCCTGCGCATCGGGATTCGGACGGATCCCGTTGTCGGCCCAGGGCACCTCATCAAGCACCTCGATCCTCGGTAGGTCAGTGCCGTACTGCTCAAAAAAGGCCTGCATATCGGCGAGGTCCGCCTGGACGTTCAGGGAGCCCATCGCTTCATACCAACTATCCGTCAGGATTCTTTCAGCGATCGATCCATCCGCCGTGCCATCCGCCGATGCCACGGTGACGGCGTCGACGGTGCCATCGACGAAATCGGCACCAACGACGGCGGCATCTCCCGTACCAGCCGTCAGAACTGCGATGCCAACGAGGGCAATGGCTGCACCCAGGTCTGTCTCGAGGGCCACGGCCCAAGGGGGCTGATCGTTGATTTCGTTCTGTGTCTCCAGTTGGAACTGGGCGCCAGCCGGCGTATTGCCACTTCCGCCCGGAAGCCCCTGCCCGCTCGGGGAGTTGAGGTATCCGTAGTAGCCCAAACCCGCGTTTTGGATCGTCATCGTCCAGCGTTGGCCCGCCTTCATCTGCGAATTGAGTGACGGGGTGATGTTGGCGGCCCAATCGCTCTTGGAACCAGACCCGTTGTTCCAGTTCGTCAGGTAGGTGCTGCAGTTTGACCCGACGCACGTGCCGTCGGCCTTCTGGACGTAGAACGTCATCTGGCTCGAACTGTCCGGCGCGACGTAGGCAATCGTCGTCTGCTGCCCCATCGGCACCGTCACCTGCGTCGTCGTGTACGTCGTCGGTGTCGTCGTGGATCCCTTCACCGGCTGGTCGGCGAAGAAGAAGGTGAGCGGGCCGCCACCCGCGCCAATATTCGACTCATTCGCGATGGTGAGCGCCATCACGTCGACACCAGTCAGGTTTGTGGTGCCAAGCACGATGGACTCGAAGCCCTGGTCGAGGGAGATCACCGGAGCCTTGGAGACGACGGCGCTCAGGATGCCGATGTTCTGGTTGTTCGGCAGCGTGATGCTCGCCAACTGCTTGCCATGGAGATTTCGGCAATAGCCGAAGACATGGGCCGGCGTGGTGACCAGATTGCCCAACTGGTTGACCCGCTCGGGCTCGGTCTTCAGGAGCACCTCGCCGGCGAAGGGCCGGGGCGCCGGAAGTGGCGGAGTGATTTCGATAAAGGTGATGTCACCGGCCATCTCCAACGGGTCGGTGTTCTCCCAAAAGTACTTGCCACCATTCGTGGTGCCTTGCATCACAGGCATGCTCGCGTTCCAAAGCTCCATATAGTCCACGGCATCCTTCGCACGGGACCACGTGCCTGCGGAGGCGACGTAGATGCCGTTGTATTGCTCCAAGACTTGGTTCTTCACCAGCACGCGATCACCCTCGGCCAGCGCCACGCCGTCGATTGTCGGGAGACCTGCAAATATCTCGGGAGTGACATACAGGTTGGTGTTTTGCACAGGCGCGGTGGTGGCAACTCTCACCGGCATTTTCGCATTGGCTCCGGGAGCGGTCGTGTAGGCGGGCGGCCACGGCGGACTCGACGTCTGCGACGGGCCACCGCTTGCCCAGTCGTGGAACGACTGAGTCCACGTCTCCGTGGTGCCGTCGGTGAAGTTTAGCGTGATGGTCTGCGAGAGTTGGTCGCCATTGGATGCGGCCCCGGCCAGGTAGAGATAGTCCGACTTGTCGGCATCGACACTGACCGTGATCGTCTGGCCCGTGGCCCGGACGAAGTTTTGCGGGCCCTCCGTCCCGCCAACCTGATTCGGGTTCGTGGGCACCGGGCCGATCGGGAACGAGATGCCGCTGTAGACGATGGGAGCGCCGGGGACGGTGCTATTCTGTTCCCCATCGACGTCGACGTTGTAGTCGGAGTTGTAGTAGTTGCCGTTCCCGTCGAAGCCCTGATTATTTCCCACCTGCCAGGGCGGAGTCGTGATGCCGAAGGCATTGAAGTAGTTCGAGAGGTTGATCGGCGTGGAGATTGGCGTTGAGGGGGATGAGGTCGCCCCCGTAGTCGTAGTCGGCTGCCTGCTGTACTCGAGCCTCACGCGGACGCTCATCAGGCCATAGGGCACGAGATACTTGTGCGAGAAACCCCCGTCGGCACCGACCGGAATCCGTGCCTCATGAAGCCACGGGCCCAGTGACCCATCCGCGAGGTTTTGGGCTTTTTCCAACACGATCGTGGCACCTGTGCGGACGCGGGCGTCCACGGTGCCGCTGAACTGGAGCGTCTCCCCGGCCTGGAAATGGGCCCGGACCTGGTCGGAAAGCACTTCACCGTTCACGGTACCGGGGAAGAGATGGCTCGCGTAGATCGGGTTTGCCTTGAGATCCGCGCGCTGTGTCAGCGTCAGCTTGCTTGAGTCCGAGGAGATGATCATCGGCGTGCCAGCGGGGAGGCCCTGCGCGGCTTCGGTGGGATCCGGAACGGCGTCCACCTGCAGATACACAAGGTCCGCGTGGCTGCCGCCGAGCGGCAGGCTGTTCGTGAACTGCGTCGGCGTGGGGCTGTTCTTGAGTTGAGCCCGGGCTTTCGCCCCCAGATCGATGAAGGAGGCAGCTCCCGTGACGGTGTAGGCAAGCCGCGTCGCGGCCTCGGCGATCGGCTGAAGATCGTAGCTACTGGCCACACCCGCACCAGTCTTGGTCGCCCCCCACACCCTCGCCTGCTCAACGAGGCCCCCCTCCACGATCGGGACCCCGTGAACCGTGCGCGGCACGCTGTAGACCAGAGTTCGCCCGTCCTGCCGAGTCACCTCGATCGAGTAGCGGGTGCTCGCGCAGCCGCAGCCGTCGGTGGGGTCTTCCCAGGTGATCGTCTGACCAATGCCGCCTGCGAGAGGCGCGACCTGAGCATTCACGAGTTTGCCCGGCACCGTGCCCGGATCCGGGGTCGGAGCGGTCAGGCCGCCCGCAGTGTCCGACGGGCAGATATAGAGGGTCGCAGCCGTGCCGACGTCGCCGCGGGCGGGCGTCCACCGAACGACGTCGGTGAATGAGATCTTGCGAATCGCGGCGGCCTGCTGGAGCGAGACCGGGTCCGTATTCTTCATTGCCTTCGTCGGAATCGTCAGCCATTCGTTCTTGGCCGCCGACCACTTCTGTAGGGTGCCTCTGTTCACCTGGGTGACGATGAAGCCCTGCGATCCCTGGCCGAGCAGGTGCGATGCCTTCAGTTCGACGGCCTGCCCGTTCGAGGCATCGAGCATCACCGTCCGCAGGCCGTTGATTGTGACCTGGAAGCTCGCGGCAGCGCTTTGGATCCCGGCGAGGTTCTCCGCCACCGCCGTGACGTCGTGCACGCCGTTGGCCAACCGCGGCGCCTGAAGCTTCCACGCGCCCGTCTTGGCGTCGCTCTTCACCTGCCCCGCCGGCACGCCGTCGATCGACACGCTGACGAGCTTGCCGGGCTGCGCGATCCCGCGGAGCACGGGCGTGGCGTAGGTCGTTGTGCCGTCTCCCTTCACGCCGCTATCCGACTGCTTCCCCATGAAGAGCGTCGGGGTAGTCGGCGTGGCCGTTCGGATCGTCACGTTCAGCGGCGTGGAGCGGATGCCGGGCTTGCCTGAGGCGTCGACCAGCCGAGCAGTGATCGCGTGCTTGCCGGCAGAGAGCGCCTTCTCGGCAGGCACCGTGTAGGTCCACGCC
>JBJTQP010000138.1:0-13775 GCA_046075685.1 Planctomycetaceae bacterium | reverse complement strand
CCCGGAGGGCGAAGCGCCGCGGACATGCAGAGAGCGTCGGGCACGATGCCCGACGCGAACGTCCGGCGACGGGCATGGGCAGCCCCGGGCAGCCCCGCCAGCCAGCAATGATTTTTCTATGCCTGCGAGGGCTATCTCTATTTGTGGGATCACCAGCCCGTGCCGATGTTTCGCGTGTCGATCCACCCGCAGCCCGCGCGAGACCCCGCCGATGGACGCCCACACGATCCTGGCCAATGTGCTCAGCCCCGCCGCCCTGTTCTTCTTCCTCGGCTTCCTGGCGGTGCTGGTCCACTCCGACCTGGAACTGCCCTACCCGCTCCCCAAGTTCTTCTCGACGTATCTCCTGATCTCGATCGGCTACACCGGGGGCGAGAAGCTGGCCGCGGCCGGCCTCACCACCGAGGTGGCGTGGACGATCCTGGCGGCGCTCGGCATGGCGGTGTTCGTGCCCTTCTCCACGTTCTTCTTCCTGCGGCGGATCCTGAGCGTCTACGACGCCGCCGCGATGGCGGCCACCTACGGATCGATCAGCATCGTGACGTTCGTGGTGGGCACCGAGTTTCTCTCCCGGGCCGGCGTCGGCTTCGGCGGGCACATGGTGGCGGTGATGTCGATCATGGAGTCGCCGGCCGTGATCATGGGCATCATCCTCGTGCGGATGTTCGCCCCGCGGGCGGAGTCCTCGACCGTCCGGCCCGGGCTGCGGGCGATCCTGCACGAGTCGTTCTGCAATGGCACGGTGCTCCTGCTCATCGGGAGCCTCGTGATCGGCGTGATCACGGGCCGGACGGCCGGCGAGGGCCTCAAGCCCTTCATGACGGGCATCTTCAAGGGGATCGTGCTTCTGTTCCTGCTCGACGTGGGAATGCTGGCGGCTCGGAAGGCTGGCACGCTGATCGAGGTGGGCCCGTGGCTCGTGGCCTTCGGCATCCTAACGCCGCTGGCCAACGCGGCGCTCGGCATCGGCCTCGCCTGGCTGCTGGGGCTCGGCAAGGGCGACGCCTTGTTGTTCACGCTGTTGTGTGCGAGTTCCTCCTACATCGTCGTGCCGGCGGCCATGCGGCAGGCGGTGCCGGAAGCCAATCCCGGGCTCTTCGAACTGCTCTCGCTGAGCGTCACCTTCCCCTTCAACATCAGCGTGGGGATCCCGCTGTACTACGGCATCATCGAGCGGATCTGGTGACGGCCGAGCACCGCCTGGCCGAGGGCGAGGCCGCCGTCGTTCGGCGGCACCACGTGGTGCGTGAGCACCTCGAAGCCCGCTGCGTGCAGGGTGTCGAGCGTCTGCTCGACGAGCGTCGCATTCTGGAACACGCCGCCGGTCAGGCCCACGACGTGCCCTGCGCCGCGGTCGCGGAGCACGCGGCAGGTGTCGGCGATCATGTGCGGTGTGGCGGCGTGAAAGCCGGCGGCGACTCCGGCGATGGCCGCGGCGATCCCGGCGATGGCCGCGGCCTGGTGAGCGGCGGCGGCGATGCCCTCCACGAGCCTGCGCCAGTCGATCATGAGCGGCCGCGTGTCGGCATCGTCACCGCCATCGTCGATCACGTAGGGCGGCAGCACCACAGGCGCGGCCGTGGCCAGCGCCTCGAGCTTCATCGCGGCCTCGGCCTCGTACGTGACCGAGTCCACCAGCCCAAGCAGGGCGGCGACCGCATCGAACAGCCGGCCCATGCTCGTGGTCGTGGGGCAGTTGAGGCGGCGGTCGAGCTGTCGGTGGAGGATTGCCAGATCGCCGCCGCTCCGGGCGGCCACCGGCGGCAGATGGGGATGCCATGCGACATCCGCCACGGCGAGTGCTGCGAGTGCCGTTCGCCACGGATGCCGGATCGCGGTGTCGCCGCCGGGCAGGGCGAAGGGTGCGAGGTGCGCCGCAGGCGTGATGCCATCATCTCCGGCGAGGAAAAACTCACCGCCCCGGATCGTGCCTTCCGGGCTGAAGCCCGTGCCGTTGAAGCAGCAGCCGATGAACCCCGGGGGCGCCGTCGGGAGGTCGTAGCCGTGTTCGGCAGGGAGTGCCGCGACATGGGCCTCGTGGTGCTGGACACGGATGCAGGGGATGCCCCGGTCGGCCGCAAACCGCTCGGCCCACGTGGCGGAGAGGTAGCCGGGGTGGAGATCGGCGATCACGGCGGCAGGCGCGACGCCATGCACCTGCAGCAGGTGTGATGCGCAGCGGTCGAGCGCTTCGAGCGTCTCGAGCGTGCCGACGTCGCCGATGTGCGGCCCCAGCACGGCCATGTCGTCGCGGGCCAGGCAGATCGCGGCCTTCAGTTCACCGCCGACAGCCAGCACCGGCGGGCCGCCCTGGGCCAAGCGGATCGGCAGGGGCACGTGGCCGCGGGACCGGCGGATCGGCAGCATGCTCCCGGCCACGCAGCGCACGACGGAATCGTCGCAGGCTGCGTGGATCGGCCGGTCGTGGAGCAGGAAGCCGTCGACCAACGGCGCGAGCCGGCGGACCGCCTCGTCGTTGTCGATCGCGATCGGCTCCTCGGCAAGGTTGCCCGACGTCATCACCAGGGGCGGCAAGCCCTCGATGAGCAGATGATGGAGCGGCGTGGGCGGCAGCATCACGCCGACGACATCGAGCCCGGGCGCGACCTGATCGGCAAGCTATGGGCCGTGCGTATCGCCTTGCGGAGGCCGCCCGAGCAGCACCACCGGACGATCGCCACCCTCGAGCAGACGCCGCTCCGGCTCGCCCACACGCGCCACGCGGCGGGCCGCAGGCATGTCCGGCACCATCACCGCAAACGGCTTGCCGGACCGATGCTTCCGCTCGCGGAGCAGCGACACGGCGGCGGCGTTCGTGGCGTCGCAGGCCAGGTGAAAGCCGCCCACTCCCTTCAGGGCCAGGATTCCGCCGCGGGCCAGCAGGTCGCGGGCGGCGGCGACGGCGGCCTCACCCGAGCAGCCGGCCGCGGCACGCGTCGTGGGCACCTCGCCGACCCGCGGTGCGTACCACACGACCGGTCCGCAGGCGGGGCAGGCGACCGGCTCGGCATGAAACCGCCGATCGCCCGGATCGGCGTATTCGGCGGCGCACCGCGGGCACATCGCGAAGCCCGCCATCGTGGTGCCTGCGCGGTCATACGGCAGACACGTGATGATCGTGAACCGCGGGCCGCAGTCGGTGCAGTTGAGGAACGGGTAGCGGTGCCGGCGGTCACCGACGCGGGCGAGGTCATCGAGGCACGCGGAACACGGAGCGACGTCGGCGGGCACGTGCGCCGTGCGGCGGCCGGCCGCCACGCTCGCCAGGATGGCAAACCCACGATCCGCCGCAGGCTCGACCGGCACCTCGCCGACCTCGACCCGGTCGACGGCCGCGAGTGGCGGCGCCGCAGCGTGAATGCCCTCTAGAAACGCGGCCACTGATGCCGGCGGGCCCTGCGCCTCCAGCAGCACACCTGCAGCGTCGTTCCCCACCCAGCCCGAGAGCCCGAGCCGCGTCGCCCGTCGCCAGACGAAGGGCCTGAACCCGACGCCCTGCATCACGCCGGTGACGCGCACCCGAACCCGTTTGAAGATCAAAACTGCTCCAGCCGCAGCACGTCGACCGGCTCTATCCAGACGGTCATTCGCTCCTCTGCGAACCGTGGTTCTCGAAGTGCATCGAGAATACCACCCGCGACTTCGGCTGTGACGATCGTCTCCAACCGAACCAGCGTTCTGCCGCCGTCCACCGAGTCGCGGCGTCCGCCGCCATGGCACGACACTGCGGTGAATCCCGACGCCCCGTGCTCCCGGATCATCGAGACGAGGGACGACTCCATGGCGGCGGGCCCAACCACAGTGATCCTTCGCATCTGCACCGTCACCCGGCGCCGCGAGGCAAGCGGATGAGCCGAGGCTTGGCGGTGTGCCTCGAGACCGACGATTTCAAGCGTGAGCCCGGCCTGTTGGAAATCGAGGGCGAGCTCATGGAGCTTCTCCATCACGCTGGAATCAACCACTTCGGTACCGGCGAGATTCACGATCACATTGTGATGCTGCACCAACCCGAGCTGCTCGATCTGGCGGCGAAATGGGATCCAGTTGCTGAATACCGCCGAGCCGCTCGCATCGATCTGCACAGTCTGGTCGTCGATGGCGGAAACCTTGAGAAATGGCTTGAAGAAGGAAGCGAGTGGAACCCCGTTGATCGCGTGGATCACGAACTTCAGCAGGATGCCGATGCCCACGCCGACGAGCAGGTCGGTGGCCAGCACGCCGACGATGGTGACCACGAAAATCAGGAGTTGCTCCGAGCCGATCTTGAAGACGTTGATGAACTCCCGGGGCGATGCGAGCCGAAAGCCCGTGTAGACGAGCATGGCTGCCAACGCCGAGAGCGGAATCATGTGGATCAACCCGGGCGCGATGGCCACGGCCACCAGCAGGAAGATGCCGTGCCAGAAGTCGGCGAATCGCGTGCGGGCGCCGTTGTCGATATTTGACTTGCTGCGAACGATTTCGGAGATCATCGGCAGCCCGCCGATCGCGGCAGCGGCGATGTTTGCAACACCAACCGCAAGGAGGTCGCGGTTCATGTTGGTCTTGCGCTTCCACGGATCGAGAAGATCGATCGCCTTGGCAGAGAGCAGCGACTCGACGCTGCCCACGAGCGCGAACATCATCACCCACCAGACAGCCGAGAGCCGGAGGTCGGGCCGAGCGAACACCGCGAAATCGGGCGTCGTGATCGCCGCCGCCAGATTGCCGGGAACGTTGACGAGAAACGCCTGTCCGACCGCGTAGTCACGCCCGGCAAACGCGTACGAGTGGTCGTGTGCGAGGTCGAACCAGTGGCCCAGTGGAACCGCCACCGCCAGCACCAACAACTGGGCCGGCACGTACCGGAGCCAGGTGGGACGAAGGCGGCCGCGAATCGCAGGCCAGCCGAACAGAATCGCGAGGCTTCCCAGGCCAATCACCGTGATCGCCGGGTTCAGATGCAGGAGCTTCTCCGGCAACTCGCGGAGAATCTCGAGCGGCTCCCCCTGCGCCTTTTGCCCGAAGACCACCGGAAGCTGCTTGAGACAGATGATGAACCCGATGGCCGCAAGCATGCCATGCACGACGGCGGTCGGAAAGAACTCGCTGAGAGCGCCTGCCCGCAGCAGTCCGAAGGCCACCTGCACGAGGCCCGCCACGCAGCCCACGGCAATCGCCATCCGGTAGGCGTTGAAGTCGGCCTCCGGGTCGGTGCCGCCGGTGTAGCCGAACGACTGCATGGCCCCGAGCACGATCACGATCAGGCCTGCCGCCGGCCCCTTGATCGTGAGTTCGGAGTCGCTGAGGAAGCTCGTCACCAGCGCCCCCACCACGGCGGTGAGCACGCCCGCTACCGGCGGAAAGCCACAGGCCAGCGAGATGCCCAGGCACAGTGGCAATGCAATCAGGAACACGAGGAAGCCGCTGATGGCGTCCGGCCGAGCCGACCGGAGGCAATGCGGCCAACGGCCGCTGGGCACCGCCTCCGCAGGCAGCAGTCGAGCATTGGCGACGTGATTCATCGGTTTTCTCCGAGAGGGGCTGCGGCCGCACGATGCTGCCGCGACGCAAGCAGTGATTCGGCGACGGTCTCGAGCGAGCGGACAAAAGGCCCGGGCCAAAGCCCCAGCCCAAAGAGGATAGCGAGCAGGCCCATAAACGCGATCCGCTCGCGGCTCAGGATGGCGTGCCGCGGAGCGTCAACAGTGATCGGCCCGCCGAAGACCCTGAACCAGCCGCGAATCACGGCCACAGCCGCAAAAACGGTGGTGATGATCACGAGGATTCCGGCATGAATGTGATCGTCGAGGCTGCCCGCGATGATCAGGTCGTCAGCCACGAAGGAAAGTGTGCCGGGAAAGCCGAACGCAGCGAGCCCGAACAGCAGAAAAAACGCAGCCAGCGCCGGAGCATCGGCGAACCGGCCCTGCAGCGCCTCAATCGATATCCGGCCGCCCCGGCTCTCGAGAGCCCACGTGACCAATCCGATCCCGGTGAGCGCCAGGCCGCTCGAAACCCAGACGGCCAGCGCCCCGCACAGCTCCGTGGGCACCGTGCCCGCGAGACCTGCGAAGACCATGGCCGACTGGCTCATGGCCAGCATCCCGACAAGCCCACGCACGTCCTTCTGCACCACGGCCAGCGTGGCGCCGTACGCTGCGGTCACGAGAGCCGCATTGGCGAGAAGCACCAGTTCATTGGGGACGCCGTCGGCATGGCCGACCAACAGCCTGGCCGCGGTGTAGGTGGCAACCTGCGGCATGGTCACCATCAATGCAGTTGCGAGAGATGCCCCCGAAAACAGCGCTGGATACCACGAATGGAACGGAATCAGGCCCTTGCGAATCGTCACGGCGAGGGCTACGAGCCAGCCGCCGGCGGCCCCCGCGGATCCGCTGCCCGTGACCCACGGCGGGTCGGCGACAAGGAGCGCGGTACCCCCAGCCATGCAGACGAGGGCCGGAATCATCATGCGGCCGTACACGCGGGCCGTGGTCTGGCCGCCGAGCGTGCCGCGAATCGTCAGCCACGTCGAGAGGATCGACACGGCCCAGAGCGCGGTGAGCATGACTGGATGCGACGTCATGAAGGTGGCGAACGTGACGGCGGTGCCGATGAGCAGCCGTCGCACGCCCGCGGAGGCGAACGCCCGTCGCGGGGCGACGAGAACGATCGCGAGATCGACGAGGGCCACGTACGGCAGGAGCAGGGCGGTCAGGCCGTCCACGAACAGCATGTCGCCTGCCGCGAGGCGATGACCAAAGCAGATCGGAAGGCCGTCAGCGAGGTGCCACGAGGCCGCGAGGACGGCCGCCGCCACGAGCGAAGTCGCCATCGATCCGATTGCGATGAATCGCGGGTCTCCCCGTCGCTCGGTGAACCGCAGGACGCCGGCACCGAACAACGGGGCGGCGACGCAGACGCCCGCTGCGGCCAGGGCGGTTCCGGAGGCGGTGTTCACGGCTTCCCTCCGTGGTCGTCGCGTGGCGACCGATTCCCCGCATCCACGCCACCCAGGGCCTGCACCCAACGGCGCTCCAGCCGATCCGCGGCCGCGAGCAGCGTCAGCAATGGACCGACGATCACCCGTGAGATCACGGCCTCCTCGAAGCCACGTTCCAGGGCGATGTGATAGAGGTGGCGGTTGAGGCCTCGGGGTAAAAGTCGCACGAGTGACCACGACGAAGCTCCTGGATGGCCGCCCAGCGCCGCGGCGAGTTCATGGCGGTCGTGCATCGCGGAGGGGGAACGGAGGATCTGCAGGCTGCGGAGGATCGCGTGGCTGCAGACGTGCACCAGCGGCAGCAGCCTGAATCCCATTCCAATTTCAGCGAGGATGATGCCCGCCTGCGTCATCGAGGCGTAGGCCAGCATGCTCTTCAGGTCGGTCTGCACGCTACCCACGATCGAGGCGTGCAGGGCGGTGCCGACGCCGATGGCAACCAAGAGCCACCCCGCAAGCGGAGCCTCGTCGAGCAGTGACTCGCACCGCAGCAGCACGTAGGCCCCCGCGTGGATCGAGAGGGCTCCGTAGAAGATCGCGCTCGACGGCGTGGGCCCCTCCATCGCCCGTGGCAGCCAGCTCGTGAACGGGGCCTGGGCGCTCTTGCCAAGTGCCGCGAAGGCGATCAACAGGCTGACCGCGACCGCCGTGGGACCGTCGACGAGGCAGGTGGCGTGCGGCCATGTGCCGGCGAACAGCATCGCGAAATCGCCGGTGCCAGTGGCCCGGTGGATGACCACACTGGCGCCGAACAGACCCACGTCGCAGATGCGGTATGTGACGAAGGCCCTGAGAGCGGCAGCGACCGCGTTGGGGCGCTCGTGAAAGAAACCAATCAGCAGCGCCGATGACACCCCGAGGAACTCCCATCCTGCGAACAGAACGTCGATGCTCCCGGAAAGAACCATCAGGTTCATTCCCATCCCGAACAACGCGAGGAGGATGAAAAAACGGGTGAATCCTGACTCGCGGTGGAGATATTTCCCCGCGAACGCATTCACCAGGCTGCAGAGTCCGGTCGAGAAGCAGACGTAGGGCACCGAGAGCCCGTCGGCGACAAGGTCGATGCTGGCGGAGTGATGACCGACCTCGAAGAGCCGGCCGACGTGCACAACGTGGGCGGCGAAGCCCCGATTGGCCAGCAGGACGAGCACGGCGAGCGCTGCGATGAAGCAGGAGGAGAACGCGGCCGCGACGATCCTGGTCGTCGTCCGCTCGGCGAGCGGGCGGGCAAGGAGGGCGGGGAGACCGATCGCCACGAGGGCCGCCGCGGGGGCGACGAGTTGCCAGGTGACCAGCACGGAAATGGCGTCGGCGGCCGCGATCGATGGATTCACGAAGCCACCTCCGGGAGCGACCTGACGGCGACCGCCGCCAGGAGGCTGGCTGGAGGCACGTTGCCCCGATGACCGCGATACCAGGCGCGGGATGAAGCGACGGCGGGCAGCGTGTCTGCCTCCGGCACATACGGGGAAAAGTGGACTTCGTCGCCGAGCGAATCCTGGAGGAAAATCGCACCGCTGACCGGATCGAGCGCTGCGAACTGAATCCACCGCTTCACGACCAGATTCCTCACGGCCGGCAGGCGTTCAAGCACACGGACAATCCGTTCCGGCGGCGATTCCACCACCATCAGCAGCCGGACGGGCTCGTGGATGTCGACGCCCTGGAACGGGAGGCCGGTTCGCAGGTCGCTCGCGTGGCCGTCCATGACCCCGATCAGGCCGGTAATGTTGTGCGGCAGCTTCGTCCCGGCACCGTAGACGAGAGGATCTACTTTGGAAAACAGGTAGGCGAGATTGATGCCGCTGCAGACCGGGCCGACCGCCGCGAGCGTCCGCTCGAGGATCACCCCTTCGGCATCCGCATCGGGGGCATACGACATCAGGAAGGCGCGGCGATCGAGGAACAGGCCCCGGGTTGAATCCCGGCGACCGACGATGCACACGGCGTTGCTGGCGTGGCCATACTCGGGCCGTACCTGCGCGAGGTCGGCCGCCCTTCCCTGGACACGTCGCAAGGCCTCGGGAGCCGTGACGTCGGTCGGCACCGAGTCGAACCGCCGGCATCGTTCCTGGGCGTCGAGCAGGCCCGCCTCGCCGCACAGCACCCGAAAAGCAGCGAACTCGTCTCGGTGGGACGAGGGAACGCGATCGACGTCGTACCACGTGATATCGCTTGTGCAGGTGTTCTGCATGCCCCCGACGAACACAACCCGGTCGGGTATGTGCAGGCCACGAAGCGTCAGAATCTCCCGCACAGCTGGCGAGTTGGCCATGAGCGCGAAGGCGCGGGCATTGGGACCGCCGCGGCCGCCACCGCAGGCGCCGCAGTCATAGGCGCTCTCGTGAGGGTTGTTGAGGCTCGTGGAACCGTGCCCGATGACCATCACCAATCGCGCAAAGCCGCTCGTGAGGCCGATATCCTCGAGCAGGCGCCGGACGATCGCAGCCTGCTCCTCGACGTCGAACCCCGCCCGGGTGCCGTCGGGAAGCCGCTCCACCGAGCGGCGGTCGAGATTGAGCCGCGTGGTGATTCGGCCGCGGCCCAGATTTGCGGCCCGGGCCGCGAGCAGCGCCGTCAATCTCGGAAACGCGACCCGAGCCACCAGGGGAATCGCGGCGATCGCACCGCCCACCGATGTCAGCAGCCCGCCGCGGAGAAGTGACTGGCTGCCCTGGGTGATGCCGCCCCGCAGCCTGCCGAGTGAGCGGCGAACCGCCTGTCGAATCCGGTGATCAGCGGCGGCCCCCTCCGCAGGCACCTCGGCGACCGTGTGCTCCGGACGGATCACGATTGGACACAGCGGCACGGAATGCCAGTCGTCGATCCCTTGAAAATACATGGGGACCGAAAAAAAGCCCGCCGCCCCGAACGTCTCCACGTGATCGGCGAGCTCCTCGAGGCCACGGCGAAACGACTCGCATCGATCGTCGATGCAGAACACGGCCTGCACCCGGGGCCGGGGCTCAACGGCGGGGGGGCGGTGTTGATGGGCCGTGATCGCGTCGAGCACCTCGATCCGGTGCCGCCGCTCGTACGCAAGGTGCAGAAGCCGGCGGCGGGCGACCGAGTCGAAGGCCGCGATGGCGTGTTCGAGGTCGTGAATCTCGGTGTCGCCGAGCGCGCGGACATCGGCGGCTGCCAGGCCAAGAAGCTGCGACACCTGGTGAAGCAGAAAGGCACGCGACAGGGCACCGGGGCCGCGCTGGGGCGGATGCCGATCGCGGAGTTCCAACCACAGGGCTGACAGGTCACGACAGTCTCCGCCTCCATCGTGGACCTCGTGACCGAGCACGCCGGCCGCCCATTCGGCGGCGACGCGATCGAGAATCAATCGCAGGGCGAGAAAGTCGGCCACGCGAACGGGCAGGGCCCGGACCGGGGCCCGGTCAGGACGGATCTCGAGCTGGCGGATCATGCCTGCCCATCCACGAAGGGCCACCAGGGATGCTGTCAGATAGTCCGGCCAGAACGACTCGGGTACACCGAGCCGCTGGAGTTCGCGGGAGACGATGTCGATCGCCGTGGAGTCGCGGGCCCCTTCGTCGAACACGTCGCGGATTTCCCGCAGGCATGCCGGCAGCCTCCGGCTCCACGGCTCCACGGGCCCCAGCCGTCCGGAGTAGACCCTCGCGATCGCACCGAGCATGCCCAGTTCGCGGTCCGGCATTGGCCACGCGGCCACGCCCTGATCGAGATAGGCCGCCACCATGCGGATCAGGAGCGGATGCACGAGGGCATCGGTGTCGAGTGTCGGTGCGGCGTTCAGGATAAGGTCCCGGTGCCTGACGGGAGGGCGGACATGAATGACTGCGGATCTCGAACCTGCGGTCGCCTCGACGCAGGCGTGCCAGAGTTCACTGGCGACGAGGGCGTCTCTTCCGGCTGCTGCCGCAGGCGGCGCGGGAGCGTCGTGCTGACACACCGACTCGAGCAGTCGCGCACGGACGTGTGGCTCGAGATCGTCGCGCAGTCGCTCGATCGCGTCGCTTTCCGTCAGCGTCCAGCGCACCGTGGCGTCGCTTTCGAGACGAACGCCATGGAGCAAGAGCTGGCGCTGCAGCCGCGCAAGAGTCGTCCTGCCGCCGGCGAGTGACGAGGTGGCTCGATTCCCGAGATCCTCCGCCAGAACCGCCTCGATGTCGGCAATCCGGATCCTGTCACGCGAGAGTTCCTCGTGATACGCCGCCTCGGGCAGGAACGGCTGGGCTCGATTGAGGCGACCGGCCCTCACGACCGCCTCCTCGAAGGGCAGGTCCTCGAACCCCTGGAGCGGGTTCAAGGCGACGAACGAGTCGATCGGTCCCTGCGGCGGCAGGAAGCGGGCGGCATCGGCGATCATTCGCTTGAGCGACGTCTGCAGGTCGGCGTTGGGCATGATTGGGCAGGGGAACTGAGCATGGGGGGCGAGGCGAAAAACCTTGCTCCGCCAGCAGGGCGAGGTTTCGGGAGCGCACGCCATGACCGCAGGCCTCATGGCCGACGGTGGCGCAGCGTCAGACGCCGGGTGGCGGACCGCGGGAGAGCGCGGTGCTGTTCGTGCGCGAGGAACTCGAGTTCAAGTGGATCGACGAGGAGAATCGCCCCGGGGCGTCGGCCGCCATGCTGGGCGTGGCCGCCACCCAGCCGTGCTCGATGCGGCTCTCGTGCTGCTCGATTTCGTCCTCTCCTTGCTCCTCGATCAGGGTGCCGGCATCGTCCTGCCGATCCCCGTCGAACGGAGACGACTCGGAGGATCCGACGGCGACCGCGGCGACCTCGCGACTGGAGTCACCGCACATCCCCGCGAGCAGGGGGCAAGCAGCGACGACAGCAATCAAAAGCGATCTCAGTAGCATGATCGTCGGGTCGATCCGTCCCTCAGAAGCTATCGCACTATCCTACGTTGCCGGAGTGCGGTTCGCCAAAGCCGGTTCTTCGCCCCGCAGCGACCATCCTGCGACGTGCACCTTGCAAACCCGTGAGAAACATCCGTCAGGGCGACACTCACGGGCCGCGGTGCCTTGGGTGGGCCGTCATCGCCTTCCGCGACGGCCGCGGTCGGCTTTCGGCCCCCCTCCACGTGGCCGCTCGGCATGCGGGTCGTAGGCCGGATTCGCCCCGGAGGGCAGCGCCGCTTCGGTCTCCCGCTGCCAGGCGTGCAATGCGCCGGCGAGTCTGGCCGCCTGCTCGGGCTTCGTCCGCGCGAGATCGGTGCGTTCACCGGGGTCGGCCTCGAGGTCGTACAGCTCCACATGACCGCCGTCCTCGAAGAACTCGACGAGCTTGTAGCGGCCTTCGCGGACGGCGCTCGCCGGCGTCGCCCGGCCGACGTAGCACGGGAAATGCCAAAAAAGTCGCTCGCGAGCGACCGCGCCGCCCCGGAGGAGCGGCGCGAGGCTCGCGCCGTCGAGCTGCCTGCCGGGGGTGCCACCGGCGAGGTCGACGAGGGTGGGATAGAAGTCGATGCTCGCGACGGGCACGTCGCACGTCGTGCCGGGTTTCGCCACCCCGGCACCGGCGATCACCAACGGCACGCGGATGCCGCCCTCGAAGAGTTCTCCCTTGCCCCCCTTGAGCGGTGGCGTGGATCGCGAGGTGCCGCCGTTGTCGCTGGTGAAGATCAGCAGCGTGTCGTCGGCGAGGCCGAGCCGGCCGAGCCGCTCCACGATCCGCCCCACGTTGCGGTCGACCGCCTCGATCGTGGCGGCCTGGGCCGCGTCGTTCCGCTCGTCGCCCGCCGCGACCGCCTTCCGCTCGTACTTCGCCAGCAGGTCAGGCTCCGGATCGTAGGGAGCGTGGATCGCGTGGTCGGCGAGATACACGAAGAAGGGGCCCGCCTTCTGCCGCTCGATGAAGCGGAGCACCTCGTCGGTGAGCCGGTCGGAGAGCTGGTTGCCGTCGCCGTCGACGTAGGCGTCCTTCGCGAAGCCGAGATTCTCGGGGAAGACCACGGTCTCGAAGCCCTGGCCGCCGGGCGTGACCGGCCCGGTTCGGCCGCGGCCGAGGTTCCACATCCCGAAGAAGGCCGTCGCATAGCCGCGGGCCTGGAGCGCCTCCGGCAGCGTGACGATCTCGGGGGCGAGGTCGGAGCGGCTGTCGGCGGCGCGGAGCTTGTGCCACGGCGAGCCCGGCGGCTGCCGCGGATCGACCACGGTGTAGATGCCATGCCGGGGCGTGCACTGCCCCGACATCAGGCAGGCCCGCGTGGGCGCGCAGTTGGGGGCGCTGGCGTAGGCCTGCGTGAACACCAGGCCCCGCTTCGCCAGCCGGTCGAGGTGCGGCGTCTCCGCGAACTCGTTGCCCATGAAGCCGACGTCCCGCCAGCCCATGTCGTCCATCAGGATCAGGACGACGTTTGGTGGGCGGTGCGGCGCGGCGGACGCCGGGGCCACGCCGAAGGCAACAGCGCAGGCCAGCAGGGCCGTGCCCAGGGGGCTCATCGCGTCCCCGCCCGTTCGTAGGAAAACGTCAGCGTGCCCTCGGCGAGCGTCGTGCCGGCGATCGCGGCCAGCAGGGCCTCGCGGGTGTCGCCGTCGGCGGGCAGTATCGGCGGCGCCGAGAGCGCACACACCGTGACGTGGTAGTCCTTCTTCCCCGGCCCCTTCGAGCACATCGGGTCGTAGCCGCGCTTTCGCTTGCCATTGAGGCCGATGGTGCCGACCTCGCTCGATCCCTTGGGCAGCGACGTGACCGAGCCCGGGATCCCGTGGACCACCCAGTAGCTCTTCACCTGGTCGGGCGCCTCGTGCCAGAGCACGAGTGCGTAGGACGCGGTGCCCGCGGGGCCGGGCTTCCACTCGATCGG
>JBJTQP010000137.1:0-48921 GCA_046075685.1 Planctomycetaceae bacterium | reverse complement strand
CTGGGGTCGGCCGTGGCGAACGCCAAGGGTTCGCTGGGCCGACGGCCGCCGCTTCCTGCGGCGGGGCAGGATACACGCGATGCCTCGGCATCCTGCCTCGCTTCGCGGGGGTCGGCATGCACCGCCGGCTGCAAGCCCGCGGCTACGAAGCATTCCCAGCGAGGGGCTGCCCGTGCCATGGAGCCGGCGTATGCCGACACGCGCAGCCAGGATGGCGGAGCACAGTCGGCATCCGAGTGAGTGGATGCCACGAGGGCATCCACGAACGTCCGGCGACATGGCACGGGCAGACCCGAGCCGCACGAACGTCCGTCCACCAGCATGAACCACCCCAGGCATGAAGTCAGGGTCCGTGCACCGCAGGCTGCAAGCCCGCGGCTACGAAGCAGCCCCGAGCCGCGCGACGAGCCGGCCGCACGCCCGCATCGCGGCAGCAGCCAATCGGCTAGAATCCAGCCGTCCGACCACCGCGCTCCGGAAGAGATCCGCCCATGCATCTGCCCGCCTGGCGTTTCGGCAAGCCCTATGAATCGCTCGAACGGGAGACGCTCGTTCACTTCCTCACCGGGCAGCCGGTCGCCGAGGTGAGCCAGGTGGGCGGCGCGCTCGTGGGACGCGACCTGCAGAAGGCGGGGCAGGCCCGGAAGGCGCTGCTGGCCATCGACCCCGAGGAGATCGTCGAGCGGCTGCAGACGGCGGGCACCCTCTACGCCAATGGCACCGTCACGGTCGGCGACACGAAGCAGTCGCCCGACGACTTCGTGAAGTGCCAGTCGGCCACGACCGGGCTGCCCGAGAGCCTCTGCCGGGCCAACATGCAGAAGAACATGTTCGTGCTCTCCAACATGGACCGGATTCTCGACGCCCTCTCCCGCGGCCTCGACACGCAGGTTCTCTGGAAGGGATACGGCGTCGAGCACCGCGGCGTGACGGTCAGCTACCAGGCGCAGTCGCCGGTGCTCGGCCTCGTGCTGCCGTCGAACTCGCCCGGCGTGCACACGCTCTGGCTGCCGGTGATCGCGCTCGGCGTGGGGCTCGTGATGAAGCCGGGCAGCCAGGAGCCATGGACGCCCTACAGGATGGCGGCCGCGATGGTGGAGGCCGGCATCCCGGCCGAGGCCATCGGGCTCTACCCCGGGACCACCGACGTGGGGGCGGGCATCCTCGCGGGCTGCCGCCGGAGCATGATCTTCGGCAGCGCGAAGACGGTCGAGCAGTATCGGAGCAACCCCGGCGTGCAGGTGCACGGCCCCGGATTCTCCAAGATCGTCCTCGGCGACGACTGCGTCGACGACTGGCGGCGGCATCTCGACGTGATGTGCGAGAGCGTGGCGATCAACAGCGGCCGAGGGTGCATCAACGCCTCGGCGATCTACGCCAGCCGCCACACGAAGGCGATCGCCGAGGCGATCGCGGAGCGGCTCGGGCCGATCGAGGTCAAGCCGCCCGACGATCCCGACGCCAGGCTCGCCGCGTTCACGATTCCCGGTGCCGCCAAGGCGATCTGGGGCCAGATCGAGGGCGGCCTCAAGACCCCCGGCGTCACGCATATCACCGCGGCGTACGGCGACCGCTTCGTGGAGGGCGAACGGTGCGGCTGGCTGCGGCCCACCGTCGTGCACTGCACGAGCCCGGAGCCCGAGATCGCCAAGGCCGAATACATGTTTCCGTTCGTGAGCGTGGTGGAGTGCCCGCAGGCACGGATGCTCGACGCGATCGGGCCGACACTCGTCTGCTCGGCGATCACGAACGATCCCGCGTTCACCGATCGGCTCGTCGACTGCACGCACATCGACCGGCTCAACCTCGGCCCGATCCCCACCACGAAGCTCGACTGGCTGCAGCCGCACGAGGGCAACATCATCGACTTCCTCTACCGGTCGCGGGCCCTCCAGATGCCGGCTGCCGCCGGGTGACCCGCGCCGTGCACACGCCCGACCCGCTCTCGTTCACGTTTTCCGCCCCGACCCGGCTCATCGTCGGACCGGGCTCGATCCGCCGGCTGGGCGACCTGGCCCGCGAGCTCGGAGCGACGCGGGTGCTGGTGACGAGCGACCCGGGCATCATCGAGTTCGGCCACACGGCCGACGGCATCGAGTCGCTCCACGCCGCCGGCCTTGCCACCGAGGTGTTCTCCGGGTTCGCGGAAAACCCGTCGTCGTCGGAGGTCGAGGCCGGCACGGCGGTGGCCCGGGCGTTCCGGCCGGACCTGCTCGTGGGCCTCGGCGGCGGCAGCTCGATGGACTGCGCGAAGGGGATCAACTTTCTGCTCTCCTGCGGCGGCCGGATGCGGGACTACCGCGGCCGCGGCACCGCCACGGGGCCGATGCTGCCTTCGATCGCCGTGCCCACGACGGCGGGAACCGGCAGCGAGACGCAGTCGTTCGCCCTGATCACCGACAACGAGACCGGCATGAAGATGGCCTGCGGCGACCCGCGGGCGGCGTTCCGCGTGGCGATCCTCGACGTGAACCTCACGCTCACGCAGCCGCCGTCGCTGGCCGCGATCACGGGCGTGGACGCGTTGGCGCATGCCGTGGAGAGCCACGTGAGCACCGCGGCCACGCCGGCGTCGCGGACGTTCTCCCGTGAGGCGTGGCGGCTGCTGGCGACGAGCCTGCCGGGCGTCACGGCCGACGGCGGCACGATCGCCACCCGCTCGGCCGTGCAGTTCGGTGCGGCGCTGGCGGGCCTCGCGATCGAGCACTCGATGCTCGGCGCAGTCCATGCCCTGGCCAACCCGCTGACCGCCGCGCACGGCGTGGTGCACGGGCAGGCGGTGGGGGTGATGCTGCCGCACGTGGTCCGCTTCAACGGGCCGGCGTGCGGCCGCGGCTACGCCGACCTCCTCGACGACGTGGCGATCGCGGCCACGGCCGACGAATCGGGCTCCACGCTCGCCGACTGGCTCACCGGCCTGCTCGCCTCCGCCCGGATGAAGACCTCTCTCACCGCCTGCGGCCTCGACAGCCCCGACATCCCCGCACTGGCGGCGGCGGCCGCGACGCAGTGGACGGCGGGGTTCAACCCGCGTTTGGTCACGGCCGCCGACCTGGCGGGGCTCTACGAGGCGGCACGATGAGCGGCCGGCGGCAGGCGGTCGTCGCCGTCCTCGCGGCCGTGGCGGTCGGCGTCTGCGGGCGGGCCGACGAGCCCGCCACCGCGCCGGCGGACGCCTGGCCCATGGCCCGCGGCTGCGTCGAGGGCACGGGCGTGTCGGCGGCCGGCCTCGGCTTGCCGCTCGTCGAGGCCTGGCATCGCGAGTTCGACGGCACCGCGTTCGGCGCCGCGGCCGTGATTGCCGGCGGCGTGGTGTACGTGGGGGATCTCGACGGCACCTTCCACGCCGTCGCACTCGCCGACGGCACGGATCGCTGGTCGTTCACGGCGCCGGACGCCGGCTTTTCGTCGGCCGCAGCGGTGGGCCGCGGCGGTGACACGTCCATCGTCGTGGTGGGCGACGACGCCGGTGTCGTGCGGGCCTTCGACGCCGGTTCCGGCGCGGTCCGCTGGTCGCACGAGATGCAGGGCGAGGTTTCGGGAGGCCCGACGATCCTCGAAGAACCGGCGGGTGGCCGCGTGCTCGTCGGTTCGCAGGATGCGTCGCTCGTCTGCCTCGACCTGCTCACCGGAGAACTGCTCTGGCGACACGAGATCGCCGACCAGATCCGCTGCTCCCCCACCGTCGCCCGGACCACCGCCGGCGACCGCGTGTTTCTCGCGGGCTGCGACGGCAGGCTGCACGTGATCGACGTGGCGACGGGAACGGAGACGGCCGCGGTGCCGATCGACGGTCCGACCGGCACGACGCCCGCGAGCCAGGGCGACCGGGTGTTTTTCGGCACCGAGGGCGGCGTGTTCTTCGCGATCGACGTCGTCAAGGCGGAGGTGGCGTGGCGGGCGGCGGCCTCCGCCGCCGGCCAGTCGTATCGCTCGAGCGCGGCGCTCGCAGCCGGTCTCGCGATCGTCGGCTTCCGTGGCAGGGCGATCGAGGGGTTTTCCACAGCCGACGGATCGCGAGCCTGGAAGCAGCCGATGCGCGGCCGCGTCGAGGCGTCTCCCGCCGTGGCGACCATGACGGGTCCGGAGGGAGCGGCTGCCCGGCCCGTCGCCATCGTCGCCGACTCGGCCGGCCGAATCGCAGGGCTCGACGCGGCGACCGGCGGAGTCGTGTGGGAGTTCGACGCCGGCGGCGGCTTCGGCGGCGGGGCGACGGTTGCGGCGGGCCGCGTGGTCCTCGCCTCCGACGACGGGATCCTGTGGTGCTTTCGGAGCGGCGACTGATGGAGTGGTTTCAGACCGACCTCCGGCTCGCGCCGCGGCAACGCGGCTTTCACCTGATCACGGCGGAGATCGAGGCCGCGCTCCGCGACATGCCCGAGCTTCGCGTCGGGCTGCTCCACGTCTTCATCCAGCACACCTCCGCGAGCCTCTCCATCAACGAGAACGCCGACCCCGACGTGCCCCGCGACCTGGAAATGGCGTTCGCCGCGATCGCGCCGGAAGACCTGCCCTACGTGCACACCTGCGAGGGGCCCGACGACATGCCGGCCCACGTGAAGTGCTCCATGCTCGGCGCCGCGGTCATGATCCCGATCACGGACGGTCGCCTGAGGCTGGGCACCTGGCAGGGGATTTACCTCTGCGAGCACCGTGATCGCGGCGGTCCGCGGCGGCTGGTGCTGACGGCCCACGGCACAGCCCCATGACGTGGCCGTCAGGCGGCCGAGTTCCGCAGGCTACGATGATGGCCGCCGATGCCTGACTCCGCGCCCGCCTTCGACCCCGATCGATTTCGTCGTGACGGCCACGCCGTTGTCGACTGGATCGCCGACTATCTGGCCTCGCTGCCGGCGCGTCCCGTCTCACCCAGCGTCTCCCCGGGCGACCTCCGCGCCGCCCTGCCGCCGGGGGCACCGGAGGAGCCGGAGCCGCTCGGCCGCGTGTTCGCCGATCTCGACCACCTGATCGTGCCGGGCCTGCTCCACTGGCAGCATCCGGCCTTCTTCGGCTACTTCCCAGCGAGTTCGAGCAGCCCCGCGGTGCTTGGCGAACTGCTCTCGGCGGGCCTGGGCGTGCAGGGCATGCAGTGGGCCACGTCGCCGGCCTGCACGGAGCTCGAAGCCCACGTGCTCGACTGGCTGCGCGAGCTCCTCGGCCTGCCGGCGAGGTTTTCCAGCACCGGCCCCGGAGGCGGCGTGATCCAGGATTCCGCATCGAGCGGCACGCTGGTGGCACTCGTGGCCGCCCGCGAACGGGCGACGGCCCAGGCAACCAACGCCGCCGGCCTCGCCCAGCACTCCGCGCCCCTGGTCGCCTACGCCAGCGTCGCGGCCCATTCGAGCGTGGAGAAGGCCGTGGGCATCGCCGGCATCGGCCGGGAGTGGCTGCGACGGATTCCGGTGGACACCCTCGGCCGCATGGACGCCACCGGCCTCGCGGCCGCCATGGAGGCCGACGCTGCCGCCGGCCGCCGGCCCTTCTTCGTCGCCGCCACCGTGGGCACCACGGCCTGCGGAGCGGTCGATCCCGTCCCCGAGATCGCTGCGCTCGCCCGCCGGCACGCGGCCTGGCTCCACGTCGACGCCGCGTGGGCCGGAGCGGCCGCGATCTGCCCCGAGCACCGCGACACGATCACGGCCGGCAGCGACGCGGCCGACAGCTGGGGCTTCAACCCGCACAAGTGGCTGCTCGTCAACTTCGACTGCCATGCGCTCTGGGTGGCCGACCGACGCCCCCTCGTGGCCGCCCTGTCGATGAAGCCCGAGTACCTGCGAAACCCCGCCAGCGACTCGGGCGACGTGATCGACTACTGCGACTGGCAGGTGCCCCTCGGCCGCCGCTTCCGCAGCCTGAAGCTCTGGATGACGCTCCGCATGATCGGCGCCAGCGCGATCCGCGACCACATCCGTCGGCATGTCTCGTGGGCCGGCGAGTTTGCCGCGCAGGTCGCCGCCGACCCCCGCTTCGACCTCGTCGTGCCACCGAGCCTGGCGCTGGTCTGCTGCAGCCTGGCGTCGGGCGATGCGGCCACCCGCAGCCTGCTCGATCGCGTGAACGCCAGCGGACGGACGTTCCTGACGCATGCCGTCGTGAACGGGCGGTTCGTCATCCGGCTCGCGATCGGAGGCGCCACCACGACCCGCGACGACGTGCTCGGCGTCTGGCGGCTGCTGGACGCATTCGCGCCGGCCGCCGGCCGTCTATGATGGTCGCCACAGGAGCCTCCCGATGCGATTCCTCGCCGTCGCCGTCATCCTCGCCCTGACCCCGCCCCTGCTCGCGGAGGATGCCGTGCGCAAGCCGATGATGATCTCCGAGGCGAAGCTGCCGGCGGGCTTTCCCGGGCCGGGCCCGGTCGGCGAGGTGATCGTGAAGACGTACCCCGCTCATCGTCTGGCCCGCGTTCGCGGCTCGGGCGGCGGCAACGACGGCTCGTTCATGAAGCTCTTTCGCCACATCGAGCGGAACGAGATCGCCATGACGGCGCCGGTCGAGATGGAGATGGCCGAGGGCGAGGGCGAGGGCGGGGCGGCCGGAACGGCGTCGATGGCGTTCCTGTACGGCTCGGCCCAGACCGGCGTTCCCGGACCCGATCCCGCCGATCCGAACGTGCTCGTGGAGGATGTGGCGGAAACCACGGTCGTCTCGCTCGGCGTCCGCGGCTCGTACCGGGAGGACCGGTTCGTCGATTTCGCGGACCGGCTGCGGGCCTGGCTGGCAGAGCACCCCGAGTGGGTGGCGGCGGGCCCGCCCCGAACGCTTGCATACAACAGCCCGTTCGTGCCGGGGGTGCTCAAGTATGCCGAGGTGCAGATCCCGATCGCTCCGGCACCTCGGCCCGAGCGGCCGTAAACCTTGCCCCGCTTTCGCGGAGTGTCGGGATCGCGGTTCGCTGCATTTCCCCTCCCAGACGTGCCGATTTTCCCAGCGTGAACCATCCCGCCGCCCCCTCCGTAGTATTTGCTGCGGCCGGGGTGGATCCGGCCGGGTCACACCGCCCCGCCGGGGCAAGGACGGCAGTCATGGCACGCAAAGATTCGCTTCTCGGCCTCCGGGCCATTCTCGTCAAGCGGCGCGACGCGCTGCGGAGCGCGCTGGCCGGAGACCTGTCGCTGCTCAAGGAGTTGCGGAGTGAGTCGCCGGGCGACGTGATCGACGCCGCCTACGACTCGGCGCAGGACGAAATCAGCTCGCAGCTCGCCGAGGTGGAGAGCCGTGAACTGGCGCACATCGAGAACGCCCTCGAGCGGATGAAGGCGGGCAAGTACGGCCAGTGCGAGGTCTGCGGGGGTCGGATTCCGATGGCCCGCCTCCACGCGCTGCCGTACGCGACGATGTGCATCGAGTGCCAACGCGACCTGGAGCGGTCCGGCGGCTCCCTCGAGACGCACCGGGGCTACGGCGGCTCCGAGGCCGGCGAGGAGACGGTGAGCGGCGAACTGGAATCCTGAAACCGTCGCGGGATATGCTGCGGAAGCCCCCGGGCCTCCGGCTTCCCGCGATGGTTTCTCCATGAGCCCCCACCGCCTGCACGTCTTGCTTCCGGCCTGCCTGCTGCTGGCCGCCTCCACGGCGCAGGGAGACGAGCCGCCGCTGGCGCCGGTCGATCCGGGCGTCGTCCGCCGCGACCTGCGGATCGATCCGACGCAGGCCGTGCGGATGTCGGCCGCGGATCGCGAGCGGGCCTACGCGCAGGTGGCCCGCGATGCCGAGGTGCTCGAGGCGCAGGGCCGTCACCTGCGCCGGCTCACCGACCTCCTCCGCCCCGCGGTCGTGCACATCGACGCCACCAAGCCCCTCGCCCGGCCCCGTCGCGGCCGGACGACCGAGAATGACGCCGGGTCGGGCGTGATCGCCCAGGTGGCGGAAAACACGGTCGTGATCACCAATCGCCACGTGATCGCCCGGGCGGCGTTGGAAGACATCACGATCCGCCTCGAAGACGGTCGGGAGATCACCCCGACGCGGCTCTGGGCCGACCCCGGCACCGACATCGCCGTGCTGCAGATCGACGCCGACGACCTGCAGCCGGCCCGGCTGGCAGACGGTGACACGGTGCGGATCGGCGACACGGTGGTCGCGATCGGCAGCCCCTTCGGCCTCGCCCACTCGGTGACGCTCGGCATCGTCTCGGGCAAGGGCCGGCGGGATCTCGAGCTCGGCGAAGGCAGCGTGAAGTTCCAGGACTTCATCCAGACCGACGCCGCCATCAACCCCGGCAACAGCGGCGGACCGCTGGTGAACCTGCGGGGCGAGGTGGTGGGGCTCAACACGGCGATCGCGAGCAGTTCGGGCGGCAACGAGGGGATCGCGTTCGCGATTCCGATCCCGATGGTGGTGTACGTGGCCCGCCAGCTCGTGCAGCACGGCATCGTGCCGCGGGCCTACCTCGGCGTCGCGCTCGACAGCAGGTTTGAGCAGCACGAGGCGGACCGGCTCGGGCTCGTGCGGCCGGTGGGCACCCGGGTCGAGACCATCACCCCGAACGCCCCGGCCGACGCCGCCGGCATCCGCCCGAACGACGTGATCCTGGAGTACGACGGCCGGCCCGTGGAAGACGACGACCACCTGATCAGCCTGGTGGGCATGACGCCGCTCGACAGCGTCGTCGACCTCGTGATCTTCCGCGGCGGGGAGCGGATTCCCGTGCGGATGAAGGTGGCGAGCCGCCGCGACTTCGAGTGACGGCCGCGATCTCCGCCGCGGGCCACGGTGACGGCGTCCGCGAACCACGAAAGGCGGATCAGGTGGCAGCCGCGGCCGCGGCGAACCCGCGGAGGATGCAGTCGGTCACCGCTGCGGCATCGCAGCCGACGAGCAGTTCGCAGTTCGGCCGCTCCTGGCGGGTCTGGCGGCGGTCGACCACCAGCATGCCCGCGGTGAGCTCGCCCGTCGTCTCCACGTCGGCGACCACGCTCGTCCGCTCGAAGAGGCCGGGATTCGTGACCGCCACGAGGCTGACGGCGTCGTGGAGCCAGATCCCCTCGCTGCCGAGGATCTGCCGATGCGCGCGGAAGGCGTGGGGCAGCATCCGCCGCAGGAGCCGGCCCGCCCGCGTGAACTCGCGGGGCAGCTGCTCGAGGATCTCGAAGCCGAGCAGCACCTGCGAACTGGTCTCCAGCGGCACGAGCGTCTTCGCCACCGGCTCGCGGATCACGTGCCTGGCCGCCTGCGGGTCGGCATAGAAGTTCGCGTCGGCGACGGCCGACGCGTTGCCTGAGGCATGCACGGTGCCGCCCGACACCACGAGCCCCGCCACGAGTTCGACGACCGATGGATCCCGCTTGAACACCCGGGCCACGTTCGTGAGCGGCCCGAGGCAGACGATCGTCACCTCGCGGGGATGCGCCCGGATGCTTTCCCAGATCACCTTCTCGGCCTGGTGCCCGCCGTGCAGCTGCACCCGCGGCAGGTCCGCCCCCCCGAGACCGTCGGCGCCGTGCAGCGCGTGCGGGGGGGTGGCAGGCACCTGGTCGGCGGCCGCGCCGAGCCGCGGCAGCCGCGGGGGATCGAGGAGCGCGACCACCGACTGCACATTGGCGGTGGCCACGTCGGGCGGCACGCCCCCGCCGACGGCCGTCACCGCCACGACCTCCAGGCGGGGATCGAACAGGGCCATCGCGAGGGCGGCGGCGTCATCGATGCCCGGATCGCAGTCGATGATCACCTTGCGGGGCGTGGGCGGCGGCACGGCGGCGGCGATCCTCGATCCTCGGGTACGCTGTCATCCCGGCGGCGGCCTCATTGGCCGGCCGTCGAACGCGATCATCCTATCCAAAAACCCGGCCCGTCGGCCCGCACCCCGCCGTTTTCCATGAGCGACTCGCCGGCCACCTCCGCCGATCCGGAGGGAATCGACGTCGACGGCTGGACGGCCGGCCTCCGCGCCGGGCAACACCGTCCGGCGAACCATGTCGAGCGGCTCGTGAACGCGGTGCTCGCCGGCACGGTCGACCTCGACGCCTTCGGCCGCTGGCTGGTGGCCCTCGCCGATGCGGGAGAGTCGGCGGAGGAGATCGCCGGCGTCGCGGCGGCGCTCCGTGGCCGCATGCTGCCCGTGCGGCATGGTCTGCCGCTCGTGGCCGACACCTGCGGCACCGGCGGCGATGGTTCCGGGTCGTTCAACATTTCCACCGCCGCGGGCCTGGTGGTGGCGGCGGCCGGGCAGCCCGTGGCCAAGCATGGCAATCGCGCCGTCTCCAGCCGCACCGGCTCGGCGGACGTGCTCGAGCATCTGGGTGTCACGGTCGATGCATCGCCGGACCTGAGCGGCCGCTGCCTCGGCGAACTGGGCATCTGCTTCTGCCTGGCTCCCGTGCACCACCCGGCGATGGCGCGAGTCGGCCCGCTGCGCCGCGGCCTCGGCCGGCCGACCGTATTCAACCTCGTGGGACCACTGTGCAATCCGGCCGCCGCCGGCGTGCAGGTGATCGGCGTCGGCCGACCGGCAGCCCGCGAGCCGCTCGCGGCGGCGGCCCGGCTGCTCGGAGCCCGGCGGGCCGTGGTGGTGTCGGGACACGTCGGCAGCGACGCGGTGCGGGCCTTCGACGAGGTGAGCCTGTTCGGCCCGACCGACGTGATCGACGTCACGCCTGACGGCAGCCGCCGCTTCGCGTGGACGCCCGAAGACTTCGGGCTCTCGACCCTGCCGCCGCAGGCGCTGGCCGACCTCGAGGTTGCGGGGCCGAGCGACAGCGCCGCCGCCATCCGCGCGGTGCTCGGTGGCGAACGTGGACCGCGACGCGACGTGGTCGTGCTCAATGCTGCGGCCGTCCTCTGGGCGGCCGGCCGGGCGGCCGACGAGCGGGCGGCCCGCGTTCTCGCCGAGCAGGCCCTCGACTCGGGGGCGGCTGCGGCCCTGCTCGCGGGATTTGCGGCCCTGTCGCACGCGGCCGCCTGATCCCTGTGCCTGCTCACTGCTGATCCCATCCCGCTGCCACCCTCATCCATATGGACTCCACGTGATGCTCGCGCGTCGGTTGCACACCGCGGCCCGCCGGATTCCGCAGGCTGCAAGCCCGCGGCTCCGGGAATCTCGGCGAGGGGCTGCCCATGCCTGAGAGCCGGCGCATGCCCGGGCACCGATCCGCCGTCGGCGGATTGGTCGGCGAAGCCACGATGGCGCAGCGATCGCGGCATCCGAGTGAGCGTCGGGTAGGATGCCCGACGCGAACGTCCGGCGACGGGCGTGGGCAGCCCCGAGCCTCACGAATGCGCGAGGCTCACGTGTGAGCCGTATCAGGAGGCTTCCGGTGCCCACGCGACTGCTCACCGCCCTGCTGGCCGTGTCCGCGGTTTCAGCCGCGACCGCGGCCGGTCCCACGAAGACGCTCGTCGTGCCGGGCGAGGTGTTCTCCGTGGAAGGACACACGGCCTTCGTCTTCTCGGCGGCTGCCGACGCAGCGCCGGGACCGAGGCCCTGGATCATGTACGCCCCGACGCTCGCCCCCTATCCGGACGAGGCCGAGCGCTGGATGCACGAGCAGTTCACGCGGGCCGGCGTGGCGGTGGCGGGCATCGACTCGGGCGAGTCGTATGGGTCGCCGACGTCGGTCCGCACGATGGAGGCGCTGCACGCGGACATGGTCCGCCGCGGCTACTCCGCGAAGCCCGCGATTCTCGGCCGCAGCCGCGGCGGGCTGTGGGCGGGCGCCTGGGCGATCGCCCATCCGGATCTCACCGCGGGTGTGGGTGGCATCTATCCGGTCTATGACTGGCGGACGTATCCCGGTGTCGAGAAGGCGGCGGCGGCCTACGGACTCGCTCCCGCGGACCTTGCGGCGCGGGCGGAGAACCTCTGCCCCATCGAGCGGATCGAGGTGGCGGCGAACGGCGGCGTGCCCTTCTGGATCATTCACGGCGACTCCGACACCGTCGTGCCCCTCGATCCGAACTCCGCGGAGCTGAAGCGTCGCTACGAGGCCGCGGGCCGGGGCGACCTGGTGACGCTCGTGGTGGCGAAGGACCAGGGCCACTCCTTCTGGGAAGGGTTTTTCCGGAGTGCCGAACTGGTCGACTTCCTGATCGACAGGGCAAAGGCAACCGCGCGGTGAGCGGGGCGTTTCGAGCGACAACCCGCATTCCGCAGGCTGCACGCCCGCGGCTGCGGAAAGCCGCCGTTCTCCGCGGGTGCAGACGTACAGCCTGCACCGACGACGCCCGGGCGGCGCTTACGTCAACGGCACCTCGAGGCCGTCCACCGCCAACTCCACCCCCGCCGGCAGCTCGGCGGCCAGCGCGGCATGCCGCACATCGTGGGCCATGTGCACGAAGAGCGTCCGCTTCGCGGCCACGCGTGCCGCCGCCGCCAGCGACTCCTCCA
Source organism: Planctomycetaceae bacterium (assembly GCA_046075685.1). Classification (GTDB taxonomy): domain Bacteria; phylum Planctomycetota; class Planctomycetia; order Pirellulales; family UBA1268; genus QWPN01. The sequence continues at coordinate 36,596 of JBJTQP010000137.1, read as the reverse complement.
CGCAGAAGTGCGTGGGATGCCGCCGCGCCCGCAGGCAGTCGAGCACCAGCACGTCGAGCCCCTGCAGGAGCGGCCAGGTCTCGTCCGGAATGAAGTTCGTGTCGGTGCAGTAGGCGACGTTGCCGATCCGGAACCCGAACACGTCGAACACGCCGTGCCGCAGCGGCAGCGGCGTGACGCGAACGCCGAGCAGGTCGAAGGGAGCGGCCGTGATGCGCTCGAACGTCACCTTGGGCACGCCGCCGCCCAGCGGCGGGCCGGGGGCGAACGCATAGTCGAAGGCCTTGCGGATCCGGTTCTCCACCCGCTCCGTGCAGTGGAGCGGCACCGAGCGGCCGGTCGCAAAGCAGAGCGGCCGCAGATCGTCGAGGCCATACACATGATCCACGTGATCGTGGGTGTAGACCACGGCGTCGATGCGGCCGATCCGCTCCCGGAGCAGCTGCAGGCGGAGGTCGGGCGTGGTGTCGATCAGGAGGTGACCGCCGGGCAGGCCGAGGACCGCGCTGGTCCGCGTCCGCACGTCGCGGGGATCATCGCTGGTGCAGGTCTCGCAGCCGCAGCCGACGAGCGGCACGCCGGTGCTGGTGCCCGTGCCCAGAAAGAGCAGGCGGCCGGTCACGTCACGGCCCACGCCGAGCGGGGCACGAGCGGATTCGGAGTGCTGAATCTCGGCGGGTGACATCGGGCCGAGAATAGCCGGGGTGCCGTGCGTTCCGCAAAAGTCCGGGGATGTCACGGCGACCCCGCTGCACACCGGCCCGGACACCAGCCGCGCGCCCGTTGCTTGGGGAGGGGTGAGACCAGTGATACGGTGGGGTGCCCGGCGGCCCATGACGCTTTCCTGCAGCCGCCTCGCACTGCACCCCGCCATGCAAACAGGAGCCCACTGATGCCCCGGGATGAGTCACGAATGGCGGCCGTGCTGGGCGAGCTGGCCGACCTCGGCCGCCGCATCTCGGAGCGGGCCGCGGAACTGGCGGGGCTGGTGGGCGACGGCAGCACCGCGGTGCCGCCGGCGTTGGCCGACCGCGTGGCCGACGTCACCACGTCGGTCGCCGACCTCGCCGCCGCGACGGCAGCCGTGACGGCGCCGCCCGTCAACCGGCGGCAGGCGGTGCCCGGATCCCGGCCGCGCTCGGACGGCTCCGCGCGGGCGTCGCATGCCCGCACCCACACGCGGCCGTCGCGTCCGGCGCCGAAGCGGTCGCGACCCGCGACGACAGGAGCCGCTGTGCCGCGGCCGGCCGCAGCCCGGGATGGCAACCGTCGACTTCGGCCGCTCATGCCGGCCGTGGTGAGCGTCGCGGTGAACGTGGCGGCGATGCTCGTGCTCGCCCTGATCTTCGTGGCCGCGGAGGCGCGGCCAAAGAGGCCCGTGCTCACGCTCGGCTCGCACGAGGAGGCCTTTGTCGACGACCTGCAGCCGGTCGAACTCACGGCCGATGCCCCGGAGGCCGCCGCGGAAGAGCCCACGCTGGACGCGGCTCCCGCCGTCGATGCGCTCGCGGTCACGGCAGACGCCATCGAGACGGCGGCCTTCGACGCCGCCCCGGCCGCCGACCTCGCGGCGGTGTCGCCGGTGTCGTTCGATGCGGTCGACATGCTCGCCGACATCGGGGGCAGCGGCGCCGAGAACGCAGCAGCGGGCCGCGGCAGGGGGGCGACGGGCGGCGGCACCGCCGGAAACAGCGGTTTCTTCGGCCGCAGCGGCCAGGGGCAGACCGTCTGCTTCGTCTGCGACAACTCCAACAGCTATCGGGACGGCGGCTTCCACGTGGTGCTCGACGAGGTGGCCCGGGCGGTGGATGCCCTGCGGCCCGAGCAGTCGTTCTTCGTGGTGTTCTTCAGCGACGCCGCCTATCCCATGTTCCATCCCGACCGGGCCGCATCGCTCCTGCCCGCATCCCCGGAGAACAAGACCCGGCTGCGGTCCTGGCTGGCCACCGTCGAGATGTGCGGCGGCGGCCAGGGAATCGACGAGGCGGTGAGGATCGCGGGCCGACTCGACGCCGACGTCATCTACTTCCTGTCCGACGGCGAGCACGCCGCGAGTGTCGTCGACCGGGTCGCCGCGGCCGACTTCGGCGGCGCCGTGGTCCATACCTTCGGCATGCAGCAGGGCGTGCTCGACCGCAGGACGGGCCAGGTCGATCCCGAAAAGGTCCGCAGGCAGCAGGACTACGATCGAAACCTGGTGGCGATCGCCACCGCCCACGGGGGCGGCTTCACGCCGGTGATGGTGCCGCCCCAGGCCGCGGCACTCGAGCGGCTTCGTCCGATCCACCGAAATCGCGCCCCGGGCCCAATCTGGGGATCGAGGCTGTGATGCGCCCGCGCGGCGGCGGGAGCCGCTGCCGCTGACGCCGCACCTCGGCGGAACGGCGCCGCTCCACGGCCGCAGCCTGTCGCCTTGACCCCCGAGCGTCTTTCCCGCGACAATCACAGGTTGGCCCGCGTTTTTTCCGCGTCTGCAGCCACCCTCCGCACCAGTCCATGGAAGCTCTCGAACGCATCTGGGAATCGGTCTCCAACGGCGCTGCCGGCATCGGCGGCCGCCTGGAGCGGTTCCTGACCGGCCTCTTCGGCTCGTCGAATGCCCGCTACCTCCGCCGGCTCGAGCCCAAGATCGAGGCCATCAACTCGCTCGAGCCCACCTACGCGGCGATGAGCGACGCGGAACTTCGCGGGCAGACGGCCGAGTTTCGCCGCCGCCTCGCCGCCGGCGAGACCCTCGACGACATCCTCGTGGAGGCCTTCGCCGTGTGCCGGGAGGGGGGCAAGCGGTTTTTGGGCATGCGGCACTACGACGTGCAGCTGATCGGCGGCATGGTGCTCCACTCGGGCGCGATCGCCGAGATGATCACCGGCGAGGGCAAGACGCTCGTCGCCACGCTCCCCGCCTACCTCAACGCCCTCGAGGAAAAGGGCGTGCACGTGGTCACGGTCAACGACTACCTCGCCCGCCGCGACATGGAGTGGATGGGGCCCCTGTACATCGGCCTCGGCCTCACGGTGGGCGCGATCCAGTCGGGGATGGAGTCGGGCGAGCGGCAGAAGGCCTACGCCTGCGACATCACCTACGGCACGAACAACGAGTTCGGGTTCGACTACCTCCGCGACAACATGCGGATGGCGGCCCGCGGAGACGACCGCTTCCCCAAGCACATGCAGCAGGCCCAGGGGCCGCTGAACTTCGCGATCGTCGACGAAGTCGACAACATCCTCGTCGATGAGGCCCGCACGCCGCTGATCATCTCGGGCCCGGCGCACGACGACGTCACGAAGTACGCCCGGGCCGACCAGATCGCCCGCCAGCTCAAGACCGACGAGCACTTCGAGGTCAAGGAGAAGGAGCACACCGTCGCGCTCACCGAGGAGGGCGTGCGGCTGGCCGAGAAACTGGCCGGCGTGGAGAGCTTCTACACCGCCGGCAACATGGAGTGGCCGCACCTCATCGACAACTCGCTCAAGGCCCATCACCTCTACAAGCGCGACGTGAACTACGTGGTGCAGCAGGGGGAGGTGGTGATCGTCGACGAGTTCACCGGACGGCTGATGCCCGGCCGGCAGTGGTCCGACGGCCTGCACCAGGCCGTCGAAGCCAAGGAGGGCGTGCGGGTCAAGGAGGAGTCGCAGACCCTCGCCACCGTCACGCTGCAGAACTTCTTCAAGCTCTACCGGAAGGTCGGCGGCATGACGGGCACCGCCATGACCGAGGCCACCGAGTTCTGGAAGATCTACAAGCTCGACGTGATCGCCATCCCGCCCAATCGCGGCATGAAGCGGATCAACCACCCCGACGTGATCTACCGCACCGAGCGGGAGAAGTGGGTGGCCGTGGCCGACGAGGTGGAGCGGATCCACCGCTGGGACACCGTGGCCCTCACCGACGGCACCTGGAAGGTGGGCCGGATCACGCAGGACCTCGACGGCGAGATCGAGTTCGAGCCCAAGGGGGAGCGGACGACCGAGCGGATTCCGAACGCGAAGATCAAGGAGATCCAGCGGAAGGGGCTGCCCGTGCTGGTGGGCACCGTGTCGATCGAGAAGAGCGAGCGGCTCTCGGCCCTGCTCGAGAAGCGGGGCATCGACCACCAGGTGCTCAACGCCAAGCACCACAAGAAGGAGGCCGAAATCGTGGCGCAGGCGGGGCGGCTCGGGGCCGTCACGATCGCCACCAACATGGCGGGCCGCGGCACCGACATCATCCTCGGCGGCAATCCCGACACGCTCGCCTGGGCGAAGCTCCAGGACACCTACCCGACGCGGCTCGACGTGCCGCGGGCCGAGTGGGAGGCGCTCGTCGCCGAGATCGCCGCCCGCGAGAACATGAAGCCCGAGGGCGAACTCGTCCGCACCATGGGCGGCCTGCAGATCATCGGCACGGAGCGTCACGAGGCCCGCCGCATCGACCTCCAGCTCCGCGGCCGCTGCGGCCGCCAGGGCGATCCGGGCTCGAGCCGCTTCTTCCTCTCGCTCGAAGACGACCTGATGCGGATCTTCGCCGGCGAGTGGGTGAAGAACGTGCTCACCCGGCTCGGGATGCAGGATGGCGAGGCGATCGAAAGCCGGATGGTGACCCGGCGGGTCGAGGCCGCCCAGAAGAAGGTGGAGGAGCGCAACTTCGAGGTCCGCAAGAACCTCCTCGAATACGACGAGGTGATGGACGAGCAGCGAAAGCGGGTCTACGGCTTCCGCCAGCGGATCCTCGACCAGACCGACGCCGACTCCGACTGCCGCGAGATGATCCTGGAGATGGTCGAGCGGCAGATCGACCAGAACATCGGCACGTTCCTCGACAAGGATTACGGCTGCCAGACCTACGCCACATGGGCCGGCGGCCAGCTCGCCTGCGAGCTGGAAGGCAAGGACTTCCGGGGCATGACCCCTGAGGAGGCCGAGCGGGTGGCGGTGCAGGAGGCGGTCCGCCACGCGGAGGCGCAGATCTTCGACGCGGTGGAGGAGAACCTGCCGGCCGGCGAGGACGAGACGGAGTGGAACTGGGGCGCCCTCGCCTCGTTCGCCAACGCCCGCTGGAAGCTCTCGGTCAACGACCGCGACCTCAAGCGGGTCGGCCGCACCGACGTCTGCGAGTGGCTGCAGGAAAAGGCCCGCGAGGCGGTGCAGCGGATCGACCTCTCCGATGGGGCGCGGTTCCTGGCCCCCGACTTCGGCCTCCGCACCGCCATGGGCTGGACCGAGTGGCGGTTCGGTGCCGCGATCCCCGACGAGGACGTGGCGGCCCTGGAGCGGGCAGGGCTCGACGCCGCCTCCTTCAAGAGCCGGGTGGCGGACCTCGCCCGCGAGGTCTACGACCGCCGCGAGGTGGAGTACCCGGTGCTCGTCGGCCTGGCGCACTTCTCGGGCCGCCAGCCCGACGGGTCGCGGCGGCTCGACCGCGAGGGGCTGCTCGCGTGGGCGCGGGAGCGGTTTGATCCCGCGCTTCCCGAGGAGGCCGTGGCCTCGGCCGATCTCGACCAGCTGCGGGCCACGCTCGTCGAGGTGAGCCGACGGCGGCATGCCCGGGGCGATTCGCCGCGGGACGAGATGAGGCGGATGGAGCGGGCCGTGCTCCTCCAGATCCTCGACAATGCCTGGAAGGATCATCTCCTCGCCATGGACCACCTGCGGAGCAGCGTGGGCCTCCGCGGCTACGCGCAGGTCGACCCCAAGGTCGAGTACAAGCGCGAGGGCATGCGGACGTTCGACCTGATGTGGAAGGGCATCGACGAGCGGGTGGTCGACATCGTCTACCGGATCGAGCAGGTGGAGGAGGACGCGCTGCGGAGCACGTGGCGTGAGACCGCCGCGATCCATGCCGAGGCCTCGTCAGCCACGCTGGCTTCGGAGCCGGGCGGACAGCCGCCGGCGGGAGGTCCGCCCGATCAGCGGGGCGAGGCCGGCCCGGTGGAGCCGATCCGCAATCTCGGCCAGCGGGTGGGCCGCAACGACCCGTGCCCGTGCGGCAGCGGGAAGAAGTTCAAGAACTGCTGCGGCAAATCGAGCGGCGTGGCGGCAGGATAGGGACGGCATCCGCGTCGCGGGGTCGTGACTGATCGTCCAACGCCCGCGGTCTCGCTTCGAGCGTCGATGCTCCTCGACATTCTCTACCTCGTTGCGTTGGTGGCCCTGCTGCCCTGGGTGGTGTGGCGGAGGCTGTCGGGAGCCCGTCCGGTGGCGGCGCCGGGGACGCGATTCACGGGCCGCGTCACGGTCGCCGGCAAGCCCGCCGGTGCGGCCCGCATCTGGCTGCACGGCGTGAGCGTCGGCGAGGTGCAGCTGCTCGGCGTGCTCGCCGACGAACTGCAGCGGCAGGCCGAGGCGGCAGGCCGCCCGCTCGACTGCGTGATCTCGAGCTCGACGACGACCGGCTTGGACGTGGCGGCGAAGCGATTCGGGGCCGACCGCTCGTTCCCCTGCCCGCTCGACTTCACCTGGGCGGTCGACAGCGTGCTCGACCGCGTGCGGCCCGACCTGCTCGTGCTCGGGGAACTGGAGCTCTGGCCCACGCTCGTCTCGCGGGTCCGACGCCGCGGCATCCCGATCGTCGTCGCCAACGGCCGGATGAGCGAGCGGAGCGCCGCGGGCTACCGCCGCATCGGGCCGCTCGTGCGCCGGATGCTCCGCCAGGTGACGCTGGTGCTGGCCCGTTCGCAGGCCGACGCCGACCGGTTCACGGCCCTCGGCAGCCGGGCCGTCACCGTCACCGGGTCGATGAAGTTCGACGGCGTGAGGGGCGACCGACACGCGGCCGACGTGGAGCGGCTGCGGCGGCTGGCGGGATTCACGGCCGACGACGTGGTGTTCCTCGCAGGCAGCACGCAGGATCCCGAGGAGCGGCTCGCGGCCCAGACGTATCGCGACCTCCGCGACCGCCACCCCCGCCTGCGGCTGATGATCGTGCCGCGGCACGTCGAACGAACCGCCGACATCACGACGATGCTCGGCGGCCTGGGCCTCGAGTGGACGCTGCGGAGCCGCCTCACGGACGGCCCGCCGCCGGCGGCGGGCCGGGTGCTCGTCGGCGACACGACCGGCGAACTCGGCCGCTGGTGGGGAACCGCGGCGATCGCCTTCGTGGGCGGCAGCCTCGACGGCAAGCGCGGCGGTCAGAACATGCTCGAGCCTGCGGCCTACGGTGCGGCGGTCTCGTTCGGGCCGCACACCCGCAACTTCCGCGACGAAGTCGCCCGCCTCCTGGCTGCCGACGCGGCGGTCGTGGTCGCCGACGGCCCCGCCGTCACCGCCTTCGTGGCACGATGCCTCGACGAGCCGTCGTGGGCGGCCGCCCTGGGCGACAACGCGGCCCGCTTCGTGGCGGCACAGCGGGGGGCCGTGGCCGCCACCGGCCGGATGGTTCTCGACCTGATTCCCGCGGCGGCCGGCGGTCGACCCGCCGCCGGTGCCGAATGACACGCCGCGCGGGTTGCCGAGCCTGCCGCCTTCCCGATAATGAGGGTTTCCCGTCGCCGGGCCCCGGGCCCGGCTTCCCCATCCCTTCAGCACAAGGCTCCAGCCGTGGCACGAGGCAAGTATCTGTTCACGAGTGAATCGGTCAGCATGGGCCATCCCGACAAACTGGCCGACCAGATTTCCGACGGCGTCCTCGACGCCTACCTGTCGCTCGATCCGAAGAGCCGCGTGGCCTGCGAGACGATGGTCACCACCGGCCTGGCCGTGATTGCCGGCGAGATCACCTCGAAGGGCACCGTCGACTACCAGAAGGTGGTCCGCGACGTGATCCGCGAGGTCGGCTACACCGACGACGAGATGGGCATCTGCGCCGACACCTGCTCGGTGCTCGTCGCGGTCGGCAAGCAGTCGGGCGACATCGCCATGGGCGTCAACGAGGATGAGACCAAGGGCAAGGACATCGGTGCCGGCGACCAGGGGCTGATGTTCGGCTACGCATGCAACGAGACGCCGGAACTGATGCCGCTGCCGATCGCCCTCTCGCACCGGATCCTCAACCGGCTGACGGAGGCCAGGCAGAAGGGCGAGGTCGACTGGCTGCGGCCCGACTCGAAGAGCCAGGTGACGGTGGAGTACGAGGACGACAAGCCGGTCCGCATCGACACGATCGTCGTCTCCACGCAGCACGCCCCGCATGTCTCGAACGAGGAGATCCGGAAGTTCATCGTCGAGAAGATCGTCAAGCCGTTGCTCCCCAAGGATCTCGATTCGTCGAACATCACCTACCACATCAATCCCACGGGGCGGTTCGTGGTGGGCGGCCCGCACGGCGACTGCGGCCTCACGGGCCGGAAGATCATCGTCGACACCTACGGCGGCTGGGGCCGCCACGGCGGCGGCGCCTTCTCCGGCAAGGATCCGACGAAGGTCGACCGCAGCGCGGCCTACATGGCCCGTCACGTGGCGAAGAACATCGTGGCGGCCGGCCTCGCCGATCGGTGCGAGGTGCAGCTCGCCTACGCGATCGGCGTCAGCGAGCCGGTGAGCGTCAAGGTCGACACAGAGGGGACGGGCAAGGTGGAGGACGACCGGCTCTGCGACGTGGTGCGGGAGTTCTTTCCGCTGACGCCGCGCGGCATCATCGACTACCTCGACCTCCGCAGGCCCATCTATCGCAAGACGGCTGCCGGCGGCCACTTCGGCCGCGAGGGCTTCTCCTGGGAGAAGACCGAGTCGGCCAAGAAACTGGCCGAGGCCGCCCGCTCCGGCGCCGCCGTCGGCTGACAATGGCCACCGCGCCGGCCGGCCCACGCCCGACCCCGTTTGCCCGCGGCCTGCCGCGGAGACAGGCGACGCGTGGGCCGGCTGGCGACGGCCTCGTCGACGTGCTGGCCCGTGCGATCGCAGCAGGAGCGGTCGGCGCGATCGTGGCGACAGGTGCCGTGCTCGCCGCCCGCCGGTGCATGGGAGGATTCTCGGCGGTCGTGGCTGGGCAGTCGCCCGAACTGGCGGCAGGGCTCGCCTGGATGACGCTCGGCGGCGGCCTCGCGCTGCTGGCGGTCGCCGGAGTGGCCCGTGGCTCGCGACCGGGGGTGATCGGCCCGATCGCAGCCCGGCTCGGCCTCGTCGCCGGCGTCTCGGCCGTGTCGTTGCCGGCCTCGGGCGGCGGATGGGCGTCCTTCCTCCCCGTCGCCGCGGCGGCCGGCATCGGCCTGCTCCCAGTGCCCGGACGCAGGCCCGCCCGCGAACGGCGGTGGCGACGCCGCGATCGGATGGTGCCTCCGCCACCGATCGGCTCCCCTGCCACGGCGGCCGATCTGCCCGGCGGCGCTCCCGCAGCGGCTCCCCGAGGTGCTCCCACCGGCGCTCCCACCGGCGCTCCCACGAGCACGACGCCCCGCCCGGCTGACGTTCCCGGGAAGCTGCAGCAGCACGTCGACCGTTACGAGGCGGATGACGGCGCGGATTGCCTCCGCGGCCATGTGCGGCTCTCCATCCCGGCCGGCGGACGCGGCACGCATGCCCACGTCGGGTTCTGCCCCGCCTTCGCCGCGCTGCCGCTGGTCGAGGTGACGACCGACTACGACGGCGTGGAGGCGGTGGTATCCGCGGCCGAGGTGGTGCCGTGGGGCGTGCGGATCGAGTGTCGGCTCAGCGAGCCGGCCGAGGAAGCCCTGGAGATCCCGGTCGATCTTCTGGCCAGGCTGTCGAGGACATAGGCACGCGATGGCACGCTGGCCCCGCCACCTCTGGACGACGCTGTTCACCTATGGCGTGATCTTCGCCGGATTTCCGCTGCTCTGTGTGCTGTTCTGGAACTGGGTCCGGGGCCGCTGACCGGGCAGCCTCCCGGCGGATCAGGGCCGAACTCGAGGAGACGACGATGCTGCATGCGATCGTGATGGCCGGCGGATCGGGCACGAGGTTCTGGCCGGCGAGCCGGGCCGGGCTGCCCAAGCAACTCCTGCCCCTGGCCGGCGACCAGACGCTCCTCGAGGACACCGTCGGCCGCCTCGACGGCCTCGTGCCTCCCGACCAGACGCTGATCGTGACGTCGGCCCGTCTGCTCGACGCCGTGCGCCGGCAGGTGCCGTCGCTGCCCGCCGCGGCCGTCGTCGGCGAGCCGTGCAAGCGCGACACCGCCCCCTGCATCGGCCTCGCAGCCCTGCTCGTGGCCCGCCGCGATCCCGACGCCACGATGGCGGTGATGCCGTCCGACCACGTGATCCGCCCGATCGCCGATTTCCAGCGGGCGATCGGCCAGGCGGCCGCGATGGTCGACCGCCATCCCGGGCGACTCGTGACGTTCGGGGTTCGGCCCACGTATCCTGCGGAAAGCTTCGGCTACATCCAGCAGGGATCCCGGCTCCCGACCGGCCCGGGCGAGGCGGCCGCCCACGCGGTCGCGCGGTTCAAGGAGAAGCCGCCGGCCACGGTGGCCGCCGAGTATCTCGCGGCGGGCACCTACCTCTGGAACGCCGGCATCTTCGTCTGGAAGGCCGACACGATCATCGCGGCGCTCGACACCCGCCAGCCGGAGACCATGGCCCACCTGCGGCGGATCGCAGCCGCGTGGGACGGTCCGGACCGGGAGCGGGTGTTCGCCGAGGAGTTCGCCGCCATCAAGGGAATCTCCATCGACTACGCCGTGCTCGAGCATGCCACCGACGTGGCGGTGATCGAGGCGCCGTTCGGCTGGGACGACCTCGGCGGCTGGTCGGCCGCCGCCCGGCAGCGGGGAGCCGACGCAGCCGGCAACACGGCGATCGGCCGTCATCTCGGCATCGACACCAGCGGCACGATCGTGCACACGGACGACCGGCACCTCGTCGTCACGCTCGGCCTGAAGGATATCCTTGTGGTGCACACGCCCGACGCCACGCTCGTGGCCGACCGGGCCCACGAGGAGGGCGTCCGCAGGGTCGTCGCCGAACTCGAGAATCGCGGATGGTCCGAATACCTCTGATCGTCGTGCTGCTCGCCGTTCTCGCCGTGCCGGCGGCCGCCGAGGAAGCCGGCCGGACGGGCCCTGACTGGCTGACGCGGCTGCGGCGGTCGCAGGAGGCGCTCGACTGGAGCGACGCGATCGTGCGACACGACTGGCGGCTGCAGGAGCGGTCGCGGGACGGCCGCTGCCGGATTCTCGACCCGCATGACGCGCTTGTCCGCGAAGGCGACGCCGCCGAATGCCGGGCGGCCTTCGCCGCCCTCGAGGCCGACGGCACCGTGCCGCCGGTCCGGGGCCCGGCGGTGATCGTGCTCCACGGGCTCGGCGAGGGACGCTCGTCGATGCGGCCGCTCGCCGCCCACCTGCGACGGACCCTCGACGCCACGGTGATGCTCTTCGGGTACGCCAGCACCGCCGCGGATCTCGAGGCCCACGGCCGGTCTCTCGACGCCGTCGTCGGCGGCCTGCCGCCGACGACCCGGCTGAGCTTCGTCGGCCACAGTCTCGGCAACCTGGTGGTCCGCCGCTGGATGACGCTGGCCGCAGACGACGACCTCGCCCGGGTCGAGCGGATGGTGATGCTCGGTCCTCCCAACCAGGGCTCCGCGCTCGCGCGGCAGATCGGCGGCGTGGACCTGCTCGCCGCCCTCGCCGAGGGCGCCGCCCGCGACCTCGTGCTCGACTGGCCGAGGGTCGCTCCGCAGCTCGCGGTGCCGCGGTGCGAGTTCGGCGTGGTCGCCGGCGGCCGGGGTGACGCCACCGGCTTCAGTCCGCTGCTCGACGGCGACGACGATGCGATCGTCCGTGTCGACGAGACGCGGCTCGAGGGGGCCGCCGACTTCCTCGTGGTGCCGGTCCATCATGCCGCCATGCTGCGGGATCGGCGGGTCGCGCTGGCCACCGAGTCGTTCCTCAAGTCGGGCCGGTTCGCCGCGGCCGACGCCGGGGTGACGCCATGAGCGATCCGCTCCCGGAGGGCCGGCTCGCCGGCGTCGACTACGGCCGACGCCGGATCGGCGTGGCCGTCTGCGACGTCGCACGGATCATCTGCAGTCCGTTGTGCGTGCACCACACGACGGGCGACCGCGACGCCGACGCGGCCTTCTTCAAGCGGCTCGTGTCCGCCGAGTCGATCGCCGGATTCGTGATCGGCCTGCCCGTGCATGCCGACGGCACCGAGAGTGCGATGTCGACGGAGGTGGAGCGGTTCGGCGGCTGGCTGGGTCGGATCACCGGCCTCCCGGTCGCCTTTCACGACGAGCGATACAGCTCCCGGGAGGCGGCGGGCATGCTCGCCGGCGTCGGTCTGTCCCGCGGCCGGAAGAAGGAGCGGACCGACGCCGTGGCGGCGCAGGTGGTGCTGCAGTCGTGGCTCGACTCGCGGTCCCGCGGCACGCGGCCGGAGGCGCTCGAAGGATGACCGCCCGCGGCATCCGGATCATCGTCGGCTGCGGCTACCTCGGGGAGCGGGTCGCCCGCCGCTGGCTCGATGAGGGCTGGCGGGTCGTCGCCACAACCCGGCGGGCGGACCGGGCGGACGCCCTGCGGACCGCGGGTCTCGAGCCCTTCCTGGTCGACGTCACCGCCGCCGATCCCGGCTGGGCCGGAGTAATGGCTCGGGTCGGCGCACCCGCGGCCGTCTTGTGGAGCGTGGGCTTCGACCGCTCGGCAGGCGGCACCGCCCGCGACGTGCACGTCGCCGGACTGCGGACGCTGCTCGATTCCCTCGCCATGCCGGTCGTGGCGGCTGCCGCCCGAACACCTCGGGTGATCCTCTCCAGTTCCACCGGCGTGTGGGGCGACCTCGGGGGCGGGATGGCCAGCGAGGCGACGCCGCCGGATCCGGCGCGGGAAGCAGGCCGGGTGCTCGTCGAGGCAGAGGCGCTGCTGGCCGCGCACGCCGCCGGCCCCGGCACCGCCCTCAGGTTCGCGGGCCTCTACGGCCCCGGACGCCTGCCCAGGATCGCCGACCTGCGGGCGGGCCTGCCGATCGCGGCCGATCCCGACTCGTGGCTCAACCTCGTCCACGTGGACGACGCCGCGGCGGCCGTGTGCACCGTGGCCGATGCCGCCGCCCCGCGAGGGCTCTATGTGGTGTCGGACGGTCGGCCGATCCGCCGCCGCGAGTGGTACGGTCGCCTGGCGCGGCTGACCGGGAGCCCGGAGCCCCGCTGGGATGCGTCCACGCCCGCCGCCCGCGGCGCCGACAAGCGGATCGACCCGGAACTCATCCGCCGGGACCTCGGCTTTCGGCCGGCGCACCCCGACGCGCTCACCGCCGTTGCAGCGTTGCTCTGACCGCCCGGCTCACCGCGCCGGCGTCGGCTCCCCGACCTTCGCCGTGTCGGCGAGCCCGGTGGCGCCGGACAGGGCCTCGAGGTAGTCGACCGTCACGTCGAGGGCCTCGTCGAACCAGTAGTCGCGGCGGACCACGGGCTTCTTCTGCGACTCGAGTTCCTCGAGCTTCTTCTCCTCCTCATCCTCGGCGGCCTTGCCCTCGTTCCACTGCCGCTCGAACTCGCTCTCCACGAGCGAGATCGTCTTCTCGTCCTTCCGCCTCTCGTAGCGGGTGATGTCGTCGACCTTCTTCGCGAAATCCTTGTTCTTCGCCACCCGCTCCTCCGAGAGCGCCCGCAGGCGGGCGACCATGCCGTCGGTCACGCGGCCGGACGACTTGAACTCGGCCCGCGGCACGCGGTCGAAGGTCAGGGCGTGATCGAGATCCGATTCGCCGATCGGCAGATGGCTGGTGATGCTCGGCAGCTCCACGTCGCTCTTCACTCCCTCGAGCTGCGTGCTGTCGCCCGACGGCCGGTAGAACTGCTGGATCGTCACCTTGATGGCCCCCAGCTTCGGGTGCTCGTTGAACCGGGCGAACAGTGTCTGGCCGACGTCGAGGAGCGTCTGCACCGTTCCCTTCCCGTGGGTCGACCTGTCGCCCACGATCAGACCGCGGTGGTAGTCCTGGATCGCCCCGGCGAGGATCTCGCTGGCGCTGGCGCTGAACTTGCTCGTCAGGACGATCAGCGGACCGTCCCAGGTGACGCCCGCGTCGACGTCGTCATAGGGCCGGACCTGCTTGTTGGAATCCTTGATCTGCACCACCGGCCCCTTGTCGATGAACAGCCCGGTGAGCTTGATCGCCTCGGGCAGGGATCCGCCGCCGTTGCTCCGCAGGTCGAGCACCACGCAGTCCACGCCCTGGCGGCGGAAGTCCTCGAGGATCCGCTTGCAGTCGCGGGTGCTGCTCTTGAACTCCGCCTGCCCCTGCTGCGCGCCGGCCATGTCCATGTAGAAGCTCGGCAGGTTGATCACGCCCACCTTGTAGGGCCCGCCGTCCGCCTTGCGGCCGTGCTCGATGACCTCGCCGCGGGCCTCGGCATCCTTGAGCTCGATCTTGGCACGCGTGATGTCGTACACCCTCGGGGCCGTCTCGCCGACGGGGATCACCTTGAGCCGCACGACCGTGCCCCGCTTGCCGCGGATCAGCTTCACGACCTCGTTGAGGTTCATGTCGACCACGTCCACGATCTCGCCCTCGTTGCCCTGCCCGACGCCGACCACCCGGTCCTTGGCCTTGAGCCGGCCGTCCTTGTCGGCGGCCCCGCCCGGCGTGAGCTCGACGATCGTGGTGTAGCCGTCCTCGCCCTTGAGCTGGGCTCCGATGCCGTCGAGCTGGAGCTTCATGCCGATCTCGAAGTTCTCCAGCGTGCCGGGCGACATGTAGCTGGTGTGCGGGTCGAAACTCGAGGTCAGCGACGAGAGGTACGTCTCGAGCAGCTCGTCGGCCGTCATCTGGTGCCAGCGCTTGGCCAGGCTGCGGTACCGGCGGAGCAGCTTGTCCTTCGCCTCCTCGGGCGACGTCTTCTCCATCTTCTGGACGAGCAGGTCATACTTCACCCGCCGCCTCCAGAGATCCTCGGCCTCGGCCTCGTTGCGGGCCCAGGTGGTGGCATCGCGGTCGGTGACGATCGACTCTTCCCTGGTGAAGTCCTGCGTTCCCTGGATCAGCCGCTCGACCAGTGGGAGCCGCTGGTCGACCCGCTGCAGAAAGCGGTCGAGCACATCGTAGGCGAACGACACGTCGCCCTTCTTGACGAGCTCGTCGAGCGATTCCCGCTTCTGGCGGAACATGTCGATGTCGCTCTGCAGGAAGTAGAGCTTCCACGGATCGAGCGCCTCGAGGAACGAGTCGAACCAGCGGCGGGCGATCTCGTCGTCGATCGGCTTCTTGAGAAAGTGCTCGTTCTCGAGCTGGCGGCGGACGGCCACGGCGATGTAGCGGTCGTTCGATCCGGGCTTCACACCGGCCGGGGGCACGGCGGGCTGGGCTGCAGGCTGGGCCGCGGGCTGGGGGCGGGCGGCCGCGGGGGCTTCCGCGGCGGGCTGCTCGAGCGGCACGACGATGGCCGGCGGCGGCTGGGGGACGGGGGCCAGCGCCTGGGCTTCCACGACACCCACCGGGATGGCCACGGTGATGATCGCCGCCAGGAGACCTCCGAGCCGTTTCAGGTCGTTCACTCGCGCTGTCCTCCGTGAGGTGCCTGCCAGGGCGGCCATAGCAGCCCGTCTGCGCCGCCGGCCGCAGAGCCTCTCATTGTGACGATTCGGACCGACCTTGGCGAGTCAGACTTTGCGGGGCACAAACCTCGGCGATGCGGCGAATCACCGCCCGGGCCACCAGCGGATCGGCCCCGAGGCGGGCCACCTGGATCCACTCGAGGTCGGCACGTCGCGCCCGGCTGCGCTCCACCGCATCCGTCACCTCGTCCTCCACGTGCCCGCGGAACAGGAGGTGCGGCTGCACGAGCACTCTACGCAGCCGCGTGGCCGTTGGATCGCAGGCGGTCTCGAGGGCGTCGGCGAGTCGCGGCGCGGCCGCGGCGACGAACCCCAGTTCGACCCGGGCTGGCCGTTCCTCGCCCGCCAGCGCGGCGTCGGCAAGGGCGGCGAGGTGCGTGACCGCAGCCGGATCGCTCGATCCGCGGCCGATCATCACCAGCGCCGTCTCGGCGGCGGCCACCCGCCCGCGACCGGCCAGCGCCTCGTGCCGTCGCGCCCGAGACAGCGTGACGATCTCCTCACAGCAGCCGAAGGCCGCCGTCTGCCGCACGTCCATGCCCTGCGAGGCGGCCGCGGCCGCGACCGCCTCGGGCACGTCGCGCGTGGCGTGCCCCGCCGCAAACAGCAGTAGCGGCGCTGCCACCAGCGAGCCGCAGCCGCGGGCGGCGAGTCGGGCGACCGCGTCGCCGATCGTGGGAGCGATCACCTCCAGGAAGCCGAGTTCCACCGGCACGTCGGGGAGCAGGCTCGCGACCGTGGCCGCCACCTGCCGCGTCTCGGCCGCGCCGACCGGGTCGGCCGTGCCGTGGCCGATCACGAGCACGCCCGGCCGGCCGTTCACGCCGACTCTCCGTCCGCGAGCCGCGGCAGCAGGGCCAGCACGCCGACAAGCAGGGCTGCGGAGACGGCGAATGGCAGGGCATGCGACGGGTGGAGGCCGAAGAGCAGCGAGCCCAGGAACGGCCCGATGATCCGGCCCAGCGAGGAGAACGACTGGTTGACGCCCAGCACCTCCCCCTGCCGCGCCGGGTCGGTCCGCTTCGAGATCAACGCCGAGACCGAGGGATTCACCGCGGCGAAGCCCGCCACGGCGACCGCCGCCGCGGCATAGAAGACCGCCTTCGTGGCGGCCGCCGCGCCCGCCACCGGGTACCGATGGACCCACCAGGCCACGCCGCCGAGCGCCGCAATCCCCGCGAGCACCAGCACCACGCCGCCCGCCAGGAGCCTTCGTTCCGACAGCCGCTTGGCCAGCGGCCGATACGCTCCCCCGGCCACCAGCAGCATCGCGCCGATGAAGGCGAACACGAGGAAGTTGTCGTTGTCGTTCATCTCGAACGCCGACCGCGTGAGCCGGGCGAGCGTCGACTCGAAGCCCGCGAAGGCCACGATCGCCAGGAAGTAGACGAGCACGAGCACGCCGACGGACGGCATCGAGAGCACGGTCGCCAGCCGGCCGAGACCCGGTCGCTCCCGCGCTCCGGCGCCACTCAACGGCCTCGTCTCCCGGAAGACGGTGGCCGCGATCAGCAGCGCCACGAGCGAGAGCGTCGAGGCGATCGCCCCCACCCCCCAGGGCTGCTGCCGGAAGGCCGCCAGGCCGAAGTAGGCGATCAGCGGACCGAGCGTGAAGCCGCCGCCGAAGGCGATCCCGATCAGCGCCATCCCCCGGGCCCGGTTCTCCGGCGTGGTGCAGTCGGCGATGACCGCCGCGGCGGTGCCCACGCTCGCCCCCGCGATCCCCGCGCCGATCCGCGACAGGAGCATCAGGCCGAGCGCGAGCAGCGCCTGCTGCCGCGACGGCGGGGGTGTCGTGGGCACGGTGACCGCCAGCGCGTAGACGGCGTAGAACACGACCGAGCCGGCCAGGCTCAGGAGCAGCATCGGCCGGCGGCCGAAGCGGTCGGAGAGCCGGCCCCAGATCGGGCTGAACAGGAACTGCATCAGCGAGAAGCTCGAGAACAGGACGCCGATCACCGCGCCCTGGGCGGCGGCCGGGAGCCCGAGCGCGTCGAGGAAGGGCTCGGCCTGTCGGGGCATCACCGGCAACACGATGCCGAATCCGAGCAGGTCGATGAACACCGTCAGGAAGACGACCAGCAGGGCGGCTCGCGAGGACGCCGGAGAGCCGGAGTGACCGCCGCTGTTCAGCTGCACCTCGGACATGCTGGCTCCACGCCGCTGGGTCGGCACCGGCGACTGCTACACTGGCGGCCCATGGCCACCCGCGTCGCGACAGACCGCCACAGTCCGCCGAACGACGTGCAGAGCGTGTCGGAGCTGACCTCGCGAGTCAAGGAGCAGGTCGAGTCGCGGTTTGCCGACGTCTGGGTGGCCGGCGAGGTGAGCGGCCTGACGCGGGCCGCCAGCGGCCACGTCTACCTCTCGCTCAAGGACGAAGAGGCGGTGCTCCGGGCCGTGGTCTGGCGGGGCACGCTGCCGGCGCTCGCCATCCAACCCGTCGACGGCCTGGCGGTGGTCTGCCACGGCCGGCTCGAAGTCTATCCGCCGCGGGGTTCCTACCAGCTGACGATCGATCGGCTGCACGCCGTGGGCACCGGCACCCTCGAGGCCCGCCTCCGCAGGCTCCATGCCGCCCTCGAGGCCGAGGGGGTCTTCGCCCCCGCGCGGAAGCGGCCGCTGCCCGAGTTCCCGAAGCGCATCGCCGTGGTGACGAGCCCGACCGGCGCCGCCATCGCCGACTTCCTCGAGACGCTGCTCGCCCGCTGGCGGGCCACGGAGGTGATCCTCGTGCCGTCGCGGGTGCAGGGCGCCGGCTCCGCCGAAGAGCTCGCGACCGGCATCGCCGCCGCCGCCCGCCTGCAGCCCGCCGTCGACGCCATCGCCGTCATCCGCGGCGGCGGCAGCCTCGAGGATCTCTGGGCCTTCAACGAGGAGGTGCTGGTCAGGGCGGTCGCCGCGGCCCCGGTGCCCGTGGTTTCGGGCGTGGGCCACGAGATCGACGTCACGCTCTGCGACCTCGCGGCCGACGTGCGGGCGCTGACGCCGACCGACGCCGCCGTCAGGATCGTGCCCGACGGGCGACAGGTCGCCGCGGCCGTCGGCGGACTGGGAGTGCGTCTCCAGGCGGCGCTCTCGCGGCGGCTCGAGACCGGCCGCGACCGAGTCGCGACCCTCGCACGCTCACGGATCTTCGCCGATCCGAGCCGGCTGGTGCGCGACCGCCGTGACACGCTGGACCGCCAGGGCGTGCGGCTGCGGCGGCTCGCAGACCTCGCGGCGACTCGCGCCGGGGAGCGGCTCGCAGCCGCAGCGGCGCGGCTCGAGGCGGGCAGCCCCGTGCATCTGCTCGCCCGCGGCTGGTCGGTCACCACGCTCACGACCGACGCCACGGCGCTCCGCAGCGTGGCGGGGGTCACCGTCGGCGCGACGATCATCACGCAACTCTCCGATGGCCGGCTCTGGAGCCGCGTGGAAAGGACGACCCCCGATGCCCGTGAACACTGATCCCGCAGACTCATCCCAGCCTGCCTCCTTTGAGACGGCTCTCGCCGAACTGGGTGACCTGGTCACGCGGCTCGAATCAGGGAGCCTCGGGCTCTCCGATTCGATCGTCGCCTACGAACGGGGCGTCGGGCTGCTGAAGCGACTCCACGAGGAGCTCGCGGTGGCAGAGGCCACCGTGCGGACGCTCGTCCGCATCGACGAGGACGGGCGGCCCATCCTGGCGGCGGTGGAACGGCCCGTGGTCGAGGAGGCTCCCCCCCCGCGATCGGCCGGCCGAAAGCAGCGGTCGAGGACGCTGCCCGGCATGGACGATGCCCCGGGCGCGGGCTAGACTTTTCACTCGTGAACGTACGACGTTCTCCGTTCCCGGCAGCCCCACAAACGGCGTGCCTCATTCCCGGCGATCCGCAGGGCCCGCATGGCAAGCTGCCCGGTGACCAGCAGCGCACCAGCGTCGGCGTTCGTGGCGTCTCACGTGGATGTGATCCGCAGCCTGGAGGCCGTGCGCGGTTTCATCGAGCCGCGACTGGCCGCCGCGTTCAGATTCGATGACGACACGCCGGCTCGGCTGGCGGAGTCGATGCGGTATGCGACGCTCGCTCCCGGAAAGCGGCTGCGGCCGGCGTTGACGTTGTGGGCCGCCCAGGCCTGCGGGACGGGTGCGTCCGACCGCGACCGACACTGGGACGCGGCTGCTCCGGCGGCGATCGCCGTGGAGAGCATCCACGCCTACTCGCTCGTGCACGATGATCTGCCGGCAATGGACGATGACGACCTGCGACGGGGTCGCCCCACCTGCCATCGGGCCTTCGACGAGGCCACCGCGATCCTCTGCGGCGACGCCCTGCAGGCACTGGCCTTCGAGACACTCGCCTGCGGCATGCCCCCGGCCGTATCGGGGCGGGCATGCCTCGTCCTCGCCCGGGCCGCCGGCGGTGCCGCCCTCGTCGGCGGCCAGGTCGACGACCTCGCCGCGGAGCGGGGCTGGCTGGAGGAGCCGCCGGCGACGGCCGCCGGGCAGATCGCGTGGATGGATCGCATCAACCGCCGCAAGACCGGTGCCCTGTTCCTCGCCGCCCTGGAACTCGGCGGCCTGGCCGTGGCCGCCACGCCAGCCCAGCTCGAGGCGCTCGCCCGGTTCGGCCGGGCCTTCGGCCTCGCCTTCCAGATCGCCGACGACCTGCTCGATGCCGAGGGCACGGAAGCCGCCATGGGCAAGCGGGTGGGCAAGGACGCCGGTCGTGGCAAGATCACCTACCCGACCGTCGCCGGAGTCGCCGCGGCGCGGGATCGGGCCCGATCCCTGGCCGCGTAGGCCGCGGAGGCCGTCGCAATCCTCGGTGAACCGGCCGCGGAACTCGCGGCCCTCGCCCACTGGATCGTGTCCCGCGATCATTGACCTGCCGGGTCCGCCCGGCTCGCACGGAGCACTTCCCATCATGGCCGACATCCTGCCGACGATCCTCTCCCCCCGCGATCTGCAGGGCCTCTCCGCGGAGCAGCTCGAGCAGCTCGCCACAGAGATGCGGCGGGCCCTCTGCGAGGTGGCCGCCTCGCGGACCGCCCACTTCGCCTCCAACCTCGGCGTCGTCGAGCTCTGCCTCGCGCTCCACAGGGTGTTCGACTTCAGCCGCGACCGGCTGATCTGGGACACCGGCCACCAGATCTACCCGCACAAGCTGATCACCGGCCGGTTCGGCCGCTTCGGCACGATCCGCACCAAGGGCGGCCTGATGGGCTACCCGAACCCCGAGGAAAGCCCCTACGACCTGTTCATGACGGGCCACGCCGGCTCGAGCGTCTCCACGGCGCTCGGCCTCGCCAGCGGCGACGACCTCCGCGGCGCCGCCGACCGGCACTCGGTCGCGGTGATCGGCGACGGCGCGTTTCCATCGGGCATCGTCTTCGAGGCGCTCAACAACGCCGGCTTCCTCAAGAAGCGGCTGCTGGTGATCCTCAACGACAATCGGATGTCGATCTGCCCACGCGTCGGAGCCGTCGCTGAATACTTCGACACCATCCGCACCAATCCCTGGTACCGCGGCTTCAAGCACCAGGCCGGCGAGCTCATCAAGGGCGTGCCGATGGTGGGCGAGTCGGTGGAGCGGATGCTGACCTCGATGAAGGACTCGATCAAGACGACGCTCCACGGCGGCGCCCTGTTCGCGGCCCTCGGCATCCGCTACTTCGGCCCGGTCGAGGGCCACTCGCTGCCGAACCTGATCCGCTACCTGGAACTCGTCAAGGACGAGGAGGGGCCGATCCTCCTCCACGTGCTCACCGAGAAGGGGCATGGATTCAAGCCGGCCGAGGCCGACCCGGTGTTCTTCCACACGCCGGCGCCGTTCGAGTGCGACGACGACGACTGCATCATCTCGATCAAGAAGTCGTCCGCCAGGGCCTACACCGACGTCGCCTCGGCCGCCATCGCCACGGCCCTGCGGCGGGATCCGCGCGTGACCGTGATGACGGCGGCGATGTGCCAGGGCAACAAGCTCGAGCCCGTCCGCGAGGAGTTCGCCGACCGGTTCTTCGACGTCGGCATCTGCGAGTCTCACGCCGTTGCGTTTGCGGCGGGCCAGGCGAAGGCCGGCTGTCGGCCGATCGTCGACATCTACAGCACCTTCCTGCAGCGGTCGTTCGACCAGGTGTTCCAGGAGGTGTGCCTGCAGAACTTGCCGGTGATCTTCATGATGGACC
Source organism: Planctomycetaceae bacterium (assembly GCA_046075685.1). Classification (GTDB taxonomy): domain Bacteria; phylum Planctomycetota; class Planctomycetia; order Pirellulales; family UBA1268; genus QWPN01. Next base: position 15,001 of record JBJTQP010000137.1, on the reverse strand, counting down.
GGGCGGGGCTGACGGGCCCCGACGGGCCGACGCACCACGGCTCCTACGACCTCGGCTACATGCGGCTGTTTCCCCACATGGCGGTGCTGGCTCCGGGCGACGAGCACGACCTTCAGGCGATGCTCGACTGGGCCCTGGGCCACAATGGGCCCGTGGCGATCCGCTACCCCAAGGCGGTCGTGGAGCGGCACGAGGGCACGCGACTGCCGGTCGAACTCGGCCGGGGTGAACTGCTCGCCGAGGGCGGCGACGGCCTCGTGGTCGCCTGCGGCACGCTCCTCGGCGAGGCGCTGCGGGCCGCGGCGGAACTCCGTCGCGAGGGCCTCGAGATCGCGGTCTTCAACGCGCGGTTCGTGAAGCCGCTCGATCCGGCGATCGTGGAGCGGATCGAGTCGGCTCCGTGGACGATCACGCTCGAGGAGAACGCCCTGCAGACCGGTTTCGGCAGCGCCGTCCTCGAAGCCGTCAACGATGCCGGCATCCAGGCGGGCCCCATCGTGCGGCTGGGGCTGCCCGACCGGTTCGTGGAGCACGGGGAGCGGGCGGAGTTGCTCCGCGACCTCGGTCTCGACGCCGCGGGCATCGCCGCCACCTGCCGGCGGCTGGCGGGCCGGGATCCCGCGCCCGCGGCCGCGGCCCACGCATCCGTCGTCCGCTGAACGCACCCGAGGCGCGAGGCAGTATGTCGACCGCGAGCGGCTCCAGCCTGCGTTCAGGACGCCCCACGTCAGCCCACCTGCGGCTGACGATCGTGGGTGATGGCGACCGCAGCGGTGTCGCCGAGGAGGCGGAGCGGGTGGCCCGTGCGGCCCGCGACGCCGGGCATGTGACGACGGCCCTGCTCGCTCCCGCCATCGACCCTCCCCCGGCCGCCGGCGCCGCGGACCTGATCGTCGTGCTGGGCGGCGACGGCTCGATCCTCCGCGCCGCCCGCTGGATGGGATACGGCCAGATTCCCGTGCTCGGGGTGAATCTCGGCCGGCTCGGTTTTCTCGCCGACGTGCCTCGCGACGCCTTCGCCGACGCTCTCGGCGAGATCGCGGCCGGCCGGTTCCGGCTCGTCGACCACCTGATGTTCGAGGCCGAGGTGGTCCGCGGAGGAGGCGTGGTGCAGCGTGAACTGGGCCTCAACGAGACCTCGATCCTCGCCGGCCCGCCCTTCTCGATGATCGAGATCGCGCTGGTGGTCGACGGCGAGCCGGCCACGACCTACCGTGCCGACGGCCTGATCGTCTCGACGCCGGTGGGGTCCACGGCCTACAACCTTTCCGCCGGCGGCCCGATCGTCCGCAAGGATCTCGATGCCTTCGTGTTCACACCCCTCAGCCCCCACACGCTCACCAACCGCACCGTGGTCGACTCCGCCTCCCGCACGTACGAGATCGTCGTGCCCGAACCCAACGCCGGTTCGGCCTGCGTGGTCGATGGTCGTGTGATCACCGCCCTGGCGGCCGGCGACCGAATCCGCGTGCGGCGGGCGGAGCCGCGGTTCACGCTCGTGGAGACCGGCCGCCACGGCTACTACGGCACGCTCCGCGAGAAGCTGGGCTGGGGCGGCGGGCTGCGGGCCGCCGAGCGGACCGCCACCAGGGGCGGCGCATGACACCCCGCTCCTGCGGCAGCACGGCGGTGGCGTGGCTGGCGCTCGTCGTGTCGGCGGCCGCCGAGGATGCTGCGGTATCGCTCCGCTACCGCTTCGTGCCCGGCGAGCGGCTGCCGATGCGGGTCGCCCACCGGGCGCTCACCGAGACGACCATGAACGGCACCACGCAGGCGGTCGAGACGCTGACCGACTCGACGAAGACCTGGGCCGTGGTGGCCGTCGATGCCGCCGGCACGGCCACCCTGGAGCAGTCGGTGGACGACGTCACGATGATCTCCCGGACGAGCGACCGCGGCGAGATCCGCTGGTCGAGCAACGACGGTGAACAGCCGCCGCCCGGCTACGAGCTCGTCCCGCACTCGCTCGGCGTGCCGCTGGTGCGGCTCACCGTCGGGGCGGATGGCCGCGTGCTCGACCGCCGCGAACTCCGTCCCTGCCCGGCCGCAGCCTCGGGCGACCTCGTGATCGTGCCGTTCCCCGACGACCCGGTCGCGATCGGCGCCGAGTGGACGATTCCGCAGGAGGTGGTGGTGGAGGTGCCGAACGGTCCGCGGAAGGCGGTCCGCACGCGGCTCCGCTATCGCCTCGACGCGGTGGCCGACGGCATCGCGACGATCGCCGTCGACACCACCGTGCTCACTCCGATCGACGACCCCCGCCTGGAGGCCCGGCTACTGGAGCGGATCTGGGATGGCACGATCCGCTTCGACCTCGAGCGGGGCCACGTCGTCGGCCGTCAGACCGCGATCGACCGCCGCGTGGTGGGCTTCGGCGGGCCGCAGTCGAGCGTCCGCTACAAGGCGAGCCTCGAAGAAGAGGCCCTCGCCCCGGGCGAGGAATGACCTGCCGTCACGCGGCCGCGTCCCACGACGGCGACCGGTCTACCCCGCGCGGAGCGCGTCTTCGACGCGGCGGATCGCCTCTTCCACGTTCCACGTCGCGTCGGCGAGCGTCACGTCGGCACCTGTCGCCACCCACTCGCCGACCGTCTTCTGGGCGGCGATCACCGTGGAGTGGCTGCGCCTGCCGAAGTAGCTGCCGATTTCGGTGAGCGCCGCCTGGGTGTGCTTGCGGGCGAGGAACATCGCCAGCATCCGTGGATGACTCGTCGACCGGGCGCGGCGGTTCGACTGCAGGCTGCCCCCCTCGATGCCGAACGCCTTGCACACGGCCCGCTCGATGTCGGCCAGCCGCACGCTCCGGGCACTCGACCGCACGAGGTCTGAGAGGGCCTCTCGGGCCATGTCGAGCGTCACGGGCACGCCCAGCATCAGGCTCGTGGCCTCGAGACGGTTCACGGCCCCGAACAGTTCCCGGGCATGCCGGGTCATCGACGTCGCCACGTAGTGCGCGACGTCGTCGGGCAGGGCCAGGCCGCGGCGGGTGGCGATCGCCGCCACGATGCCCCGCCGCACGTCGTAGTCCGGTGGCAGCACTCCCGCGACCATGCCGCCCCGCAGTCGCGTGAGCAGGTCTGCGCCGAGATCGGCCAGGGCGTCGAGCTCGCGGTCGCACGCGAAGACCACCTGCCGCCCCTGGCGCAGGAGCGCGTCGAGGGTCTGCTGCACCTCCAGCAGCGTCGCCTTCTTGCCGACGAAAAACTGCAGATCATCGACGACGAGCACGTCGGCGGAGCGGCAGGTGCGACGGAAGCCCGGCAGCCCGCCGGCGTGCAGGGCCTGGAGGAATGCGGTGGTGAACTGCTCGGCGGAGAGGCAGACGACGTTCGCTCCGGGATGCGACTCGCGAAGCCGCTCGCCCGCCGCCTCGAGCAGGTGCGTCTTGCCGACGCCGCTCGGACCGTGGATCACGAGCGGCGACATCTCCCCCGGTCGGGCCACCATCAGCTCGACGGCGGCAAACGCCATGCGGTTGCTCGGCCCGACGACGAAGTCTCCGAGCCTGACGTGCGGGCGGCGGGAGGGTGGGGCGACCGGCCGGGGCACGAGCCCGTGCCGCTCGACCACTGCATCGGCCGCCGTGCCGGCCGGGGGCGAGGCTGATGACGACGACCGCCCCCCCGTCGTGCCTCCCTTGCGACGGCTCCGGTCTCGACGGGGCGGTTCATCCGCCACGGCAGCCAGCGGCGGGTCCGCCGCCGCGGCCGGCTCCCAGACCAGTTCCACCCGCATGCCGCAGGCCTCTCGAGCCGCCGCCTCGAGGTCACCGCGAAACGTCCGCCGCAGCCACTCGTGCGTGAAACCGGTGCCGGCAACCATCACCACCCTGGCCGTCGCGTCGCCGATCGACACCCGGCATGTCGCGTCTCCGAACCAGACGGCAAAGCGGTCCGCGCCGATCCGCGACCGAAATGCATCGAGCACGCCGGTGGCTGATGCGGGCCCCGACTGTCCGGCCACGGCAGCCTGTCCGGCCAGCCCAGCCTGGGACGCCCGAGACATCTGGTGGCAGGCACTCGCTGCGACGTGTCGTGCGTTCCCCATGGATCCTTCCTGGTGACCCTTGGCATCCTGACACGATGCCGAGGCCCGCGGCGCTGCTGTCATCCGTGCTGCTGTCGTTCGTCCACCGACCATGCCGTCCGGTGCCACGCGGCGCGAGTATAGAAGTGCTGGCACTGCTGTCAAACCATGCGACCACGTGCAGCACGAGGCCGGCGACACGGCCGTCGCGGGCCCGCGATTCGTGGTCCGCGTTGGCACCATGCGCTGCACACGAATACATCCGTGCACGGTGCGAAACTTGTGCATGGCGCCGCAACGGCCGCCGCGCGTGCGGTCAAAGCCGGTTTTCTGCGGCTTTCGGCAGCGGTCGCCGAAGGGCTGACGACGCGTATACTGTTGGCTCGTCGCGGAGGCGGCCGCGAAGCCGTCTCTGGACCACGCCGGCAGCCGGCGAGAACGCATGGAGTCGAGCGGAGTGGTGTTGAAGGGAATCACGTGCTGCCGCGGATTCACGGTGGCGACTGCCGTGGTGCTGTGTGCATGGGCCGCGGAGACCACGTCGGCGCAGGGTGTCGAGCAGGCCCCGGGAACGCCGGCGGAAACCCAGTTTCAGCCTGGTGACATCTCGATCGGCGATCCGGTCGCCCTGCCGTTCGCGAAGCCGGTGGGTGAACGCCCGGCCGAGGCTGCCAGCCCACGGATGCTGGCGGCTGCCCCCGCAGGCTGGCTGGGCATGGCCGTGGCTGAATCGCAGACCGCCGGCCGCTGGGCGATCGTGGACGTGGCCCCCGCGGGGCCGGCTGCCGCGGCAGGGATTCGCGTCGGCGATGAACTGCGGACCGCCAACGGCCAGCCGCTGACGAGCGCCGACGCCGCCGCCCACGCCCTCACGGCAATCTCCGCAGGCCAGCAGATCCGACTGACGGTCGCGCGTGCGGAGCGGGAGTTTGACGTCACCGTGGTCGCAGTGCCGCGTCCTTCTGCGGCAGCCGGTGCGACTCGCGAATGGCAGCCCGCCGAGCCGGCGTCTGCGGTCGCGCCCGCCACCGTGTCGGTGCTCGCTCCACCCGCGTCCGGAGCCGTGTCCACTCCCGTGTCACCAGCCATGTCCCCAGCAGCGCCGGCCTTCGATGCCCCGAAGGTATTCTCACAGCCCGGCCTTCAGTCCGGCCTGCAGTCCGGCCTGCAGCCCGCCGGCGCTGCCGCGTCGCCGGCCGCCGCCCGCGGCCGCGTCGCCCTCGGCGTGCGGACCGTGCCGATCGACGCGGCCACCCAACAGCGATTCCATCTGCCGGCGGCCGCGGGTGCGTACGTGATCGGCGTGGTCGGCGATCTCCCGGCCTCGAAGGCCGGCATCCCGCCGGGCGCGGTGATCGTCGAGTTGGGCGATCGACCCGTGCGTTCGCCACAAGAGTTGACGCAGCTCGTGGCGGCGGGCCCGACCGACCGACCGGTGCCGCTGCGGTACGTGCTGCCCGGGGGCACCGAGAGGCGGGCGGATGTCGTCTTGCAGTCGCTGGAGCAGCCTCTCGAACGGGCGCTCGTCGAAGAGACTCCCCTGCAACCGGCTGCACCACCCGCCCTGCAACCCGGCCCGTCCGTCAGGACCGCGAGACGGCCCGATTCAGACGTGTCGTCCGGCTTCTCCGCTGCAGAGGCCGGCGAGGTTCGCCGCGAGGTCCGGCGACTGCGGGCGATGCTCGAGGCCCTCGAGAAACGCCTCGACCGCTGACCGGCCTGCTCACGCGGCAGGCCGTTCGCGGTCATCCCGGGCGGCTGACGGAACGGCGAGGCCGAACCGTTCCAGTTCCTCGTCGAGGCTCACGCCCGGTGGCCCCTGCTCGGCGGCGGTTCGGCGGGCGACCCGCGACGGCTCCTTCCGCGCCGGCCGCTGATCCGGCCGGCGCTTCCCCGACATGGCCCACGCTTCGGCGTCGTCGGAGAGGTGGGAGAGCAGCAGTTCAATGCCGCTGCGATGCCGTTCGATGCCGTCGCGGTCGAGGCCGGCCGGCACTGCCACCGCCCGGCTGATCACGCCGCGGGCTCGCGAGAACGGCCGCGGGATCGCGAATCGATCCCAGGTGCCCGCCCGCCACGGGCGATCGTAGCCCATCCCCATCGCCACGATCGGGATGCCGAGCGTGCTGGCCAGAAACACGCAGCCCGCCGCGAGACGACGCCGTGGTCCCCGCGGCCCGTCCGGGGTGATGGTGAGATTGCCGGCCGCAGCCCGCGCGGCGAGTTCACGGAGGGCCGCCGACCCGCCATGAAACGTGCTGCCCCGGACGACTCCGAAGCCCATCGTGCGGGCGACGCGGTCGAGGATGTTGGCGTCCCAGTGCCGCGAGAGCAGCATCGAGATGTTGGAGTGCCCCCGCAGGTACAGCGGCATCAGGATGTTCTCGTGCCAAAACACGTAGATCTTCGCGCCCCGGTAGCCGGGATGCACCGGGTCGACCACGGGATCGCCGAGCACGACCTGGTAGTCGAGCGTGCCCATCCACTGACGGATGACGGCCGACGTGGCGAGGCTCCAGGCGGCGATCGCGAACGGGCTTTTGAGTTTCACGGTCTGCGTCCTTCCCTGGACCACGACAGCACGGATCGTGCAGCCGCTCAGTCGCCCCACCATGTGCCTGCGAAGACCTCCTCGGCGGGCCCCGTCATGAAGACGTGGCCCCCGGGCGTCCACGAGAGTTCCAGACGTCCTCCCGGCAGGTCGGCGGCGATCGTGTCGTCGGTGCGTCCGGTGAGCACCCCGGCCACGCAGACGGCCGCAGCGCCGGTGCCGCAGGCCATCGTGATCCCGCTGCCCCGCTCCCACGTCCGCATCTTCACGTGACCGCGGGTGAGCGGGGCGACGACGTGCACGTTGACCCGCCGGGGAAAGCTCGGATGCGTCTCGATCCGCGGGCCGATCTCCGCGAGCGGCACGCGATCGACGTCGCGGCAGGAGAGCACGGCGTGCGGATTCCCCATCGACACGCAGGTCATCCGGGGATCGAGGCCGCAGTCGCGCCACCACGGCTCCTCGACGCCGAGGGCCGCACATGGGGCGTCGACGACCCGGCCGGTGCCGCAGCCGACGACCGGAATCGCCGCCGCCTCGAGCAGCGGCTCGCCCATGTCGACCCGGACCCGCGACGTCCGCGGCCCGGTGCGGGTGACGTCGAGCGTCAGCACGCCGCGACCGGTCTCGATGGTGACCGGCCCGGCCGGCGCCCGCCCGCGGGCCACGACGAGGTGGGCCACGCAGCGGACGCCGTTGCCGCACATCTCCGACTCGCTGCCGTCGGCGTTGAACATCCGCATGCGCGCCGTCGCCACGGCCGACGGCATCACCAGCACCAGTCCGTCGCCACCCACACCGGTATGGCGGTCGGCGATCACCGGAGCGAGCGCGGCAGGATCGGCAGGCGGCTGCTCTGCGAAACAGTCGATGTAGACGTAGTCATTGGCGGCGCCGTGCATCTTCACGAAGTTCATCGGTCAATCCTCTGGTGATGCCGGCCTGCCGGCCGCCTCGCCGGTTCCGCCATCCCACTCTACCAGCCCGACGCAGGCCGCCCCGTTCACGCCATTCACCTCCACGGCTGATCATCCCAGGCCGCGGCGGTCGCGGTGGCCCCCTGGCGGCGCGACTGCAGCCGCTGCACGGCGGCCGCCAGCGTGGGGAACGCCTCGGTCGACGTCGTCGGCTCCGCCAGCGTGCCGTCGACGTGCACGAGCATGAACTGGCCGCTGGCGCCGCCCAGCAGCCGCTTCATGGCCGGCAGCTGCGTCTCCGCCTCGCCCATGATCGGCCGGAGCACGAGCGTGATCCGGGAGTCGAAATCGAGTTCACCGTTGCCGACGAGGCTGATGGCGTCACCGGAGAGTTCGATGGTGTCGAGGTAGGCGTGGGGGCCCTCGATCCGGAAGTCGACGACGCTGCTGGAAAAGGCCTTCCGGTCGGGCGTCTTTACGCGCAGGATCTTCAGGAGCGAGACCATCACCGGCAGCTCGTAGATGTCGGCATCGGAGAGCTTCACCTGCCCCTGCCCGACGAGCGAGTGGCTCCCCGCCCTCGACCCGCGGACCTGCAAGCCTCCGTGAACGCGTCCGCGATAGTGGTGCGGCCCGCCGGTCGCATCCCCGGCGAGGCGGGCGAGATCCGCATTGGCCAGGCTCGCAGTGACCGCGAATCCCCCGGCGTCGCCGGCGGCGACGCTGCCGGCGACCGTGAGCAGGCCATCGGCCACGCGAGCCGTCATCGTTCGATCCCCGGCTGCATCGCCGCCCGCCGCGGCCCCGAACCTCGCGCCGACCGCGTCCATCGCCAGCGGTCCACGGACTCTCGTCAGTTGCATACCCCGAAGCATCGCGCTGTCGATCGCCACATCACCCGATGCCCGCCAGGTGGCGCCGTCGCTCTGGCCGCGCAGCCGGATGCCTCCATGGACGTGCTCGAGGGGCATCCCCACGTCGAGCGCCGCCTGCTCCATGTCGAGCTGCATGTCCCAGGCGGCGGCCGCCGGGCCGGGCACGGACTCGACGCGGCCCAGCGGACCGGCCACGGTCTGGGGCGCCGTCGAATAGATCTCCAGCGCGCCATCCACGGAGAGCAGGCCCCGTAGCCGGACCCCGTCGACCGCCCGGCGGAGGCCGGCGGGCAACGCGCGGAGCACGTCGTGGTCGGCGCGGAAGCGGTCCGCGGCCAGTCGCGCGAACGAGACGTGCCAGCCGCCATCCGCCGCGAATCGGCACGTGCCCTCGGCCGTCACGGTCGTCCGCGCGTGGGCGCCACGGACGTCGTCGAAGGTGAGCAGCCCATCCTTCCAGTGCAGGCGGCCGCGCAGCCGCTCCAGGCGGTAGGGAAACCACGACGGTTCGATCGACACGCTGTCGCCCTGCGGCGCGGCGGAAATCTCCACCTCGGTGCGCCGCTGCCTGACCCTGTGCCGCACCTCGGCCGTGAACTCCGCGTTGCCGCGGGGTCCGATGTCGTCCCAGATCCGGCGCACGCCCGGGGGCAGCGCGTCGCGAAGCTCCTTCTCGAGCACCACGCGGGTGCCGACGAGGTGCAGCGTGAGTTCACCGTCGTCGTCACCCATCCGCTTCAACCCTCCGGTGCAGCGCACCACGCCTGTGTCGTTGGAACCGGTGATCTCGCGGATCGTCCACGTGCCGCGATCCATGTGGATGCTCCCGGTCACGTTGCCGAGCGGATACGGGAAGCCGGCATAGGCCATCGTGCACTGCGTCAGGCGGATGCCGAGCGAGTTGGCGAATCCGCCCGGCAGTTCCGCCGCCCGATCATGGCGGAACACGAAGTCGAAGGTTCCCGCAGCCCGCAGCGACCGCACGATGTCGGCGCTCCGTTGGGGCATGGCCGCCAGCAGGGCGTCGTCGATCCGCATCCCGTCGCCACGAACCTCCACGAAGCCATGGCCGCCGGTCGCGGTGCGGATCGAGGCCTCGACAGCCACGGGATGCCCGCCTGCCTCGCCGGTAAGGTGTATGGCGAGCACGCCGTCTCGGAGCGTGACCGAGCCGACCGTGCGGTCGACCCGATAGGGAAACCGGTAGTAGGTGAGCGACACGTTGCGGCACCGCAGGGAGACGTCCGGGGTGATCGTTCCCGCGCAGCGGACGATGTGCGCCCGAACGTCGACCTCCCCGGCCGGCAGCAGCTTGCTCCAGTGGGTCGCCAGTTCGTCGGGCATCAGGCCCTCCCAGTGATGGCCCACGTGCATCCGCTCGGCATCCACCGTGACCTCGAAATCGGCGGCCTCGCTCCACCCTGCCAGCCGTCCCGAGCCACGAAGCAGCGTCGACCCCGAGTGCGCCTCCACCCGCTCGCACGTCACCCCGCTGCGATCCGCGGTGAACACGGCCGCCACGTCGTTGATCGTGAACGGCAGACGGGGATGCTCGAAGTGGCCCGCCTCCAGCCGCCCATCGACCGTGAAGGTCGTCTTCTCGACGGCGGCGATGTCGCCGGCCGCGGTCCACTCCACGTCGAGCCGCCCGCCCAGCCCGTCCAGCCAGGGGGGAGTCTCCGCGGCCGACTGCACGATGCCACGGAGACGAGGCGAGATTTCCAGCGCTGCAACCGTGCCGGCGAGCTCGAACCCTCCCGGGGCCGTGATGCGCCCGGCAAACTCGCCGCGGTCGAACACGTCTCCCCCCAGCGTGCCCCGCACCGAGGTGATCCCACTTCCATCACGAGCAGCGTCGGGCCTGAGTTCGATGCCGATCGTCCGCAGCGCGAGCCTGCCCGCGTTGCCGCCCGCATCGACCAGCAGGGTGGCATCCTCGACGGTCACCGGCACGCCGACACCGCCGCCGCCCGACAGGCAGGCGAGGTTCCAGCCGCCGGCCGTGCGACGGGCATGAACGACGGGCCTGATGAAGCGCAGGCCCGTGATCCTCGGGTCGCCCATCAGCAGGTTCTCCAGGCTCGTCCCGCACGCCACCCTCACCTCCTCCACGGTGACCAGCGTGCCGGCTGTCGGCGGCGATTCCGCCAGCGAGAGCCCCCGGATGACCACCCCCTCTCCCTCGACGAGACTGGCCCCTTCGACGCGCACGATCAGCGCTGGAAACCTTTCCCGCAGCCGCATCTCCACCCGCCGCCGGATCTCCTCGCCGACGCGGTTCGAACCGATGACGACCGCCACCACCACCGCCGCCACCGAGAGCGGCAGGGCCCAGCGAACGATCGTCCACAGGAGGTCGGAGAGCGGGCGCATGGAGCCGGCGCAAGGGAACCCGGGAATGAACGGGGCGGGGAGGGTAGAAGCGATCGCCACGATCGGTCAAGCCGCGGCCCGGGCGGCGCGAGTGGCGAAAACCCGCCATTTCACCAGCCTGCGCCGCTTGCTATAGTGCCGCGGCATCACTGGTCCGAGGGGGATCTGCCGGCGAAGTTCAGGCGTCCCCCGCTCCCGTCCCGGAGGTCGTCCGCCATGGCCGCATCCCGATCCCCACGCTCGGTCGACGAATCGGCCGGGTCCCCCGCCAACGCCCAACGGCTCCTCTGGGCCGGGTTCATGGCGATCCTCGCCGCCGGCGTCGGCTTCTCGATCCGTGCCGGCATCCTCGGCCAGTGGGCCGAGCAGTACGGGTTCACGCAGACCGAACTGGGGACGATCACGGGCGGCGGCCTCACCGGATTCGGCATCATCATCCTGCTCTCCAGCCTGATCGCGGATCGCATCGGCTTCGGCCCGCTGATGTTCTCCGCCTTCGTGATGCATGTGATCTCGGCGGCGCTGACGCTCGCCACGGGAGCCGCCTTTGCGGCCGGCGGCAAGCCGCTCGCCTTCCAGTGCCTCTTCTGGGGCATGTTCCTGTTCGCGATCGGGAACGGAATCGCGGAGGCCGTGGTCAACCCGCTGGTGGCCACGCTGTTCCCGAAGAACAAGACGCACTACCTGAACATCCTCCACGCCGGCTGGCCCGGCGGACTGATCGCCGGCGGCCTTGCCAGCTACTTCATGGCCGGCAACGACACGACCAAGCCCGTGGCCTGGCAGGTGCAGATCTCGCTGTTCATGATCCCGGTCGTGCTCTACGGCCTGATGATGCTCGGCCAGAGGTTTCCCAAGAGCGAGGCGAGTAGTTCGGGCGTCTCGTACCGCGACATGCTCGGGGAACTCGGCATGCTGGGCGTGGCCGTGATCTGCGGGCTCCTGGCGCTGTTCTTCAAGAACGATCTCGGCCTCGCACCGCTCGTGGCGGGCGGTCTCTCGGCGGCGCTCCTGCTCGCCTTCGGCTTTGCCACGGGCTTCCGCCCGGGCCACTTCCTCCTCGCGTTTCTCCTCCTGGTGCACGCGCTGGTCGGCTACGTGGAACTCGGCACCGACTCGTGGATCTCGAAGATCACCGGGGCCATCATGGCGAGCAAGGCCAACGGCCTGCTGCTGTTCGTCTACACGTCGGCGCTGATGTTCATCCTCCGGTTCTTCGCCGGGCCGATCGTGGAGCGAATCTCCCCGCTCGGCCTGCTGGCGGCGTCGGCCGCCTTCGGCGCCGCGGGGCTCACGCTCCTCGGCAATGCACAAGGAGCGCTGATGTGCATCGTGGCCGCCACGGTGTACGGAATCGGAAAGACCTTCCTCTGGCCGACGATGCTCGCCGTCGTGAGCGAGCAGTTCCCCAAGGGCGGTGCGATCACGATCGGGGCGGCCGGCGGAGTGGGCATGCTGGCGGCGGGCCTGCTCGGCGGCCCGGGGATCGGATTCCTGCAGGACCAGAACGCCTCGGCACATCTGCGGGAGGCGAGTGCGGCGGTCTTCGACAGGTACAAGGCGCCGAAGGAGAACGAGTTCCTGTGGCTGCGGACGGTCGGGCTCGACGGCTCGAAGGTCGGCGTGCTCGAAGACGGCGGCAAGGAGGCGCAGCGGGCCCTCGACCTGCTCCAGAAGGAGAACGCCAAGCCCGAAACCATCGCCGCGCAACGATCCCTGGTGTCGTGGTGGACCGACGCGGCACGCGGCACGGCCGATGCCGACAAGCCGCTGGTCGAGCAGGCCGGCCTGTTCGGAGGACGCCAGGCCCTGAAACTCACGGCGCTGGTGCCGGCAGCGATGCTCATCTGCTACGTGCTGCTTCTTGCCTGGTTCCGCTCCCGCGGCGGCTACCGGGCCCAGGGCATGCATCACTGACCGCAGCCACTCATACGGACTCCACTTGATCCTCGCGCGTCGGTTCAGCGCCGCTGCCGTCCGGATTCCGCAGGCTGCAAGCCCGCGGCTACGGGAATCTCAGCTCGGGGCTGCCCGTGCCCGAGAGCCGGCGTATGCCCGGGCACCGATCCGCCATCGGCGGATTGGTCGGGGAAGCCACGATGGCGAAGCGATGGCGGCATCCGAGTGAGCGTCGGGCGGGATGCCCGACGCGAACGTCCGGTGACGGGCATGGGCAGCCCCGAGCCTCACGAACGCGCGAGGCTCTCGTGTGAGCCGTATCAGTCAGCCGCGGCACGGAGGGGTGGGGCCAGCCTGAGCCCAACGCCCGGCGCCTCGCGGACGTGGATTCCGGCGGGCAGATCGAAGGCCGCCACGGCTCCGCCGCCGGTGATCGTCGCCGACAGTTTCGCATAGTCGGCGGCGGTCATGTCGCGGCACGGCCAGCCCTCGCGGCGCCAGAGGGCGACGAAGATCTCGGCCACGAGGTGGGGATCAAGACCGGTGAGGCCGGCGGCCCGCACCGTCACGCTGCCATCCCGCTCACGACGGGCGTGCTGGTCGAGCAGTCGCTCGGCGGCGCTCCGCAGGGCGGCGCCGAGCGCCGCCGCCTGGCGGCCGAGCCGACCGATCGCCGCGGTGCAACCCGGGTACGTCGTCACCTCGCATCGGGCGAGCACCTCGTGGCGGAGCAGATTGCGGGCATGGCTCCGGTCGTCGTTGGTCGGATCCTCCCGCCACGACTCGCCAATGGCCTTGAGGAAGGCCCGCGGGTCGCGCCGACGGATGCCGAGCATGGGTCGCACCAGGGCCACGCCCGGGGACAGCGGCCGCACCGGACGCATGCCGGCGAGGCCGCTGACGCCGGTGCCGCGCAGCAGGCGGTGCAGGATTGTCTCCGCCTGGTCGTCCGCCGTGTGCGCCACCGCCACGTGGCGGCATCCGTGCTGGTGCGCCATTTCGACCAGGGCGGCATACCGGAGCCGCCGACCTCTGCCTTCGAGGCCTTCGTGTCCATCATCCTCGGTGACGAACACCCTGCGGCAGTCGAAAGGGAGCCCCTGTCGGGCTGCGGCGGCCGCGACGAACTCCCTGTCGTCGGCCGCAGCAGCCCGGAGGTCGTGCTCGACGTGGGCGACGACCAGCCGTCCCTCGCGGCCCGAGGGGGCGAGACGGCGAAGCGCGTGCAGCAGCGCCATGCTGTCGGCCCCGCCCGACACGGCGACGGCCACCGGCATGGTCCACAAGCAGGTGGATTGGACGGCGGCCGACACGGCGTCCACGAAGGTCCGCACCGCGGCCGGGTCGCACGAATCGTCAGCCCTGTGCAGCACGGTGGTTCCCATGGGTCGTTGCTTCCCCATTCTGCCAGATCACCGCATCCGAAGCGGGATTGAGCGGCCCGGGAGCCGCGATTACCCTCCCCGCCCTCCGGCCGAACACCGGCCCCACCATCGAGGATTTCGCCATGCCTGCGACCGCGACCCGATCGATCCTGCTGGCCGCACTCGCCGGCCTGCTCCTGCCGCTCGCCGGTGGCTGTTCGACGCTGCTGACCGCCGCCTACCTGCTGCAACCAGCCGACGTGCCCGCCGAGTTCAACGGCCTGAAGGGCAAGCACGTGGCGGTGGTCTGCCGGCCGATCGTGGAGCTCGAGTTCACCGATGCGGGTTCCGCACGTGAACTCGCCTCCCTCGTGGGGGCCCAGGTGGAAGGCAAGGTCCGCCGTGCCCGGATCATCGGCCAGCAGGAGGTCGCCCGCTGGATCGACGAGAACTCCTGGATCGACTACCCGACGCTCGGCAAGTCGCTCGACGCCGACCTCGTCGTGGGCATCGACCTCGAGGAGTTCCGGTTGCACGAGGGCTCCACCCTGTACCGCGGCCGGGCCACCGCCCACGTGCGGGTGTTCGACGTGGCGACGAAGAAGGTGGTGTTCGACAAGCGGATGGACGACTTCTCCTTCCCCTCCAACACGGGCATTCCCACGACCGACCGCTCGGAATCGGAGTTCCGGGCCATGTTCCTGCAGGTGCTGTCGCAGAAGATCTCCCGTTGCTTCCATGCCTACGAGAGCCGCGAGGTGTTTGCCGAAGAGAGCCTGACGTTCTGAGTTTACGGCTGGCCCGGCCATCCTGGCCGTCCAGCCTGAGGTCGGCCGGGGCGAACGCCAAGGGTTCGCGCGGCCGACGCGCACCGCCTCGTGCGGTGCGAGTTTACGGCTGGCCCGGCCATCCTGGCCGTCCAGCCTGAGGTCGGCCGGGGCGAACGCCAAGGGTTCGCGCGGCCGACGCGCACCGCCTCGTGCGGTGCGAGTTTAC
>JBJTQP010000136.1:0-14080 GCA_046075685.1 Planctomycetaceae bacterium | reverse complement strand
TGTTGCCGTTGGCGTGGGAAAGAAGCGGGGGCATGGGCGGTGTGCTTTTTTTTTGGGGCGCCCGCAGCCGCACCGGGAGCTCCCCGCCGTCGTGCACGAGCGTCAGCCACACGTCGTGCTCGCGGGCGGCGGCGGCGATCGGATCGGGGCCGCCCGCCACCAGCCGTTCCGCGAACTCGAGCAGTCGGGCGGCCGGGTAGTCGGTCTCCCGCTGTCGCCCCGCCGCCAGACCGTCGAGCAGCGCGGCGATCGCCTCGGCCGAACGACGGGCCGTGGAAGGCGGCAGCGGTGCGGCCGCCTCGCGCACCGCCGCGAGCCTCGCGGCCAGCCTCGGAATCCTCGCGACCGCGATCCGCACGAGTTCGCCGCCGCCGACCTCGTCGCCGCGGGAGACGACAAGCGTGCCGTCGCCTTCGGGGACCTGCACGGCCCACTCCTCCGCGCGGGTCTCGCCGACGACCAGCGGCCGCTCCGCGACGACCCGCGACGTGTGGTCCCTGATCTGCAGCCGCAGGGGAATCGTCGCGGCCTCGTCAGCCGGCACGTCGACGAGGTCGTAGCACGCCGCGAACTCCAGCCGCAGCGGTGCGGCAGCCTCCACATCGGCGACCAGCGGCGTGCACGTCGCGGCCATGGCCACCGCCCGCCGCTCGTCCACCCCCGGCGGCGGCTCGGAGCGCACCGCATACCACGCGTCGTCAAGACTCCGTGCAGCGGCGGCGAGGCGGAAGGAGAAAAAGCCCGTCACAGCCTGCTCCATGGCCTCTCGGGACGCGGCCCGCGGCCCGTCGTCCGCCGCCTGCCAGGCCTCCTCGAATCGTCGCAGCCGTCGCCCCAGTTCCCAGCGGGGTGATTCCGCCGTCGCCCTGCCGTCCGGCCAGGCGGCGCACACCACCGCCACGGCCACGGCGGGCCACGTGGCCGCGGCCATCACAGCGGACACCGTCGTGCGGCGGGCGGTCAGCGGGCCCGGCATGGAAAAACCCCCGGTCGATACGGACGTCGCGAGCATACAGCCCGGCCGTTTCACCCGCGTCCCCGCCGGCTTCGTTGCCAGCGGGGCGGCCGGGGGCATAGAGTCTGGCGCATGATCGCCGATGTCGCCCCCTTCGCCGCCGCCCGCGACGCCGACGCCGTGGAGCAGCTGCGAGCCGTGGGCCGTGAGTTCCACGCCCGCTCGTGGTCGCTCGGCACCAGCAGCAACTACAGCGTGGTCCTCACCCGCGAGCCGCTGGAACTGCTGGTCACCGCCAGCGGCAAGGACAAGTCCGCACTCTCCCGCGACGACTTCGTCCGCGTCGACGCCGCCGGCCGCGTCGTGGACGGCTCGGGCCGCCGCTCGTCGGCCGAGACGCTCCTCCACTGCACGCTCGCGGGAATGATCCCGACGGTCGGTGCGGTGCTCCACACCCACTCCTCCTGGGGCACGATCCTCTCGGCCGCCGACCTGCCGCGGGGCAGCCTGCGGATCGCGGGCTACGAGATGCTCAAAGGCCTCGAGGGCGTCACCACGCACGACACGATCGAGGAGGTGCCGATCTTCGCCAACACGCAGGACATGGTCGAACTCTCGATCCGCATCCGCCGGCAGTTCGCGGGGATCGACTGGGCTCCCGCCGGAGGATCGACGCCCGCGCGACCTGCCGTCCACGGGTTCCTGCTCGCCGGGCACGGTCTCTACACATGGGGCCGCGATCTCGCCGAGGCGCGGCGGCACGTGGAAATCCTCGAGTTCCTCTTCGAGTGCGTCGGCCGGGCGCGGATGCTGCCGTCAGGCGACCGCTCGCCCCCGACGGCACCACGACACCACTCGCAGCAGCAGCAGTGAACACCGCCCCGCCCGCAGCAGGTTCCTCTCGTTTCCAGTTCCGCTAGGATGCAGCCATGGCCATCGTGAGCGTGCCCGTCGAGAACAGGCGGATCACCGAGCCCGCCGAGATCGCGTCGTTTCTCGCGGCGCACGGCATCCAGTTCGACCGCTGGCCGCTCGAAGACCGCGTCGATCCGGCGGCTCCCGCGGAGACGATCCTCGCCGCCTACGCCCCGGAGATCGACGAGCTCAAGCGGCGCGGCGGCTTCGTGACGGCCGACGTCGTCGACGTCTATCCCGACACGCCGAATCTCGAGGCGATGCTGGCCAAGTTTTCCAAGGAGCACACCCACACCGAGGACGAGGTCCGCTTCATCCTCCAGGGCCGCGGCGTGTTCCACATCAATCCGATCGACCGGCCGGTGTTCGCGATCGAGGTCTGGGCGGGCGACATGATCAGCGTGCCCCTCGGCACGCGGCACTGGTTCGACCTCTGCGGCGACCGCCGGATCCGCGCGATCCGCCTGTTCCAGGACATGACCGGCTGGACGCCGCACTACCTCGCCGACGGCGTGCACGAGGCCTACCTGCCGCTCTGCCTTGGCCCCGCCTGGGTGGCCGGCGCCGGAAGGGCCGGCTCGTGATCGTGTTCGACGGCCGCGGCATCCTGCTCGACGTCGAGGGCACGACCTCGTCGATCTCGTTCGTCTACGACGTGCTCTTCGCGCACGCCACACGCACCATCGCCGACTTCCTCGCCGCCCGCCGCGACGACCCGGCCGTCCGGGCCGCCGCCCTCGGGCTGGCCCGCAGCCTCGGCATGCCCGAAGACGTGCTGGCCGACGACGGCGGGGTGACGCGGCTCGCGGTCGGGGCGATCGACCTCATGAACCGCGACGTGAAGGAGACGTCGCTCAAGGCCCTGCAGGGGATGATCTGGCGGGGCGGCTACGAGTCGGGCGAGCTCGTGGCCCACGTGTTCGACGACGTGCCGCCCGCCCTCGCGCAGTGGGCCGACTCGGGCCTCGACGTCCGCATCTACTCGTCGGGCTCCGTGGAGGCGCAGCGGCTGTTCTTCGCCCACACGGCCGCCGGCGACCTCACGCCGCACCTTCGCGGGCACTACGACACCACCACCGGCCCCAAACGGGAGACGGCGAGCTACGCGGCCATCGCAGCCGACATGGGGCTGGAGCCGCGCCGCGTGCTGTTCGTGAGCGACGTCGGCGCCGAGCTCGACGCGGCCCGCGCGGCGGGGATGGCGACCGCCCTGGCGATCCGCCCGGGCAACCGCGAGCCGGGCGGCATGTTCGAGCACGAGCCGGTGCGGTCCTTCGCCGAGATCGTCACATGACGCCGCGGTGCGGATGCGGCGCATCCACCAACGCCGACCTCGACGCGGCCCTCCGCGAGGCGGTGACGGCGGCCCGCGCCGAGCTCGGCGGCGAGGAGCCTGCCGACGCGGCGGTCGTGTTCGTGTCGGCCGCGTACGGCGCCGCGATCCGGCCCGCGCTGGAATCGCTCGCCGGCCTGGTGCCGGCCCGGCACCTCGTCGGCGCCACCGCCGAGGGCGTGCTGGGCAACGGCGAGGAGTTCGAGCGGGCGGCCGCGGTCGTCGTCTGGCTGGCCCGGCTGCCCGGCGGCTGGATCCGCGCGGTGTCGCTCGACTATCGGCAGACTCCCGACGGCGGCATGTTCGTCGGCTGGCCCGAGACGCTGGCCGACTGCCCCGCCAACGCGGCCGTGATCCTGCTCGCGGATCCGTTCACCTTTCCGGTCGACGCATTCATCGCCCGGCTCGCCGAGGAGCATCCCGGCATGCCGATCGTCGGCGGGATGGCGAGCGGCGGCGAGGCACCCGGAAGCAACACGCTGGTGATCGACTCCCGCACCGAGGATTCCGGCGCCGTGGGCCTTGTGATCGGCGGCGGCGTGCGGGTGCGGCCCGTGGTCTCCCAGGGATGCCGTCCGATCGGCCGACCGCTGGTGGTCACGAAGTCGGAGGAAAACCTGATCGTCGAACTCGGCGGCCGGCCCGCCCTCGAGCGGCTGCGGGAAATCTACGCCGACCTCGACGACCACGACCGGCGGCTGGTGAAGTCGTCGCTCCACGTGGGCCGGGCGGCATCGGAGTATCGTGACGCCTTCCGCCGCGGCGACTTCCTCGTCCGGAACGTGGTGGGCGCCGACCCGGAATCGGGGGTGATCGCGGTGGGCGACGCGGTCCGCACCGGGCAGACGGTGCAGTTTCACGTCCGCGACGCCCAGACCGCCGACGAGGATCTCCGCGACCTGCTCGCCGCGGAGGCGGGCGGCCGGGCCGTGGGCGCGCTGGTGTTCACCTGCAACGGCCGCGGCCTGCGACTGTTCGACGAGCCGCACCACGACGCCCGCTGCGTGCGGGACCACCTCGGGCCGGTGCCGACGGCGGGTTTTTTCGCCCAGGGAGAGATCGGCCCGATCGGTGAACGGACCTTCCTGCACGGCTACACGGCGAGCATCGCGGTCATCGAGCCTGCCACGCCGGCGTGAGCGACCCGCCGCCACACGAGTCGCCGCCAAACCGGCCTTTCCCCGGCTGCCCGCGTCGCCTATGGTCCCGCAGCATCGACGATTCGCCCCCGCGGAGCCCGCGCATGTGGCACTCGGCCCGAACCTCGGCGACGACCATGCTCACGGTCGCATGCCTGGTGGGCTGCGCTCATCAGGGCCACAACCAGTACTCCTACGCGCCGCCCCTGGCGCCGCCCGTCTACCCGCAGCCCCAGCCGCCCATGCCGGCGCCGGTGCCCGCGACGAATGGAGCCGTGACGTCGCCGGTGATGGCCGCGGCGCCGCCGATGATGGTGCCGGGCACCGTCGCGGCCGCGCCGGCGATGCCTGCGGCGGCCATGGCGCAGCCGCTCGCGGGTGAGCCGTGCTGCCCGCCGCTGGATGGGGGCGTCCTGCTGGATGGCGCCGGCGTGGTGAGTGGTGCGGCGCTGCCGGTCGTCTACGAGGCCGCCGGCCAGCCGCCACCGTGCCCTCCGGGGCCATGACCGCCGCCGCGGCCGGCCGCCTCGTGCCGCCGTTTCCCGGGCCATGGGCGGCGTCTACAGTGTCGGCGACGTGCGGCCCCGCAGGCGGCGGCTGACGCGGCGCGTCTTCCTCCGATGCAGGTGCGTTTCCGTGACCGATTCGACCACCGCCTCCCGCCGGGCCGCCGGCATCCTCCTGCATCCCACGTCCCTTCCCGGCCGTCACGGCATCGGGGAGATCGGCCCCGAGGCCCTCCGCTGGCTCGAGCGGCTCGATGCCATGGGGCAGCGGATCTGGCAGGTGCTGCCGCTCGGGCCCACGGGCTACGGCGACTCGCCCTATCAGACGCTCTC
The DNA here is from genome assembly GCA_046075685.1 of Planctomycetaceae bacterium. GTDB lineage: Bacteria > Planctomycetota > Planctomycetia > Pirellulales > UBA1268 > QWPN01. Next base: position 8,899 of record JBJTQP010000136.1, on the reverse strand, counting down.
CACCTTCGCGGGCAACACGCTGATGATCTCGCTCGACGGCCTCCGCGAGGAGGGCCTCGTCGACGACGCCCGGCTCGCGGCCGTGCCGAGCCTGCCCGACGGCCACGTCGACTTCGGGGCCGCGATCCCGTCGCGGACGAGCCTGCTCCACGAAGTCGCGGCGGGCTTCGCGCGGCGGGCCGCGCCGGAACTCCGCGCCGCCCTCGACGAGTTCACCGGCTCCCAACGACCCTGGCTCGACGACTACACGCTGTTCGCCTCGCTCAAGGCGCATTTTGAAGGCCGGCCGTGGACGGACTGGCCGGCCGACGCGGCCCGCCGCGATTCCGCCACGCTCGCCGCGGCCCGCCGCACGCTGGCCGAGCCGATCGACCACGCCCGCGTGCTGCAGTTCCTGTTTCACCACCAGTGGATGCGGCTCCGGCGCCGCGCCAACGAACTGGGCATTGCGATCGTCGGCGATCTGCCGATCTTCGTGGCCCACGACAGCGCCGACGTCTGGTGCCGCCGCGAGCTCTTCGAGCTCGACGCCGCCGGCCGGCCGACCGTCGTCGCCGGCGTGCCGCCCGACTACTTCAGTCGCACCGGCCAGCGCTGGGGCAACCCGCTCTACCGCTGGGACCTCCACGAGGAGCGGGGCTTCGACTGGTGGATCGCCCGCCTCGCCCATGCCTTCGCGCTCGTCGACGTGCTGCGGATCGACCACTTCCGCGGCTTCGCCGGCTACTGGGAGATCCCGGCCGACCAGCCCACCGCGGAACACGGCCGCTGGATGCCCGGCCCGGGCCGCACGCTCTTCGACGCCACCGCGCGGGCGCTCGGTCCCAGGCCGATCATCGCCGAGGATCTGGGGGTGATCACGCCCGACGTCGACCGGCTCCGCGACGAACTCGGTTTCCCGGGCATGCGGATCCTGCAGTTCGCGTTCGGCGACGACCCGCGGGGGCCGCTCTTCCGGCCCGAGACCTATCCCGCCGGCTGCGTGGTGTACACCGGCACCCACGACAACGACACCACCGTGGGCTGGTATCGCAGCGAGCCGGGCCGCGACTCGACGCGGTCGGCGGAGCAGATCGAGCGGGAGCGGCATGCGGTGCGGGTCGCCCTGTCGTGCGACGGCTCGGAGATCCACTGGGACCTGATCCGGCTCGCGCTCGGCTCGCCCGCCGACACGGCCATCTACCCGCTGCAGGACGTGCTCGGCCTGGGCAGCGAGGCCCGGATGAACGTGCCCGGCAGGGAAGGGGGCAACTGGACGTGGCGGTTTCGCTGGGACCAGCTCACGCCGGCGATCGAGCAGCGGCTGGCCGACCTCACGGCCGCGGGCGGCCGGGGATAGCGGCCGGCCCCATGCCCGGCGGATCACCGGCCGCGAGCACCTGCCCGTCGGCGCGGAGCCGTTCGCTGAGCGCCTCGTAGGGCACGTCCTGCACGGCCAGGCCGCGATCGATCGCCAGCACCGCTGCCGTGGCCGCCGACTGCCCGAGGATCATGAACACCGGCTCCATGCGGATGCTGCCGTAGGCGATGTGGCTCGCCGACACCGCCACCGGCACGAGCAGGTTCTCCGCCTGGCCGCGCCTGGGGACGAGCGACCCATACGCGATCTGGTAGGGTCGTGCGGTGCGGACCCCGATGTCGCCCTCGTTCTGCACGGCCCCTTCCGGCGTGATGTAGCGCTGCACGTTGTGGCTGTCGATCGTGTAGCTGCCCATGCCCACGGAGTCGGGCGTCGGCGTCCTCCCGCGCAGCTCGTTCTCCGTCATCACGTGGCCGCCCACCATCCGCCGCGCCTCGCGGATGTAGAGCTGGTGCGGCCAGTGGTCCGAGTCGGCGAACTCGTCGCGGGCCAGCCCCCACTCGCGAAATCCCTCCTGCACCTCACGAGGCACCCGGGGATCGTTGGCGACGAACCACAGCAGGCCCTGCTGATAGGTGCGGTGCTCCGCGACGATCTCACGGCGGCGGTCGTACCCGGCCTCCGGGTAGTCGTAGTTGCGGCCGATGTTGTCGAAGCCGAAGGGGCCGTGGTTGTTGCAGTCGGTCTTGGCGTTGGGGATGTCGTCGAACTTCTGGTAGCAGGCCCACCAGCCGGTCTGCAGCACGCGGAGCAGCAGCTCGTACTGGTCGGCGTCGTAGCCGGCGGGCTGGGCAAACGCGACCCGGTTTCGCGGATCCTTCGTGAGGCACAGCCGGAAGCAGTACGCCTGCACCCTGGCATCGGCCTCGCCGAACACCCCGGGCGGATCGGGGCTGATCCGCGGCAGCACGCCGCTCGCCGGGTCGCCGGGCACGCGATACGGGCTGATCGGCACCTTGACCGCGCCGAAGTGGTGCTGGTGATGCAGCACGCCGACCTGCACGCCGTTGTGCTCCTCCCCGTAGGTCGCGTTCGACTCGCGGCCCACGTGATAGTCGACGCCCGCCGCCGCGAGCAGGTCGCCCTCGTAGGTGGCGTCGATGAACATCGCCGCCTCGACCACGTCGCCGGCGAGCGTGGTCAGCGACACGATCCGCCCGCCCTCGATCCGCACGCCCCGCTCGCGGTCGAGCCACGCGTCGCGCCGCACCTCGATGCCGTTCTCGCGCACGAAATCCTCGAACACCCCCTCCGCCACGCGCGGCTCGAACACCCACATCGTCCGGGCGTCGCCGTCGATGGCCGGCGTCCCCTGGCCGCGGTTCCCGTAGGCCTCGCGCGGCTGCCACCGCCACGCCCCGGGATTCTGGTAGTGCCGCCAGATGCGGTGATAGAACTCCCGCGACACGCCCCCGATCACGCTCTTGTCGCCGGTGTCGGTCATCCCGAGGCCGCCGCTCGACATCCCGCCGAGATGCCGATCGGGCGAGATCACCACCACGCTCTTTCCCATCCGGCGGGCCTGCACCGCAGCCGTGATCGCGGCGCTGGTGCCGCCGTAGATCGCGAGGTCATAGCGGGCCGCCGGCGCCGCCTCGGCGCTCACCGCGATCGCCACGGCGGCCGTGCAGATGGCAGCGCGTGCCCGGGACGTTCGTGAGGGGACGGCGGGGTGCAGGACTGGTTCCTCCTGCCGCCACGATACCGGCGGGCGGGCGCTCACGAAACGACGCGGGGATGCTTCGCGAAAAACTCGCGGATCAGCGTGGTCGCATCGAGCGACGGCACCGCAGGGCCGAGCAGGAACGAGTCGGGCGTGCGGCCCGGCCAGACATGGCCGCCGCCGTCGACCCTGTAGAACACCACCTCGCTGCCGTTCCGGCCCGGCTCCCACGTCAGCCGCTCGATCGCGATGCCGGGGTCGGGGCAGGAGACCGCCTCCCGGCGCGGCGTGTCCGGGCAGCCGTTGGCGTGGACCCAGTCCATGAGCCCGGCGAGCACCGGCCGGTGGCTCACGCGGGTCACGCTCCGGCGGCCGACGCCGCCCTCCAGCGGCGTGAACTGATCGAGCGAGCCGTGGAAGTGGAGCACGGGCACGGGCCGCACGGGCGCGATCGACGCGAGTGCCAGCGGCGCGGCCACCGGGGCGATCGAGGCCACGAGGTCGGCCGCCTCCGCCGCCACGCGGTACGCCATCATCGCCCCGTTCGACATGCCGGTGGCGTGAACCCGCCCGCGATCGACGGGAACGCGGCGGGCCACGTCGTCCACCAGCGCCCGGGCGAACGCCACGTCGTCGGAGCCCGCCTCCCGCGCCTCGCCGCAGCAGTTCCCGCCGTTCCAGGTCAGCAGTCCGTCCCGCGAGCCGGTGCCGGCCGGGTAGGCGACGATTCCGGCGGCATCCGCGGCCACGGCATCGAGCCCGGAGAACCGCCGCATCATCTCGGGATGGCTCTGGCCGCCGTGGAAGGCGAGCACCAGCGGCCATCCGGTCGCCGGGGCCACGGCGGTCGGGACGCAGACCACCGCCTGCCGCCGCCGCCCGCCCAGCGGGAGGTCGATCTGCAGTGTGGTGAAGGGAACCTCGGCCATGCATCGAGTCTCCGTGGCCGTCAGCCGCTCGCCGGCAGCGTCCGCGGGCTTCGCTGCGGTCGCGCCGAGTAGCGGGCCACGATCGCCCGCGCCGCCTCCGTGAGCCGGTCGCGGACGTCGAGCGGCTCGATCACCTCCACCATGTCGCCGAGGGCGAGCAGCTGCGGGATCATCTCGCCGTCCCAGGCCCGCTCGATCTCCAGGATCAGGCCCCCGTCGGCCTGCCGGCGGACCTTCTGCCCCGGGTGAAACGGCTTCTCGGCGGCCCACTTCGCCCGCTCCGGCTCGACGCGGATCCGGTAACGCCGGGGCGGCGCCGGCGAACGGTAGATGGTGATGCTGTCGGCCAGCATGTCGGCCACCGGGGTGCCGTCGGGCTCGAACGTCCGCGACAGCACCGTGGCTTCCACGACGCGGTCGAGCTTGTAGAACCTGATCGCGTCCGCGCCGCCGGTCCGCCGTCGGTCGGCATCCGGCGTCCGATGGGCCGCGATGTAGATCGCCCCGTCGTAGAGCACGACCGCCTCGGGCCTGACGGCGAACGCCTTCGGCGTGCGGTCGGCGAGGCCCGCGTACCGGATGCGGAGTTCCTGGCGGCTGCTGATGGCCCGGTGCACAGCATTGAGCGTCCGCGAGCGATACTTCCCTCCCGTGGGCCGCGGATGCACCACGAGGCCGTCGTGGTGCGCGGCGACGTAGTCGAGGAGCTGCGGCGTGGCCACCCGCTCCAGCTTCTCGATCACCCGCGAGATGCCGCGCCAGTAGAGGGTGCCCGCCAGCGGGGCCAGCAGGTCGCGGGCGACGGCCAGGGAGAGGAGTTCCGGCAGGCTGATCGCCGGGGCGATGAGTTCGGCGGCGCCGCGGCCCGGCCGGATCTCCCAGGCCTGCACGGCCGCCCCGCGCGGCGACCGCTTCTTCGTCTCCTTCACTGCATAGCCGAAGCGGCCCAGAAACTCGACGTCGCGGCGGATGTTCTTGTCGGACATCTCGTCGATCACGCCGCGGGTCTGGAGCCGCTCCTTGAGCTCCGCCGTCGTGAGCGGCTGCTTCGCCCCGAAGAGGATGTCGATCAGGTGAAACACCCGCAGAAGCTGCTCGTGACGGCTGATCGAGTCCATCGTCGCCTCCTGGAAGACGGCGCTCGACCTGCGGTCGTCGCCTGAGCCGGTCGGGGCCGGCATCGAGGATACCGTGGCCGCCGCCGGGTGAGCGGCCACCACGCCGACACATGGGCCCGGCATCTCGCGGGACCAACGTTGTCCCGCGCCGGGCCGATAGTTCCGCGGCCCCGTCCGGAGCCGTTCGGCCGATGCCCAGACTCCCGTTCCTCGAACCCCTGCACGCCCGCATCGTGGCGGCGCATGATCGGCAGGGCGGCCCCACGTACCGCCTCCTCGTGGTCGGCCACACGGTGCTGGCCCCGGGCCGGGATGCCTCCGACCCGTGGCTGGTTCGCGTGACGCACGACGGCTCCTTCCTGCCGCTGCCTGCGCCGATCGCGTGGCCGGGGGCGTGCCTGGAGGCCGCAGCGCTGCTCTCGCCGCAGGACCTGCCCCGGGTGGGGAGCGGGCTTCGCCGCGTGCTCCGGCTCCGCAGGCTGCCCGTCTCGCGCTGCGGCTTTCACGGCTGGTCGATCCTCTACCAGCTGCCGGGCGATGTGGGCGTGGCCCGCGTCGATCCTCATGACGACCTGCCGCACCTGCCGGCGTTCTACGAGTCGCCGCTGGAGGCGGTGGATCGGCTCGCGTTTCTCGCCCACCGGGGAATCCCCAGCCGCGCCCTGGCATTGCTCGCGCCCCCGTAGGTGCAGGCTTGCAGCCTGCACAAGAGCGCGCCGGTTCCTCAGGCTCAAACCCCGCGGCTCCGGGAAACCACGACGCGCCCGCCCGCCGTGCGGCTACGTCCCCTCCGCCAGCTGCTCCTGCAGCGCCAGCCAGCGTTCCTCGGCCTCGGCCAGCCGCCCGGCCGCCGCCGTCATCTCGGCATGCAGCCGCACGGCGTCGTCGGGGTTCGTCGCCACCAGGAGCGCCTCGCCCGCCCGCTTCTTCTCGGCGTCGAGCCGGGCGATCGACTTCTCCAGCGTGGCGATCTCCTTGCGGATGGCCCGGTCGTTCCGCGGCGGCGCTGCCGCAGGCGGCCGCCCCCCGTCCCGCGGCGGCCGATTCGCCACGCCGCCGCGGCCCTCGGCGGCCTCCACGGCGTCGATGTCCCGGGCCACACCGGCCAGGTAGGTCGCATAGGAGCCCAGCGTGTTCACGACACGGCCGTCCTTGACCTCGATCACCGTCGTCGCCACCGCCTGCATGAACGACCGATCGTGGCTCGTGAACACCACCGTCCCCTCGTAGGCGACGAGCGCGTCGGCGAGCGCGTCGACCGTCTCCACGTCGAGGTGGTTGCCGGGTTCGTCGAGCACGAGCACGTTGAAGGTGCCGAGCAGCAGCCCGGCGAGGCAGAGCCGGGCCCGCTCGCCCCCGGAGAGCACCGCGACCCGCTTCTCGATGCCGCTGCCGCGGAAGAGCATCGCGCCGGCCACGTCGAGGATCCGCTGCTGCTTGGTGCCGATCGCGGCCGCCCGCTCGAGGTGCTCGAGCACGGTCTGGTCCTCGCGGAGGCTGGTGTAGACGTGCTGGGCGTAGACGCCGAGTTCGCACCCGTAGCCCCACTTCGCCTCGCCGCCGAGCGGCGGCAGCGAGCCCACGAGCGTCCGCAGGAAGGTGGTCTTGCCCTGGCCGTTGTCGCCCACGATCGCCGCCCGCGAGCCGTGCTCGATCTCCAGATCGATGGCGGAGGCGATCCCGCGGTCGGGGTATCCGATCGCGAGGGAGCGGCAGCGGACGGCCGGCCCCTTGCGCGGCGACACGGCGGGGCACTGGATCGCGGCGGTCGGCGCCGCCGTCGCCACCTCCTCCACCTCCAGCCGCTCGAGCTGCTTCGCCTTCGACTTGGCCCGCGACGCGGTCGACGCCCGCGCCCGGTTGCGGGCGATGAAGTCTTCCAGCTGCCGCCGCTTGGCGAGCACGGCGGCGTTCGTCCGCTCCACGTGCGCGGCCCGCTCCCGCTGATGCTCCAGGAACGCGTCGACCTTGCCGGGGTAGGTCGTCAACGCGCCGGCGGTGAGGTCGAGCGTCTGGTCGCAGGTGGCCCCGAGAAAGGCCCGGTCGTGCGACACGATCAGGCAGGCCTCGCGATACCCGCGGAGAAAGTGCTCGAGGAGGATCTGGGTCCGGAGGTCGAGGAAGTTGGTCGGCTCGTCGAGGAGCAGCAGGTTCGGCTCGTGGAGCAGGAGCGCGGCGAGCTTCACCCTCGTCTGCCAGCCGCCGGAGAGCTCCGCCACCGGCCCGCTGAGCCGCAGGCCCTTGATCTCGAAGTCGCCGGCCACCTCGCCGCACTTCCAGTCCGGCTGGCCGCTGTCGCGCTTCAGGAAGTCGAGGGCCGATTCGCCCGGGAGGAAGGGATCGTGCTGCCGCAGATACCCGATCCGCAGCCGCGGATGGCGGACGATCTCGCCGGAATCGAGTTCCTCCTCACCGAGGATCACCCGCAGGAGGGTGCTCTTCCCGGCGCCGTTCCGGCCGATGAAGCCGACCCGGCCGTCGTCCGTGATGGTCGCCGACGCCCGGTCGAGGAGGACCTGGTCGCCATACCGCTTGGAAGCGTTCTTGATATCGAGCAGGACGGCCATTTAGGATTTGCGGCGGGCGATCGGCCCCGGAGCATCGGCTGCGGAGCGTAGCAGGTCGCCTCGGACCTCCAGGAAGGAATAGTTCATGCCTCGCACGTCGCGTCGCGGTTTCATCGGGTCGACCACGCTGGCCGGTGCAGGATACTTCGTCGCCGCCGGCACGCGCACCGCCCGGAGCACGTCGGCCAACGAGGAACTCACCGTGGCCTCGATCGGCGTCGGCGGCAAGGGGGGCAGCGACTCGGCCAATGCCGCCGAGTTCGGCCGGGTGATCGCGATCTGCGACGTCGACCGCACCACGCTGGAGAGCAAGGGCAAGAGCGAGAAGTTCACGGCCGCCGAGCGGTTCACCGACTACCGCGAGCTGTTCGCCAAGCACGGCAAGAACATCGACATGTGCACCGTGTCGACGCCCGACCACATGCACGGCCCCGTGACGCTCGAGGCGATGCGGCTGGGGATCTCCTGCTACACGCAGAAGCCGCTCACCCGCACGATCTACGAGGCCCGCCTGCTGGCGCAGGTGGCCAGGGAGATGGCCGGCAAGGGCGTGGTCACGCAGATGGGCAACCAGGGAACGGCCCTCGATTCGTCCCGCGAGGCCATCGCGCAGATCACGTCGGGCGTGCTCGGCCCGCTGCAGGAGGTCTACGCCTGGTCGAACCGACCCGTCTGGGCGCAGGGGCCCGGCCGCCGGATGAACATCCGCAAGTACCAGACGCAGGCGATGAAGGAGGTCGACGAGCAGGAGGATGCCTCGACCACGGCCGACGAGGTGGCCGAGATCGTGGCCGACCTCGTGAAGAAGAAGCAGGAGGAGATCGGCAAGGCGCTGGAGCGGGTCGACTGGAAGGCCTGGCTGGGCGTCGCCCCGGGGCGGGAGTTCTGGCCCGGGCTCTACCACTCGTTCCAGCACCGTGGCTGGTGGGATTTCGGCACCGGCGCGCTCGGCGACATGGCCTGCCACCAGCTCACCGTGCCCTTCGCGGCGTGCGGACTGCAGGATCCGGTCTCGGTCGTCGCCCGCACGACGGGCCATGACTTCGACAGTTACCCCGCGAGCTCGGTCATCAAGTTCGAGTTTCCCGCGACGAGCACGCGGCCCGCGATCCCGTTCTGGTGGTACGACCGCAAGGGAAACAAGCCGCCGGCCGAGGTCTTCGCGAAGTGGGGCATCGACAAGGTATCCGACAGCGGCGTGCTGGTGGTCGGGGAGAAGGGCGCCTTCTACAGCTCCGACGACTACTGCGGGAAGTACGAGC
>JBJTQP010000135.1:0-4857 GCA_046075685.1 Planctomycetaceae bacterium | reverse complement strand
GATTGGTCGGCGCAGCCACGATGGCGAAGCGATGGCGGCATCCGAGTGAGCGTCGGGCAGGATGCCCGACGCGAACGTCCGGCGACGGGCATGGGCAGCCCCGAGCCTCACGAACGCGCGAGGCTCTCGTGTGAGCCGTATCACTGCTGCACGGGACGCTGCGACGCGCCCCCCAAGGCCTCGCAGATGGGCGTCATGCTCGTCCCGATCTCCTCGGCGAGTTTGCAGGTGACGAGCCGCGTGCCCGGCTCGAGCCGGCCCAGGACGAGCATCGTCCGTAACTCTGCGGAGGCGTTCACGCCGAGCGTGGGGATCATGGGCTACAGCTACACGTCGTCCTCCTTGTGCTGTCCAGCGGTATAACAACCGCAGAACGCGGACGTCCTCACGACGTGGCCGCGGGCGGGAGTCGCCGGCCATGGTGGCGGATTGCATCAGTCGCACCGGAGGAGCACATGCCTGAGTTGGTCGCCGCAACCCACACCCCGTTCGACGCCGCCGGTGGCCTGATGCTCTCAGCCGTGCCCCGGCAGGCGGCGCACCTCGCCGCCGCGGGGATCGACGGGGTGTTCATCGGTGGCACGACCGGCGAGTCGCTGTCCCTGACCGTCGCGGAACGCATGGCGCTTGCCGACGCCTGGGTCGCCCCGGCCCGCGAGCATCGGCTGCGGCTGATGATCCACGTGGGCGCCTCCGCCGTGGCCGACGCGGCGGCCCTCGCCGCCCAGGCCGACAGGCTCAGGGTCGACGCCGTCTCCGCGATGGCCCCGTCGTTCTTCAAGCCCGCCACGGTCGCCGACCTCGCCGCCTCGCTGGCGGAGATCGCCGCCGCCGCGGCGGGCACACCATTCTACTACTACGACATCTCGCCGCTCACCGGCGTCACGCTCCGCTCGAGCGAGCTGCTTGAGCGGCATGGCGATCAAATCCCCACGCTCGAGGGCGTGAAGCACTCCTCGCCCGACATCGTCGACTTTGAACGGTGCGTGGCGGCGGGCGGGGGAAGGTTCCGGATCTACTGGGGCTGCGACGAGGCGCTCATGGCGGGGCTCGCTCTTGGGGCGACCGGGGGCATTGGCAGCACCTACAACTTCGCGGCGCCGCTCGCCCGGGGCGTGATCGAGGCTTTCGAGGCCGGCGACCTTTCGCGGGCTCGTGCGTTGCAGATCCGCACCGTCCGGCTCGTCGACGTCCTCGCCCGTCACGCCTACCTCCGGGCCTCCAAGGCGGTCATGGCGATGCAGGGCGTCGACGTCGGCTCCATGCGGCTGCCCCTGCGGCCACTCGAGCCCGGCGGCGGCGATGCGATCCGATCCGACCTCGTGGCGGCCGGCTTCGGCGACCTCGTCGTTCCTCCCACGCCAGGCGGGCCGCCCCGCGGCGGGCATACAGCGACGGTGCCCGCATGAACGTGCCGGGCCTGTTCCGTGCGGTGTCGCTGGCGGTGTGGCTGACGACGACGCCGGCCGTCGCCGAACTGCACCATCTCGATCTGGCCGCCGACACCGCGCGGCAGGTGGTTGTCGACCGCGAGCCGGGGCAGTACCTCGGCCACCCCACGACCGTGCTCCTCGAGGATGGCGCGACCGTCTTCTGCGTGTATCCGCAGGGACATGGCCGGGGGGCGATCTGCCTCAAGCGCTCGACCGACGGCGGCCAGACCTGGAGCGAACGGCTGCCCGTGCCGGAAAACTGGGCGACGTCGAAGGAGACACCCACGATCCACCGCGTGGTTGACGCGACGGGCCGGAGGCGGCTGATCGTCTTCTCGGGGCTCAATCCCACGAGGATGGCGGTCTCCGAGGACGACGGCAAGACCTGGAGCGATCTCGCGCCGGCCGGCGACTGGGGCGGCATCGTGGTGATGGGTTCGGTGGTGCCGCTGCGCACCGGCACCGACGGCCGCCACGCGGGCGAATACCTTGCACTGTTCCACGACGACGGCCGCTACATCGCCCCCGGTGCGAAGGCCGAGAAGCCGGTGCGGTTCACCCTGTATGGCACCCGTTCCGAGGACCGCGGGCTGCACTGGGGCGAGCCCCGGGCGATCTGGTCGTCCACCGACGTCCACCTCTGCGAGCCGGGCGTGATCCGCTCTCCCGACGGCAGGCGGCTGGCGATGCTGCTCCGCGAGAACACCCGCCGGAAGAACTCGCACGTGATGTTCTCCGACGACGAGGGGGCGACGTGGTCGGAGCCGCGGGAGTTGCCGCTGTCGCTGACCGGGGATCGGCACGTGGGGGTCTATGCCCCAGACGGCCGCCTGTTCATCTCGTTTCGCGACACGGCCAAGGAAAGCCCGACGGCGGGCGACTGGGTGGCCTGGGTGGGCACGTGGCATGACCTCGAACTCGGCCGCGAGGGTCAGTACCGCGTGCGGCTGATGGACAACACCCACGCCTCGGACTGCGGCTATCCGGGCGTGGAGGTCCTATCCGACGGCACGATCCTCACGACCAGCTACGGCCACTGGGTGAAGGACGAGCCGCCGTTCATCGTCGCCATCCGGCTCACGCTGGGCGACCTCGACAGCCTGGCTGAGGAGCAGGCGACAACCGCAGGCCAGCAGCCCCGGCCCCGGAGTCGCGCCGTCCCGGTCCGCTCACTGAGGCGTAGCCGGAGGCCCGCGGACAGGGGCGATCCCTCGGCAGGTCTACCCCGGTGATAGACACCGGTTCCATTCATGGGGGGCAGGTCAGTCCGTGGTTCGAGGAGATCGCGCCGCATTTCCAGGCATGTTCGCCATTCGCAAACAGCGAACATATACTCCGGACATGCACCTCAAACCTCAAGACCTTGCCGCTGCAATCAAGTTTGCGCTGGCGGGTGCACAGACCTACGATCAGCTGGCGGCTTCGCTGGCGATCAGCAAGTCCGAGGCCCATGCCGCCGTGAAGCGGGCGAAAGCTGCGGGCCTTGTCCTCGCGGATCGGCAGCCGAACCGACAGGGACTGCTCGAGTTCCTGATCCACGGGGTCCGCTACGCGTTTCCGGCCGATCGAGGTCGGCAGGTACGCGGCATGCCCACGGCCCACGCAGCGCCACCGCTGTCGGCTCACATCCATCTCGGCACGGAACCGCCGCCGGTCTGGCCGGACCCGAAAGGCGACGTACGGGGCGAATCGTTTTCGCCACTCTATCCGGGTGCTCCAGCTGCGGCCCGTGCTGACCTGAAACTCTACCAGTGCTTGAGCCTCATCGACGCCATTCGCGGCGGCAGGGCACGCGAGCGGAATCTTGCCGCCTCAATGCTCACGGAACTGCTCGATGGCTAAACCAGTATCGGACAATATCGAGATGCTCCTGCGGGTCGTCAGGCGACTCGCGCCTCTGCTCGATCGCTTCGTCTTTCTGGGCGGTGCGGTCACGGAGCTTCTCATCAGCGAGACTGGCGCCCCCGGCACTCGCCAGACCAAGGACGTCGATCTCGTCATCGATGTCGTCAATCGTGGGGAATATTCCGAGTCATTGCGTGGACAACTCGTCTCGCTCGGGCTGTCCGAGGACATTCGGCGGGGAGCACCAGTATGCCGATGGGTGCTCGATGACATGATCATCGACATCATGCCGACTCGCGGCGACATCCTCGGCTTCTCGTGCGAGTGGTATCAGTTCGCCTATGATTCGGCCCTGCCGTACCGACTGCCTGACGGCACAGCGATCCGGCTGGTCACGCCGGCATGCTTTCTGGCCACGAAGCTTGCAGCCTTCGGCGACCGTGGCCGCCATGATCCGCACGCGAGCCACGATCTGGAAGACCTCATCACCGTCATCGACGGCCGCGGTGAAATCGTCGCGGATCTTGCCGCGGCACCGGCGGATCTACGGGCATACGTGGCCGACCGGTTGTCGCAACTTCTTGCCCGGCCCGATGCATCGCCCCTCATCGCCGCCCACTTGATGCCCGACTCCGCCAGTCAAGATCGACTGCCAATCGTGGTCGATCGCATCCGCGGTGTCATCTCCGCCGGGGCCGCGATCGACGGGGACGATGTGCTCGGATGACTCGCACGCGCGGCGGTAACCCACGTCGGCGTCCTCGTGCCGGGCTCGGGGGGCCCTGGCTCGGAACCACCTCTGGCGATCCCCGACCCGCCCCTCGGCAGGTATGTTTTTGTGAAAACGTGTGAAATCCGACTTGGCCGACGAAACCGAAATGCGAAAACCCTTGTTTTCCAGGGTGGCTAACGGGACTCGAACCCGCGACCCTCGGTACCACAAACCCAAGCAGTCACCTCGTGATGATACCCAAACTCACGGCAAAAAATCATCTTTGCCTAGGATTACAGCCCCAAACGCGACTGGCGAAGCCGCCCAAGCGTTGAGCCCGCACCGTCAGCTTCACCGCCGAAAAGGCGGATACAAGTACCGATTTGAGGATTCCTCAAACGCATCCACATCGCCCCCTGTCCTGGCGAAGAGCGGCGCCGAAACCGGCGGCGTCCGTGGGGTGGCTTTCTTCTGAGTTCGCAGATCCTCGCCAAGGTGCCTGGCTCGACAGGCATCGAGCCGAAGGGCTTGTGACCCTCGCGCCGCTCTCCATGTGACCGTTCCCGCCACCATACCCTCCCAAACCCATCAGACCGGGCCAGCGACCTCCACGAGCGTCCCGCTGGGATCCTCCCTGAAGCCCGTGTAGACAATGACCTCGCCGTCCCGCTCCTCGTCCAGGAGGAGGTTCGGGAGGATCGGTGCCAGAAGGCTGATCAACTGCTCCACGGTCATGGGAGTCGTCTCCGATGAGGTTGTTCTCCAAGAAAGACCCTCGTTCTCCACGGGAAGGACGGGAAGAGGAGTCCAACCCCTTGCTCGAGCTCGTGATGAGCGACCCCATGTTCCGCAGGGAGTTTCTGGCCC
>JBJTQP010000134.1:0-2681 GCA_046075685.1 Planctomycetaceae bacterium | reverse complement strand
CCCCTTGACAGCGTCGCCGACCTCAAACTCGGCTACACGGTGACGGGCAAGGGAGTGCCGTCGGGACTGACGATCATCGCGGTCGATCCGGTCACCAACGAAGTCACGCTCTCCGGCCCTGTGACGCTGCCGCAGGCGGCGATCCTGTCGTTCACCTCGCAGTTGTGGAGTACCTCGCGAACGGTGCAGACCGATGTGGCGAATGAAAAAGTCGTGGTGCTCGACGATGTCACGGATCTGGAGGCCGGCTTCGACGTGAGCGGTGACGGGGTGCCGCCGAACACGACCATCGTCTCCGTGGATCCGGCGACCAACTCGGTGACGCTGTCAAACCCGGTCGCGGTGACGGAGACCACCATCCTGAGCCTGACCCGGTTTCCGCGGCTGCTCAACGACATCGCGGGCAAGGCAGGATCGACCGGGAACTTTGCGAGTTCCGAGCGCGGCCAGAACAACGACTTCGAGGGTTTCTACGTCGACGACATCGTGGTTGGCTTCGCGGAGCGTGGCGAGATGGTCACGGGAGCCAGCGCCTCGCAGACGGGCTTCTTCGACATCACCACGCCGAAGTCCACGACCGTGCCGGAGCAGACCCTGTTCGGCGAGTACCAGCTGGAGATTCGCCGCGGCACCGATTATCTCGTGTCCGGTGCCGTCCAGCAGGTATTCGACACCAACGACCAGCTGGTCGAATCGGGCTCGCGGGCACTCGGCATCGGAACCACGCTGGGCGACTCGAACCTCGTCCGCGAGCAGGGCAACTTCCTGATCGAGAACAACCTGATCGCCAACGCCGGGGCGTACGGTATCGTCGTCGATGCCTCGGCACGTGACGGCGAGAGCGGCATGCCGCACCCCGGGGTGCCCCGGAACCTGCCCGTGCTGAACACCAGCCGGCTCGTGCCCGGCGTAGTCATCTCCAACAACGTCGTCGCCTCCAGCGGCACCGCCGGCATCCTGTTCAGCGGCGACGGCACCACCGGCTCCGTGCCCCCCGCCGTCGTGCCCTTCGGAAGGATCGTCAACAACACGGTCTACGGCGGCACGAGCGCCAGAGGGGTCGGTATCGACGTCACGAACAACGCCGGCCCGACACTGCTCAACAACGTGTTCGCCAACCTCGCCACCGGCGTGCGGGTCGACGCCTCGTCGGCCGCCCGGACGGTGGTGGCCACGTCCGCGTTCTTCAGCACCGCATCGCCCGTGACCGGTGTCGCCCAGAGCCAGGGCATCACGCTCGCCGGTGATCCCTTCGTCAACGCCGCGGGCGGCAACTTCTATCCCGTCCAGGGCAGTTCGGTGATCGACAGCGCGCTCAACTCCCTGCAGGATCGCAGCGACGTCGTGGCCGTCAACTCGGCCGTCGGCATCGGTGCGTCGCCCATCCTGGCTCCCGACCTCGACCTCTTCGGCCAGCTCCGCGGTGACGACCCGGATCAGGCAAGCCAGCCGGGCCTGGGCGGCAACGTGTTCAAGGATCGGGGCGCCATTGACCGCGTCGACTTCGCCCAGCCTTTTGCCATGGTCGCGACACCGCTCGACGAGGGGCCCGACGACCTCGCCGGCTCGCGGTCAAACGTGGTGGTGCTGCGGAAGGCCGCCCGCACCCAGACGAGCTTCGTCCTGCAGCTCGACGATCTCGGCGTCGGCATCGACAAGTCGTCGGTGACGAGCGCGGCATTCTCGCTGAGCTGGGAGGGCACTCCGCTGGTCGAGGGCACGGACTACGTGTTCCGGTATCTCGAAACCAGCAACCGGGTGGTGTTCGAGTCGGCCTCCGTGTTCCGGCTGGGCACGTACGTCGTCACCGCCACCTCGCGGGTCAAGGATCTCGACGGACCGGCGCTGCTGGTCGACTACGCCAACAACACGTTGCTGCCCACCAACACCGACGGCACAACGACCTTCACGATCACGCTCGCCGACGGGCCCGCAGCTCCGACGAACGTCCAGGGGGTGATCGGGGACACGGTTGTGGACCTGGCGTGGACCGTGCCCGCCGCCGCGAACGGCTCCCCGATCTCCGATTACGAGGTCGAATACTCGACGAGTTCCTCGTTCCCGGGCACGGTGTTCCCGCACGTGCCGTCGACGGCAACCACGCTGCGGCTCACCGGGCTCGTCAACGGCACGCAGTATTGGATCCGCGTGCGGGCCGTGAACGCGGCCGGCGGCGGCACCTGGTCGCAGGTCGCCGGACCGCTCATGCCCCTGGCGACGCCGACGATCGCCCTCGCCAACGACACCGGCGACTCCCGCAGTGACGGCGTCACCCGCGACGGCACGGTGACGGTCGGCGGCCTCAACACCGCCTCGGGCGCCGTCTGGGAATACAGCCTCGACAGCGGCTCGACGTGGACTGCCGGCACTGGATCCTCATTCCTTGCACCGGTGGGCTCCTACGCGGTCGGCGCGATCAGGGCACGGCAGACGTTCCCGGCCGGCAATCCCGCCACCAGCGGCGTGGGCATGAATGCGGCCGCCATCCGGATCGACACGGCCGCTCCGACCGTCACCGTGACCAGTGACACCTCCACGATTCGTACCGGCGAGACGGTGACGCTGACCTTCACGCTCAGCGAGCCGTCGACGACGTTCGGGGCGGATGACGTGACCGTCGGCGGCGGCACGCTCTCCGGCTTTGCCGGCAGCGGCGCCCTCTACACGGCGATCTTCACGCC
>JBJTQP010000133.1:0-9611 GCA_046075685.1 Planctomycetaceae bacterium | reverse complement strand
CGCCTTCGTCCACTGGCTGCGAATGAAATCCTTCATGCCGCAATGCCCGACCGTCGCACCTCGCGAAGCAGAGGGCTGTCGCCATGCTCATACTCCTCGCGTGTCAGCGGCTTCACACTCACGCGGCGACCGAGTCGCAGGGCAACCGGATACACCGCGGCCAGACCACGCTCCAGCTCGTCGCCATAGTCACCAGACTGCGTTTGGAGCACTGCAAGGACGTCGATGTCACTGTCTGGCCCAGCCTCGCCCCGAGCCTCGGATCCGAACAGCACCACCGCGTGCAGCCGATGGCCATAGGCTGTGGTAAGCCGCTCCTTGAGTTCGTCGAGCAGACGGGTCGCAATCACGGCGAATTCCTTGGCTACCAGACCGAAACCTCATTCTACCGCGCACCCGTGCGACCTCCTGCGACGCCATGCGGGTCGGAGAGTGAGTCGTTTTTTGAGTCGCTTTCGTGCCGCCACCCTCATTTTCTCGAGGAATACGGCGGTTGTTACCAATCCTACTCGGGGAGCTTTCTCAGCAGGCTGCCGCACTGGCTCGCATGGAGCCGCACCGAGCACATACCCGGTCAAGACGTGCCCGCTCAGGAGGCACCCTGACGACCTGTCTCTCGTTCCTGCGTAAGCCACATGCCCGGCGTCATAATCGTAAGGCCGTAGAAATGGGTGCCGAGCAGACGTCCAAAATCGGCGCGATCGAGGGTTAACAGGACGTCAGCCGTCGCCAGGGCACTGAACAGGATCGGCCGGTCTTTGTTTACGGGAAACACGGCCGGCTTGTCGATCGTCAAGACATCGTCGACCAGATCGAGTCGAGCTCTCAGCCGCAGCCACGTGGCCGTCACAGGGGCGGCGAAGCCTGCCAGGTTCTTGGTGACTTCGGCAACCGCGTAGGGCGTCGTGATCAAGCGCCAGTCCCGCGTCGATGCCCGGTGAAAGACCTCCCGGGAAGCACCCTCTGCCGACGCGGCCGCAGCGAGTAGCACACTCGAGTCAAGAAACAGCCTCACTGCCGCTCTCGAAGCCGGCGCATATCCGCCTCGTCTTCAGCGATCCAGCCGGCCATCTCATCGGGCGTGAACGTGCGCAGTTCGGGCAGCAGGGCGCCCTCGGCCCGGAGTCGCGACGCCAAAAACAGCATCAGTTCCTGTTTCTCGGCAGGCGAGAGGCCAGCAGCGGCAGACTCGATCTCGGCAAGAGTGACCATACGCACAAGCGTACACCGCGTCGAGTGGCACGCCAAGGGAACTTAAAGACGGCCCTCCCCGGGGACGAGAGATTTTTCGGGGATCTCAGATTGCGACTACCTGCGGCCTCACGCGAAGTTCCCCGTGCGTCGGATTTTGAGTCACCCCCGCGAGAGACCTCACGTTTTCCCGACGACAACCGCGGTTGTTCTCGATCCTACTCGGGGAGCTTTCGTGGCACCGGCAGGCATGGGCCGGCACCTGCCACCATCTTCGCCGTCCGCATGATGGCACCATGCCGCAACGGCTGGCACCGGGCATCCGCACTTCGGTTCAACTCCAGAACCTGCATCCGGGGCGGCTATGGCCGGTCGGTTCCGGGGGTCGGCGGCAGTTGGAACCTGCCCGCCACCACGCCCTCGACCGAGATGTCTTCGTCGAGGGATTCCCACCGCAGTGCCGTGCCGCCAACCTCAAGTCGCACGTCGGCCAACTCCGCTTCACTCGCTTCCTTGAGCCGGCGAAAGCGATTCGCAGGAAAACCAATGATTCGTTGGTCCGTCAACTCTATGTAGACGATCCGGCGCTCAGTCCAAGCCCTCGTCGCCACGGCTTCGGTTTCCTGGTGGATGGTGCTCATCGCATTTCTCCTGCAAGAGGTCAGCGTGTTCGTAAACCAGCCGCTCCATTTCCCTCACGGTGTGAGCAGGAACGCCGCGGTTTCTGGCCGAAGCAACCGGGTCCAGCCAGAACTTGCACTTTCCGTCTGCGCAGCGCACATGAATGTGAGCAGTCTCGGTGCCCTCGTCCGAGTAAAAGTGGAAACGATAACCACCGACTCCCAGCACCGTGAGCATCTGTTCAGGGTATTGCCGCCGAGAGACGCAGGCAAGTTCGGCACCGGGCGAGGGGACAGGTGACGTAATCCCAATCTGATACGACGACACCATTTGCACGCCCTGCCGACGGTTGCCACGTTCCGACGTGCGTCGCTATTTACGTCACGTGCGAGACGGCTTTGCGGTATTCCCCGCGAAAGCAGCGATTCGCACTGTTCCTCCTCGGGGAGTTACGGTTCTTTTCGCAAAAGATCGCACGAAGCCGTAGGGGGTCGAAACTCTTTCTGCGGCTTGCTCTCTTGATGGATCCCCGATTACTCGGTGCAGTGTCCTGCGACCTCCTGCGAGCAGAGAGTGAGGATGAGTCTGCGTCGGAATTTGCGTCGCCCTCTCAATGCGAACACTTACGGGATCGCAGGGTGCCGCTGGCGGGTGAGCGGAAGCCATCAGCCAGGCACCGACGGCATGCACGATGAGATGATCAGCAAGGCGCTCCGATAGCCGGAGTCGTCGCACGCGTGCCACGGCCGCCTCTGCCTTCTCGAGCGTGCCGATCGTCACGGAAGGATTGTCCGGATCGAGCAGCCGATCGAGGTCCGCACGGCTTGTTCGCATGCGCGTCGCCATGGCCACCTTCGTGAGCCGCCGTCGCTTTGTTTCCTGGGCGATCTGATGGGCGATGACTCACTTGGTGGCCGTGGCGGTCGCCGTCTCGAGGAGCCGGTCGGCCTGCGGGAGATCATCGAGCTTGCTGCCGATGTGCTTCTTCTTCATGAGTCATTCCGATCGGAGTTGGGCGAGCCTTCGCTTCGCTGTCATCAGGTCGGCCGGGGGCGTACGGCTACGGCAAGGCCGAGGCCCTCTCCGGGATCGTCGCCTCGCTCGCCCTGGTGGCGGCGGCCGGGATGATCGCCGTGCAGAGCGTGCGGGAGATCCTCACGCCCCATCATCTGCCGCATTGGTCGACCCTGCTCGTGCTCGTGCTGGTGGTCGTGACGAAGATGATCCTTGCGCGGTGGATGGGCGAGATCGGCGCCGAGGCCAAGAGCACGTCGGTGCAGGCCGACGCCTGGCACCAGTGGGGCCGATGCCCTGACCTCGATCGCGGCCTTCGTCGGCATCACGATCGGCCTCGTCGGCGGGCCGGGCTACGAGCCGGCCGACGACTGGGCGGCGCTGATCGCCTGCGGGGTGATCGTGTTCAGCGGCTTGAACCTGCTCCGCATGGCCGTCCGGGAACTGCTCGACGCGGCGCCCGCGAAGGAGTTCGAGCAGCAGGTCCGGGCGCTCGCCGCGGGGGTCGACGGGGTCCGCTCCCTCGACAAGTGCCGGATCCGGAAGAGCGGCACGCGGTATTTCGTGGAGCTGCACGTCGAGGTGGATGGCCGGGCCTCGGTCCAGGAGGGCCACAACATCGGCGGTCGGGTGCGGAGCGTGCTGCGAACGTCGCCCCTGCGGATCGCCGACGCCTTCATCCACTTCGAGCCCGCCTGACGAGGGTCAGCAGCGGAGCCTGCGGATCGACGTCCCGTCGGCGTCGACCGCACCGATGGCCGCGACGAACGCGGCGCGGTCGATGCCGGGTTGCCCGCCCCGCGGCGGTGCCTGGGGTACGACCGCCGGCCCGACGAGCCGAAATCCCGTGTCGTTGCCCTCGCGGACCGCGGCCACCTGCGAGAACGTCGACTTTTGCAGCGTCACGGCCCCACCCGCCCAGAATCCGCCGCGGAGTCCGCGGTGCAGGCCCGCCTGGCCCGCCTGGCCCGCCAGGTCGTTCCACTGGTACACGGAGCCGTTCAGATTGAGCATCCCGTAGCGGCTGCCGCTGTCGGCGAAGGCGTCGACCGACCTGAGGTAGTTGCGGCCCGGCTCGAAGGTTCTGCTCTGGGTCACGCAGTAGATCGGGCCGACGAGGTAGTTCGCGGTCGGGGCGGTCGCCTCGCCAGGGGGCAGGTTGGACGGCGGAGCGTCGCTCTGCGTCGCATACTTCCACTAGCCGGGCACGCCCGCTCCCCCCTTGTTTCCTCAACCGGATATCAGGAGGGGAGCTTCACCGACCGCAGCCGCAGCGCGTTGGCCACGACCGACACGGAACTCAGGCTCATCGCAGCCGCAGCGATCATCGGGTTGAGCAGCAGGTGGCTCGAGAGCGGATAGAGCACACCGGCCGCAATCGGCACGCCGAGGGCGTTGTAGACCAGGGCGAAAAACAGGTTCTGGCGGATGTTCCGCATGGTGTGGCGACCGAGGTCGATCGCCTTGCCGATGCCCAGCAGGTCGCCCTTCACGAGCGTGACCCCCGCCGATTCGATCGCCGCATCGGAGCCGGTGCCCATGGCGATGCCGACATCGGCCGCGGCCAGGGCCGGTGCATCATTGATGCCGTCGCCGGCCATCGCCACCGTGCGGCCCTCCGCCTGGAGATTTCGGATGACGGTCTGCTTGTCCTCCGGCCTCATGCCCGCCCGAAACTCGTCGATCCCGAGCCCGGCGGCGACCGTGCGGGCCATCTGCTCACCGTCTCCGGTGAGCATGATGATCCGCAGCCCGAGATCGTGGAGGACGCGGACCGCCCGTGGCGTCGAGGGCTTGATCGGATCCGACACGGCGATCAGTCCGATGAGCCGACCGCCGCCGGCCACACGCATCACCGTGCGGCCCTGCCGCTCGAGCGACTCGGCCGCGTCATCCAAGTCCGCGACCTCGGCAACCTGCTCCTCGACAAGCCATCCCCGCCTGCCGACCAGCACCTCCTGACCATCCGCCACTCCCCGCGCGCCCCCGCCGGTCTCGGAATCGAAACCAGTCACCGCCGGGACGGCGATCCCACGGGCCGCGGCGGCGGCCACGATCGCCCGCGCCAGCGGGTGTTCGCTCTGCAGCTCGACGCTCGCAGCGAGCCGCAGCACGTCGTCCTGGCCGCCCGGCACCGCCGGAATGCACTCCGTGACCGTCGGGCTCCCGGCCGTCAGCGTGCCCGTCTTGTCGACCACCACGGTGTCGACCTTGCCGAGCCGTTCGAGCACCTCGGCATTCTTCACGAGCACGCCTTCCCGTGCCCCGCGGCCGATGCCGACCATGATCGACATCGGCGTCGCCAGCCCCAGGGCGCAGGGACAGGCGATGATCAGGACGGAGACCGCATTGACCAGCGCCCACGCCAGCGGCGGCTGCTCGGGCGCCGCCACCGCCCAGACGACAAACGTGATCCCCGCGGTGGCCAGCACGGCGGGCACGAAATAGCCGGCCACCGCGTCGGCAACCTTCTGGATCGGCGCCCGGCTGCGCTGCGCGTCGGCAACCATGCCGATGATCCGCGACAGCATCGTCTCGGCCCCGACCTTCTCCGCGACCATCACGAACGAGCCCGTCTGGTTGCGGGTGCCGCCGATCACCACGTCGCCGTCGCGCTTCTCAACGGGCATCGGCTCCCCCGTGATCATCGACTCCACGACCGCGCTGGCACCTTCCGTCACCCGGCCGTCGACGGGGATCGTGTCGCCGGGACGCACCCGCAGCATGTCACCCCGCCGCACCTCCTCGAGCGGCACCTCCCGCTCCTCGCCGTCGCGAACCACCCGGGCCACGGGCGGTGACAGCGAGACGAGCTCCCGGATCGCGGCACCCGTGCGATGCCTGGCCCGCACCTCGAGCAGCTGTCCGAGCAGCACCAGCGTGATGATCACCGCCGCCGCCTCGAAGTAGATTGGAACGCCGCCGGCATGCCGGAGCTGGTGGGGGATGCTCGCGGGAAACAGCACGCCGACGACGCTGGCGAGATACGCGGCGCCGGTGCCGATCGCGATCAGCGTGAACATGTTCAGGTGGCCCGTCACCAACGAGCGGAATCCCCGCTGGAAAAACGGCCAACCCGCCCAGAGCACGACCGGGGTGGCGAGCACGAGCTGCAGCCAGGCATGCGCGGTCGCCCCCAACCAGCGATCAATCGGCACGCCGAGCATCGGCAGCATCGACGCCAGGAACACCGGCAGCGTGATCGCGGCCGCGATCCAGAACCTGCGCGTCAGGGCCCGCAGCTCGGGGTCGCCGTCGACCGCATCGAGCTGCACGGCCTTCGGCTCCAGGTCCATCCCGCACTTCGGGCAGGCACCGGGCCCGATCTGTTCGATCTCCGGGTGCATCGGACAGGTATAGATCGCGTCCGCTCGGGCCGCCGCCGGAGGTCCGGCGCGACGATGGGACCCGCAGCAGGCTGCCGGCGCCAGCGCGATGGCCAGCAGTCCGTCGCCAAGGAACGTCCGGCGACAGCCCTCGGAGCAGAAATGAAAGGTGACGCCGTCGCGGACGGCGTGGATCGCGGTGCGCTCGTCGACCGTCATACCGCAGATCGGATCAGTCGCCATGCTCGTGCTCACTCGTCCGTCGCCACAGGGTAGAGAAAGGCCGGCTGAGCAACCTCGCCCGCGGGCCGCCGACCCGGGGCATGCGAGCCGCAGAGTTCAGCCGCCATGTGATCGGCAAGGCGTCTCAGCCTGGCCACGACGTCAGCATGGTCGGCCGACACGTCGATCGTCTCGCCGAGATCGGCCTCGAGATCGTAGAGACGCGGACGCTCCGGCGCGGCGGCCTCGGCTTCCCTCTTCTGGCCCATGCCGTCCAGCTGCGGCGCGATCGCCAGTTTCCAGCGGCCTGACCGCACCGCCTGCAGTGCGGATCCGTGAAAATAGTAGTGAGCCTCCCGGACCGGTTCCTGCCCGGTGCCCAGCAGCAGCCCCGAGATGTCCCGGCCGTCGATCGCCGGACCACTCGGCGCCTCGCCCCCTGCAAGCGACACGAAAGTGGGCAACAGGTCAATCGTGCCGGCAACCGCATCGCACTCGCTCCCTGCCGGCACGCAGCCCGGCCACCAGGCGATTGTGGGCACCCGCACGCCCCCTTCCCACGTGCTTCCCTTCGAGCCGCGAAGCGGGCCTGCCGATCCACCATCCTTGCCCTTCGCCGTCCAGGGACCGTTGTCACTCGTGAAAATCACGAGCGTGTTCTCGGCAACACCCTCGTCCGCAAGCGTGTCGAGGATCCGCCCCACGCTCCAGTCGACCTCCTCGACCCAGTCGCCGAACCTGCCGTTGTCGCTCCTTCCCCGGAACCGCTCGCCCGGAAAGATCGGCACGTGCACCGCCGTGTGCGGTACATAGAGAAAGAAGGGCCGCTCCTTCGAATCGCGGATGAAGGCCACGGCCTCGTCGGTGCACCGCTCCACGATCCCCCGCTGGGCCTCGTCGGTGAGCAGTTCGACCACGCGGTCGTCGCGAACGAGCGGTACCACGCGTTCGCCCGTCTCGGCGCTCTTCTTCTGCATGTCATTGGAATACGGAATGCCGAGATAGTGGTCGAACCCCTGCCGGCAGGGCAGGAACTCCGGCTGGTCGCCGAGGTGCCACTTGCCGAAACAGGCTGTTGCATAGCCACGCGCCTTGAGAAGCTCGGCGATCGTGACCTCCGTCGGATTGAGCCCGTGCCTGCCGGCGGGGAAGAACACCCAGGGCACTGACACCCGCAGGCCGTAGCAGCCGGTGAGCAGCTGCGCCCGCGACACCGAACAGGCCGGGGCCGCATAGAAGCTCGTCAGCTTCATGCCCTCGCGGGCCATGCGATCCAGGTTCGGCGTCTTTTGTGCGGTGGCCCCGAAGGGCCCGATGTCGCCATAGCCGAGGTCGTCGATGAACACCACGACCACGTTCGGCGGCTGCGACCCTGCGGCGCGCGTGAGGCGGTCGTCGAACCGCTGCTGGGCCACCGCGAGCGTGGCTTCGAGATCATGGCGCGTGCCTGCGGTATCCGGATCGGCGGCGAGATCATGCCGCTCGCCGGGGTCGCTCGCCAGCCGAAACACCTGCGTCTTCTCGGCCTTCGGATAGTGGATCAGCTTCCACTCGGGCGTGACGACCGCCCGCTGGACGTCCTTGTATGCCAGCAGCAGCGACTCACGGGCCGTGGCTCGTTCGCCGCGGAGCACCGGCACGAGGCTCCGGCCTTCGCTCGCGGCGGGCGGCGTCACCCCGGCGAGGTCGCCCACCGTCGCGGTGACATCGAAGAGATACGCAAGGGCGTCGACACGCGTGCCTTCCGGCACGCCCGGCCCGGCGAGCACCACGGGCGACCGCATCGAGTGCTCGTAGAGATTCTGCTTGCCGAGGAGGCCGTGGCTGCCGAGCGCCAACCCCTGATCGGCGGTGAAGAGCACGATCGTGTCGGCGAGCCGCCCCTTCTTCTCGAGCGCCGCGAGCACGCGGCCGATCTCCGCATCCATTCCCTCGACCAGCGCGTAGTAATCGGCCAGTTCCTTCGAGATCCGCGCGGCCGTGAGCGGCCGCGGCAGGAGCTTCTCGTCTCGGACCGCGAGGTCGCCGTTGTCGAAGGGATGCTCCGGCAGAAAGTTGTCGGGAGGCGGGGGTTCGTGGCCGTCGTAGCGACGGCGAAACTCGGGCAGCGGCTGCCGCGGATCATGCGGGGCGGTGAAGGCACACCACGCGAAGAACGGCTCGTCGGCCAGGCTGTCCACGAACGCCTCGGCCGCGCCGCCGACGATCTGAGACGAATGGCGATCGGTCGCGGGATCGGGCTCCGGCATGCCATGGTTCCGAAACGACACCGACGGCAGGCCGAAGTGCCGGTGCATGCCCCCAAAGAACACGCGGCCCCCCTCGGCAAAGCACCGCGTGATCGATGCCTTGCCGTTGTGCCACTTGCCCGTGGCGAACGTGCGGTAGCCCGCCCGCTCGAAGGCCTCGGGCCAGGTGTCGCAGCCCTGGAGCTGCTCGTGGACGTGAAACAGCGACCGGCCCGAGAGGAGCATCGCCCGGCTCGGCACGCAGACGGCCCCCTGCATCGCCCCCATGCAGGAGGCCCGGTCGAACACCGTGCCACGGGCGACGAGGCCGTCGATCGTCGGCGTGCGGATGTGCCGATTCCCGAGCGCGGCGATCGTGTCGGCCCGCATGTCATCGGCCAGGAACACGATCACGCTCGGCCGACGAGCCGACGGCGATGCGGCGTCTCGATCGCCCGCTGCCGCGCCGTCTGCAAAGGGCAGTGGCCAGTCCGGGTGGGGCACATGCGCGCGATCGAGAATCTCGGTCATCCGCTTCACGATGTCGGGCTGCCGTTTGGCGAGGTCGGTGGTTTCGGACGGATCGCCGGCAAGGTCGTAGAGTTCGACCGGCCGCGACTCCGTGGCGCGTTTCGGCCCGACGGCGCGGCGGATCGCCTTCCAGCGGCCGTCCACCGCCGCCTGCCATTTCCCCTCGGTGAGCTCGCGGTAGAGCATCCGCTCCTCCGGGGCGTCGGTGCGGCCGAGGAGAGCCGGCGCGAGGCTTTTGCCATCGACGTCGGCGGGAATCCGGTCGGCGAGGCCCGCGAGGTCGAGGAGCGTGGGCAGCCAGTCCTCGAAGCCGGTGGGCGAGGCGATGACGCGGCCAGAGGCGATGTGGCCGGGCCAGACGGCGACCGTCGGCACGCGGAGCCCGCCCTCGTACGGCGAGCCCTTCCAGTCGCGGAGCGAGCCATTGCTCTTCAGCCGCACGGTGTCGAGGCCGCTCAGCCCGGGAAACGTCGCCCCG
>JBJTQP010000132.1:0-8539 GCA_046075685.1 Planctomycetaceae bacterium | reverse complement strand
GCGTTCTCGGGCAACCTCGCGTCGGTCACCAGCGTGGGTTCGGCGTACACCGCGATGTCGTTCAGCCGCACCGGCGACCTGTGGACGAGCGGCACGGCGAGCGGCCAGTCGCTGCAGTTCGATCAGGCGACGGGTCTGCTCTCGGTGGTTCCGGAGCCGTCGACGTGGGCGATGCTGGCCGGCGTGGGGATCGCCGCGCTGGTCGGTCGATTCCGCCGCCGTCGTGCCTGATGAAGCTCGTGATCCTCGACGGGCTGACGGCCAATCCGGGGGACCTCTCCTGGGAGCCGCTCGAGCGGCTCGGCACGCTCACCGTGTTCGACCGCACGCCGCCCGAAGACGTCGCGGGCCGGGCGGCCGGGGCCGACGTGGTGCTCACCAACAAGGCGCTCGTCGGTCGAGAGCAGATCATGGGGCTGCCGGCCCTGAAGTGCATCGCGGTGCTTGCCACGGGCACCAACATCGTGGACGGCGGCGCTGCCCGGGAGCGCGGGATCCCGGTCTGCAACGTGCCGGACTACAGCACGCCGAACGTGGTGCAGGCCACCTGGGCGCTGCTCCTCGAACTCACCAACCGGGTCGGCCATCACGATCGCACCGTGCACGAGGGTCGCTGGGCGGCGAGCCCCGACTTCTGCTACTGGGACGGCGAACTCGTGGAGCTCGCCGGCCACACGCTTGGCATCGTGGGCCACGGGCGGATCGGCCGGGGCGTGGCCGCGGTGGGACACGCCATGGGAATGCGGGTGATTCATCACCGGCGGCAGTCACGCGACGCTGCGGGCCACGTCGATCTCGACACGCTCTTTCGCGAGAGCGACGTCGTGAGCCTGCACTGCCCGCTCACGCCCGACACGCACCACCTTGTCGACGCCCGTCGGCTGGCCCTCATGAAGCCCTCGGCGTTTCTGGTGAACACGGCCCGCGGGCCGCTCGTGGACGAGGCGGCGCTCGCGGCGGCCCTGAATGACGGGCGGATTGCGGGGGCGGCCCTCGACGTGCTCGCGGTGGAGCCGCCGCCGCCTTCGAACCCGCTGCTCAGGGCGCGGAACTGCGTGATCACGCCGCACGTGGCCTGGGCCACCCGCGATGCCCGCCGTCGCCTGATCGAGGTGACCGCCGCGAACGTGGCCGCGTTCGCCGCCGGCCGGCCGCAGAACGTGGTGAACTGAGCCGGGCGGGATGCCCGCGGGCGTGGTTGCCCGGTGCCGCAGCGTTGGCTGGATTTCCGTAGCCGCGGGCGTGGAGCCTGCGGAATGCGGGTCGCACGGGGTGCAGGCTGCAAGCCTGCACCTACGGGGGCGGCGTGGTGGTCGTGTTGCCGCGCCTACGGGGAGGCCGGGTCGGGGGCGGGTTCGTTCGTCGTTGTGCCGCGGCGGGTTGCCTGCACGCTGATTTCGCCGCCCACCGGCACCGCCGTCTCGCCGGAGGCCAGCGTGGCCACCAGCGTCAGCGGCGCCGTGTCGCCGTCTTCGGCGAGCTGGCCGCGGAGCAGCAGCGCGTCGAGCCAGGGCTTCACGGCGCCGCGGAGCGTCTTGTCGGTGGCCGGCCGCGAGGTGTCGCCGATGAAGTTGCGAAGGTCGGCCCCGGCGATCACATACCGCGACCGGCGGGCGTCGAAGAAGGGATCGTCGGAAGAGAAGGTGGCGGCCGTCTCGCCGCTCGTGGCGTCGCGGAGCATCATCCGCAGCGTGGCCTTGGGCGGCGGGATGAAGGCGTCGGGCACGGCGATCTCGATCGCGTCGCAGCTCGATGAGAAAAACTCGTCCACCTTCGCCGACTCGGCCCGCGCGCCGGCCGCCTTGGTCACGGTGAAGGTCAGGCCGATCGTGCAGGGGGTGTCGAAGGCCAGCCCGCAGGAGCCTCCGCCCGCGTGCCGGACCACTGGCACCAGCAGGCTGCCGGTCACCCCGTAGGGCGTGGCGAGATGCACGTCGACGGCCTCCGGGCGGTGGCAGTCGGCGCTGCAGCCGTCGAGACAGCCGCCGCAGCCGGCGGTGGCGGGGGCCGGCAGCGGCTCGGCGGCGGAGGCGAGCACGAGCCCGCGGCGGGAGGCTGCGGCGGTGTCGGCCGGAGCGGGCCAGGCAGCCGCGGGCAGCGTGGCCGCGCCGGGCGGCACCTCCACCTGCATGATCTCGCGGGAGAGCAGCTGAAACTTCGCGGGCCGGCCGCCCGCGATCACCCGCGTGTCGTGGATGCTGAAGCCCTTGCCGATCAGGAACAGCGAGGTGGCCGCCGCCGGGTCGATGCCCGGGGCCCCGTACCAGCCGAGCAGTTCCGGGGCGAGGTCGGTGATCCCCGCATTGAAGAGCTCGAAGCCGCCGGCCGTGTTCTCGTGGGGCACCTTCGCCTGCAGCGTCTGCAGAGGCAGGGCGCGGTCGAGCATGTCGAC
Organism: Planctomycetaceae bacterium; assembly: GCA_046075685.1. Lineage (GTDB taxonomy): Bacteria > Planctomycetota > Planctomycetia > Pirellulales > UBA1268 > QWPN01. The sequence continues at coordinate 6,147 of JBJTQP010000132.1, read as the reverse complement.
CTGACGGAGCAGGCGGGCCAGTTCGCCGTCGCGATAGAGGTGCGTGCAGCGGCCGCAGGCGTGGGCGGTGGTGTGCATCGACTTCACCGCCCGCGAGAGCGTGAGCGTCTGCGACATGCCCGGATCGAGCTGGCGGGGATGCGTCAGTGAAAACCAGGTGGTGCGGATGTCGAGCGTCACCCAGGGCACGAAGGCCGGCATCACGACGATCGCGGCGCACTCCCGCTGGCCCGGCTCGAGCTGCCGCTGGGCCAGGTCGGCGTCGCTGGTCGGGCCGCCGCAGACCGTCTCACCGAGCGTGGCGAGCGTGCCCCGCGTGGGCGGCGTCTGCATGCGGGGATAGAACCGCCAGCCGAAGGTGTCGGAGCCGTGCGAGAAGCCCACCGCTGTGCGGTTGAGGCCCACCGTGGCCATGTCCATCTCCAGCCGGCGGGTGAAGCGCGTCATCGCCTGGGCGTTGAGCCGGCCGCTGGCGGAGGCCATCGCCAGGGCGATCTGCAGCTCGCGGCGGCGGGCGTAGGAGTCGTCGACGTTCTGCTCCTCGGTCACCGGATCGAGGGCGAAGACGCGGATCGGCCAGCGGGTGCGGACGTAGTCGGCGAAGGCGGCGCGGGCGTCGGGCCCGGGGTCGGGGCCGAAGAACGGTCCGCTGGTGCACGGCGCCGAGGCGGCATGGCCGCGGGCGGAGGCGGCCTCGCGGGTGTCGGTGGCCAGCCGCTCGTCGAGGAGTGCCGATTCCACGAGGATCGCCCACGCGAGCACGGCGGTGGTGGTGCGGCAGATCGGCGTGCCGGCCTGGGGCTGCTCGCAGCAGATGCCGGCCGGGTCGCCCGCGCCCGCGTCGCCTGCGGCGGCGATCAGCTCGATCGGGGGCTCGTCGCCCACGCCCACGCCGGAAAAGAACCGGCAGCGGGCGGCGGCGAGGTCGCGGGCCTGACGGCCGCGGACGAGCGCGGCGAGATTCCAGCCGGGCAGCTCCTGCCAGACGTGCCGCCGGGCGGGCAGGGCGAGGAAGTCGTAGGCCGCCTCGAGCTCCTCGCCGAGCAGGTTGCGGACCTCCATGTAGCCGATGCAGGGCCGGGTCTCGGGATGGTTGGCAAGCGCCGCGTGCGCGTCGTGGATCAGGATCGCGATCTGCTCCACGCCGGCCACGTCGGCGAGCTGCGACGAGGGGATCGGGAGCCGGGAGCGGCGGGTCTTCAGGCTCGGGGCCGACGTGGGCGTGATCGTGGGGAGCTTCGCCCGGAGCGACTGGATCGCCGCCATCACGCCCTGCCGCGGCGAGCCGGGCTGCGGGAGCACCGCACCGCCGGGCCGGTCCGCGCGGCCCCGCGGTGATTCATCCTCCAGCGCGCAGGCGGCCGCCACGCGGTTGTCGGGCGGGCCGCCGGCGTGCGCCACCCGGCCGTCGCCGCCCACGATGGTGTCGGCCCACACGCGGCAGTCGCGGTCGTTCACCGCCCAGGTGAGCGCCGGCGCGATCACGTCGACAAGGTCGTTGATCACGAGGCTGCGAAACGTCGTCGGCAGCAGGTCGTCGCCGAGGCAGGGGTCGGCGATCACCGAGATCTCGGCGCCGTGGCCCTTCCGCGTGCGGCTGCCGGGCGTGACCGACACGGGGATGCGGACGAGGTTCAGCGAGTAGCCCGGCGCGTCGGCGGAGTCGTCGCCCTCGTTCACCCGCCGCAGTTCGCCGAGGTGGTTGAGATAGCGGGAGAGCTGGTCGAGGTGCACCGTGGGTTCGAGCGAGAGCGGCTGGTCGTCGAACTGGAATCCCTGCGGGCCTGCGGGGATCGCGAACGGGGCGGTGCGGGCGATCACGATCGGGTCGGCCCGGCCGGCGGCCTCGTTGGTGGTGGGAATCATGCCCTGGATGGTGTTGATCACGCTCGCCGACCCGGCGGCGTCGGGCACCGCCACGTCCTGCGGCGTGGGGCGGCGGCCGGAGGCCGACTGGATCGCCAGCGCCATCCCGAGGAAGGCCTGATCGCTGCGGCGGATGGCGGCCGTCGTCCGCTCGGTGAACAGCCCGAGCTGCTGCCGCATCTCGGTCTCGTACTCCATCCGGGCCCGCGTGAGCCGGCCCTGCCCCCAGACATCGGGCTGCTTGGCCACGATCGTGCCATAGCGGGCGAGGTGGTGCTCGAGCCAGGCGATCTGCCGGGCGAGATCCTCGAGGCAGGGATCGCCGCCCGGGGGCGGCGGCTGGCGGTGGGCGGCCTGCAGCGGCGCCACGAGCGTCCGCCACAGCTGTCCGAACTCGCGGGCCGGGGCGGGAACGGCCGTCGCGGCGAGTGCGGCGGCAAGGAGCAGGCGGCGGCCGGCGGGCGGATGGATCATGGCGTGTCCCTGGGGCGAGGGGCAGTCGTCGTGGGGGCGAATCCCCTCAAGCAGATCGACGCGTGCGACCGATCGAATGAGCACGACCGGCGGGGTCGGGGAGGTCGCCGCCACCTTGCGCACCTTTCCAGACCACGCCTCCGAGCGGGAGCGGGCGATGAACCAGCCGTGCTGGCATCCGATCCAGTGCATCGTGCCCCCCTACATCGTGGAGCACATGGCCCGCGGGCCCGACCCGCGGCTCCGCGAGTGGGCCCTGGTGCACCTGGCCCGGGCGGCGGCGATCCGCGCGGTGCGGTCGTTCACGCAGCAGATGCCGGCGATGATGGTCACGGCCTCGCCCACCGGCCGCAGGCACCGGCTGGTGTACGACGCCCGCAGGAAGGACGTGCTTCCCGGCAAGCTTGTCCGCAGCGAGGGCGAGGCGAAGGCCGCGGACGTGGCGGTCAACGAGGCCTACGACTATTCGGGCGACACGTTCGACTTCTTCTTCGAGGTCTTCGGCCGCAACTCCCTCGACGATGCCGGCATGACGCTCGTCTCCAGCGTGCACGTGGGCGAGGCCGACGGCCGCGACCGCTTCCAGCCGATGAACAATGCCTTCTGGGACGGCGCCCAGATGGCCTACGGCGACGGCGACGGGCAGGTGTTTCAGTGCTTCACCCGGGCGCTCGACGTGGTGGGGCACGAGCTCACCCACGGCGTGCAGTCGTTCACGAGCAACCTCCTCTACCGCGGCCAGTCGGGCGCCCTCAACGAGCACTTCTCCGACGTGTTCGGAATCCTGGTGCGGCAGTGGCGGCGGAAGGAGTCGGCCACGGAGACCAGCTGGCTGATCGGCAGGGAGGTGCTCGTGCCCGCCCCGACGCGGCGGGGGATCCGCGACATGGAGCATCCGGGCACGGCCTACCGCGACGACCCCGCGCTGGGCACCGACCCGCAGCCCGACCACATGGACCACCTCTACACCGGCCCGGCCGACTCCGGCGGCGTGCACATCAACTCCGGCATCCCGAACCGGGCCTTCGTGCTCGTGGCCCAGGCGGTGGGTGGGCCGGCGTGGGAAACCGCCGGCACCATCTGGTACGAGGCCATGATGCAGCTCTCGCGGACGAGCCAGTTCGCCGACCTCGCGAAGATCACCGCACAGATCGCCGGCGACCGCTTCGACGCAGCGACCAAGAAGGCCGTCAGGGCCGCGTGGAAGAAGGTGGGCTTGTAGGCGTCGTCAGGTCGACGACGACGGTGCACTCGGGGCAGAGGTCGATCTCGTGCCGGCCGTCGGCCGGCAGAGGCTCGTAGCGGCCGTTCGGGCCGAGCCGCAGCAGAGATGATTCGGCTCCGTCGGGATCGACGATCAGGTACCAGCCCACCCCGCGCGTCTCGTACAGGTCCCGCTTGACCGCGAGGTCGCGTTCCCGCGTGGCTGCGGAGAGAATCTCCACCACGAGGGCCGGCGGGTGCTCGACATGCTGCCGCGGTGCCGGCCCGCAGACGACCACGAGATCCGGCCGCACCACCGTGTCGTCCGCGACGATCCAGTCGATCTCCGCGAGTACGGTTGCCCGAGAGCCGGCGGCATCGATCGCGTTCCACAGGGCCGCAGCCAGGCGGGAAAGTCGCTCGGTGTGCGGCCCGAAGGGGCTGGGCGTCATTGCCACGGCAGCCCCATGAAGCAGTTCCCAGTCGCCCTCCCATGCGGCATGGTCGGCCACCGTAAAGCCCGGTCGGGAACGGGGGGCTGTGCTCACAGCGAAGCCTCGCGAGTGGGAGCCTGCCTGGTGCGACCCCGACTGGCGGAAACCCGGCGGGCGTGAGGTCGATGTCCCTCGACAGCGGAAGTGTACTGACGTACCCTCGTCGCCGTCAACGAATGCGGGGCCCGCGGGTAGGATCAGGGCATGGCCGACGAATGGTTTTACGCGCGGAAGGGCGAGCGGTTCGGACCGATCGCGTGGGCGAAGCTGCGGTCGCTCGCCGACGAGGGCTGGCTGGCGGCGGATGATCTCGTGTGGGGGCCCGGACTTGCCGATTGGCGGCCCGCGGCGAGCGTTCGCGGCGTGTTTCGCAGCTCGCTCGCGGAATCGCTCGGTGCGGCCGTCGACAGCGTCATCCCGGGGATTCGTCCCGGCGTTCCTGCGGCCGCGGCCGAGCAGCCGGCCGAGGAGCAGCACCAGCGCGCGCCGTTCGGGGTCGCGTTTCTCGAAGAGCTGCGACCGCGGCACGTGGTGGCGGCGTGCGGCGCCTTCGTGGCCGCGTTGGGCATCGCGTTTACGGTGATCGCCCCGTCGTCGCTGGCGTTGGCGTTCACCCTCGGGGGCTTCGTGCTGACCGCTGCCGGCATGCACCAGGAAGTGGGCCGCTTCGTGTCGCAGGCGGCGGCGAACGTGGCCCGGGCCCGGGCGGAGGCGGCCGAGCGGCGGCTGGAGGCGAAGCGGCTGGCGGTGGAGCAGCAGCGGCTCGAGGTGGAGGCGGCGCGGCTGGCGGCGGAGAAGGAGGCACGCGAGCGGCCTGTGTCGGCGCCATCGGCATCTCCGACGGCGGCTGGCGCGGGGCCGGCCGCAGCGGTTCCGCCACCGGTGCCGCGGCGGGTGCCGGCAGACTATTACAGCCCCGGGGAGCACGTGACGGTGATCAACCACCCGCCGGTGCAGCGCTGGAGCCCGGCCCTCGCGGCGGTGCTGAGCTTCGTCGTGCCGGGGCTCGGGCAGGTCTACAAGGGCCAGGTGATCAACGGGATCGTCTGGTTCTTCCTCGTGGGCTTCGGCTACCTGGCCCTGATCCTGCCGGGGCTCGTGCTGCACTTCTTCTGCATCGTGGGCGCGGCGAGCGGCAACCCGTGGACGCCGGGCCGCACGGAGGTGGTGCGGGTGTAGTGTGATGGGTGTCCGGCCAGCGTCGCTTACAGGTCGTCTGTGCCGGTCAACTCCTGCTCCATGTCGTCGGCGGCCTCGGTCACCAGCTGGATCAGGGAACGCATGTCTTCCTCGCTCACGTCGGCCGCTGCCTTGACGGTGAAGACGGCCGCCTCCCCTTCGTCGCTCGACAACAGATACCAGCTGCCGAGTTTCTTGTCGCCGGAGTCCATGAGCAGCCTGCGGAGTTGGTCGGGCGCGAGCCGTTTGGTGGAGCGGTAGCAGGGAGAATAGACCTCCCGAATCTCGAACTCCTTGTAGCGCTCGGTGGATGAGTTGATGAACACCTCCTGCGACCGGCCATCGCCGACCTCGAAGACCAGCACGAAATCGTGGGAGTTGGTGACCTTGTACTTGAACCCCAGTGAATCGAGCAGCCGCTTCACCCGGGGGTCTCCCGAGGTCTTGCCGCCGATCTGGCCGGAGGCGAGGCCGCACGTCATCACGCCGAGGACGGTGCCGATCAGCCATGCCTTCTTCATCATGGGGAATGCTCCGGTGTTCATGGGTGTCGCCGCTGCCTCGGAACCGTCGCACAAGATAGTCTGGTCGCCGCGGAGTCCTCAACTGCCGGCGAGGGGCCGCGTGGCTGGGACACCGTGGAAACCCGTTCGCGGCGCTCGCGGGACCAACCTTGTCCCGCGCGGAAGCGCAGAATAGGGAGACGTCCGGCGGCCCCTCGACCGTCGGCTGATACCCCGGAGGCACCACCATGCACGGTCCTGCTCGAAACCGGCTCCACGCGTACGAGGCCGGCTGGCTGACGCTTCTCGTTTCGATGGGCGTGGCGAGTCAGGCCGACGCCGAGGCGGCGATGGCCCGCGTGGCGCAGGCGGCGATCGAGGCTGCCGGCCGTCGGGAGCGACGGCGGAACGACCAGCGCGAGCGGCGG
>JBJTQP010000131.1:0-3656 GCA_046075685.1 Planctomycetaceae bacterium | reverse complement strand
AGGATCGCGATGCCCGTCGTGCCGCCGACGAATGTGATGCCGTTCGTGAACGTGTTGCCGGTGCCCGACAGTTTGAGGGTGTTCGGCGAGTTCGGCATGTCGTTCCGGTAGTACATGCTCACCGTGCCGCCGCTGGAGCCGTTGGTGATGTTGCCAGTGAACTCCAGGAAGGACGGTGCCGTCGTCGTCGAGGTATTGTTGGGCGTGTAGCGCACGATCTTGTTGCCCGTGCTGCCCGCCGACACATTACTCGAGACGATGAGGTTGACCGTCCCGCTTGTCACGCTGGCCATCCGGGTCTCCCACGTGGCGGCGGTCACGAGGACGTCGGGGGTGAGCCGATTCGTGCCGCTGTTGACCGACGCGTTGACGGCGAGAACCGCCGTGCCGGTCGCGGTGGTCTGAGTGAACGTCAGCGTGCTGCCGTTCGACGTGCTGAGCGTGACGGGAAACGTATTCGCGCCGGTGGTTCCGCCGAGATTCAGTTGTCGAATCTGCACGGACGTGTCGAGATTGATGGTCGGGGCGGACGTGTAGATCGCCTGAATGAACGCGCCATCCGCCGTGCCGCTGCCGACCGATCCCGGATAGAGGTTCGTCGCGCTCGTGCCCGACCAGTTGACCGAGTCGGTCCAGTTGCCCGTGCCCGAAAGCGTCTTCCACGTGTAGTTGGCGGCGACGGCCGGTGCGGTGGGCGCGATGCAGACCGCGGCAATGGCACAAGCACGAAGGGAAAGGCTGAGCGAATGGCGAGCCATGGAAGTTCTCCGGAAAGCAGCACGCTGGGATAAGGCCGATGGAGGGAACGGCGACGCGCCTTTCCCCACCCTCATTGAACCCCCTCACTATGCCCCCACTCGCCTGCGACCGCATCGTACGAAAGGGCATCCGGTCCGAATGTGCCTTGGCCGCCCCCGCCAACCCCACGGCGAAGCCTGTACACTGCGAAAATGATGCATCCGCGCCATGTCCCTCGTCGTCGCTGGGTCGCGGTTTGGGTGGCCGCGGTGTTGGGCGGCCCGGGATTCGCCGCCCCGGTTCAGGCCGGGGGGAGGCAGGCAGTTGCCGACCCCCCGGCCGACGTCCAGCCGCTGCAGTCGATCACCGAGATTCTCTCTCTGCCGGTTGAGCAGTTCGAGCGGCAGCGGCCCGTGGTGGTGCGGGGGGTGGTCACCCTTCTCGAACCCCTGGTCATCCAGGATGGCGACGATGCCATCTACCTCGACCATACGCACCTCAGCGTGGCGCCCGGTCAGCGGCCGCGCGACGTACTCGCCGCGCTGCCCTTCGAGTTGGGCGCCGATATAGAAGTGACCGGGATCGTCGATCCTGGAGGCTACGCGCCCTGGGTCGTGATGCACACCATCCGGCGGCTGGGAACAGAGCCCCTGCCGGAACCGGTGTCGCTCGAAATCGCCCAACTCTTCGCCGGCGAAGGCGTCGGCCGCCGCATTCGCGCCACGGGCGTCGTGCAGGCGGTGCTCGATCACCCCAAGCGGTGGTCGTTGGTCTTCGAGTCGGCATCACGCCGGTTCAGCGTCACCATAGCAAAGGCCGTGATGACCACCCTTCCCGACAACCTGGTCGACGCGGACGTCGAGTTGGTGGGGGTCGGCAAGACCTTCCGCAACACCCGTGGTGAGTTTGTCGCACCAGGGCTCTACCTCGCCCGCGGCACCGACCTCCGGGTGATCCGCGGGCCGCCCCTGGAGCCGTTCGACCTGCCGCTCACGGCCCTGGGGAGCATCGCCCGTTACCGCCCGAAGCCGCTTGGCGGTCACAGGGTTCGGACTGCGGGCGTGGTGTCGTTCGTCGCTCCCGGCACCCTCTTCCTGCAGGACGACATCGGCGGGGTGCAGGTCGATCTGGCTCCGCCCAAGGACGGCGAACCCGCCTTCGAGCCGGGCGACCGCGTGGAGGTGGCGGGCTTTCCCGACATGACGTCCGGAGTCGGTGCCATCACCTCGGCGATCGCCCGACGCGTCGCGGGCGGCACGCCCCCGCCCCCGCTGCGGATCCAGCCGAGCGACATCGTCCGCGTCAACGACGCGCATTCGCAGGTCGGCAGCGTGGCCCGACCCGGCACCTACGACGGCTGCCTGGTTCGCTGCCAGGGCAAACTGGAGGCGGTCAACCGGGGCAGTGGCGGCACCATGCTCACGCTCACCGAGAATGGCACGGCATTCACCGCCCGGCTGGCGGGCAGCGGGTCGGCGGGGCCGGTGCCGTTCGTGCTCGGCAGCGAACTGGAGGTTACCGGCATCGTGCAGGCGGAGCGGCGGCTTCCAGGAGATGTGGATAGCCTGCGGGGCTCCACGACGTTGTCGCAGGTGGGCCTGCTGGTTCGCGATCGCAGCGACATCGGCGTGGTCAGGCTTCCGCCCTGGTGGACGCCGGGGCGGCTTGCGGCCGTCGCCGGCGCCTTGGGCACGCTCGCGGCGGCTTCCGTCGTCTGGGTCACCTTTCTGCGCCGCGAAGTCGCCCGGCAGACGGCCCGGGCCGTGGCGGAGGAATCAGCCCGCCAGCAGGCGGCGCTCGACTACGAGATCACGCTCCGTGAGCGAAACAAGCTGGCGGGCAACCTCCATGACACCGCCCTGCAGACCGTCACCGGGATCGCCTTCCAGCTCAAGGTGTGCGAGGCCAAGGAACGGGATCGCACCGGCGCTGCCGGCGCGACCGGCGACGACGACGTGGGCCGCCACCTGGGTGTGGCCCGCAAGATGGTCGAGCACGCCGCCGATCAGCTCCGAGGGACCGTCTGGTCGCTGCGGTCGCTGCCGAACGAGGGCCGCTGCTTCGCCGACGCACTCCGGGAGCTGTCGGACCGACTCTCGGCCGGCCACGAGGCCGAGGTGCGGCTGTCGTTCGATCCCCGCGCCGACTCGATTCCGGCCTACGTGGCCGGCAACCTGATCCTCGTGATCCAGGAGGCCATGCACAACGCCCTGCATCACGCTGCGCCGGGGAGGGTCGACGTCGCCGTGGGTGTGGAGCCTGACGGCAGCCTGGCCATCGCGATTCGTGACGACGGCTCCGGTTTCGAACTGGGTGCGCAGGCCGGACCGCGACACGGTCATTTCGGCCTCGCGGGCATGCGCGAGCGGGTGGAGCGGCTGGGCGGGGCATTCGCGATCGAGTCGACGCTCGGCGGCGGCACCGTCGTGAGGGTCTGCATCCCACCGGGTCAGGCGAGCATGGCGGCCGACGAAGAAGTGTACGCGTGACTACTGCCCGTTCGTACCATGACCGGCCGGGCGATTAGGGGTTGAATAAAAATGTGTCCCTTCTCCCCGAAGTCTGCCAAGCCGTCGATGGTCGCCGACCGCATCCGTGTGCTCCTGATCGACGACCATGCCGTCCTTCGCGCCGGCCTTGCCAACCTGCTCGCGCTCGAGCGGGATCTGGTCGTCGTGGGTGAGGCCGACAACGGCGAGGCGGGCGTGAAGCTCGTTCCCCAGTGTCGGCCTCATGTGGCCATCATCGACGTCAGCATGACGGGGATCGACGGCGTGGAGACCTCGAAGCGCATCCGGAGGATCGCGCCCGAGGTGCGGGTGCTGATGCTGACGTCCTCGGAATCGGCTGCGGATGCGGCGCGGTCGATCGACGCGGGGGCCAGCGCGTATCTCACGAAGCGGCTGGCCCACGAAGAG
>JBJTQP010000130.1:0-7506 GCA_046075685.1 Planctomycetaceae bacterium | reverse complement strand
GAAGCGGGGCCTCGAGCGGCTCGGCCTGCCGCTGGCCGACGATGCCCACCTCAAGCTGGCGAGCGACACGAGCAACAAGACCGCGCGTCGGGCCGAGGCTGAGAAGGCCTTCACCGTGGTGCTCCACGTGGGCGACAACCTGCGCGACTTCGACGAGGCCTTCCGCAGCCCGGCGATCGCGGCCGACGCCGACTCGAAGGCCCTCACCGCCGCGATCCAGCAGCGCAAGGACCTCGTCGACCGGCACGCGAAGGACTGGGGCGACCGCTGGATCGTGATCCCCAATCCGATCTACGGCGAGTGGATGAAGCCCCTCGACCGCGGCCTCCGCGACGTCGACCAGCTCGTCCCGGAGTGATACGGACTCCACTTGATCCTCGCGCGTCGGTTCAGCTCCGCGGCCGGCCAAATTCCGCAGGCTGCAAGCCCGCGGCTACGAGAATCTAAGCGAGGGGCTGCCCGTGCCCGAGAGCCGGCGTATGCCGCCAAGCGAAGCCAGGATGGCGAAGCGAAGGCGGCATCCGAGTGAATGGATGCCACGATGGCATCCATGAACGTCCGGCGACGGGCATGGGTAGCCCCTCGCGGTCGCCTCGAGCAGCAGCCCGGCGATACCATGGAGCTCTCATGACATCCTCCGGCCGACTTTCCGCAACCGCAGCGCTGGTGCTCCTGACCACGTTCGCGCACGCCGACGACGCGACCGCCGTCCGGTCGTTCGCCGTGGGCGACGCGCGGATCGACGTGGTCACGACCGCGTTTCCGACGACGGCCGAGCCCGTCAGAGTGGCCTTCATCAGCGTGCACGACGACGAGGATACCGCCGTCGAAGCGGCTGGCGACGTGCTCCGCGACCGCGGCGGCCGGTTGCTCGAACTCCGCCACACGGGTGCCCGCGAGATCGCCTTCACGCTCGGCAGCACGCAGCACCGCATCGACCCCAACCGCATCTACACGCCGGCGGGCCGCCGGGCCACGCTCGAGGCGCTTTCCGCCTGGTCACAGCCCGCCGACGACGTGGTGGCGGCGTTTGCCGACGAACTGCTCTCCGCCTTCGCCGTCGACGACGTCGACCTCGTGGTCGCCCTCCACAACAATACGCCCGACCGCTACACCGCCGCGAGCTACGCCCCGGGCGGGCCGCTTGCCGCCGACGCCGCCCGTGTGAGCCTCAGGCCCGGGGGCGACCCCGACGACTTCTTCTTCGTCACCGACGCGAACCTGTTCGTCGCCCTTGCCGACCGCGGCCACACCGTGATCCTCCAGAACGAGGCCACCGTGGCCGACGACGGCTCGCTCTCGGTGTGGTGCGGGCGGATGGGCATCCCCTACGTGAACGTCGAGGCAGAGCACGGCCACCGCATCGAGCAGGCGGCGATGCTTCGCGATCTGCTCGAAGCCGTCGCGACCGTGCGGCCGAGACGCGACGGCCGAGCACGGGAGACGCCGCCGCCGGGCTGCGACCTCGTGAATGTGCACGCCCTCGATCCTTCGCTCGTGATCGACAACCACTACGCCACGCAGGCCAACGTGACCGGCATGCGGCTCTATCCGGCCAACGAGGTGTTTCTGGAGCGGTCGGCGGCCGAGCGGCTCGCCCGCGTGCAGGCCCGCCTCCGCGGCCAGGGCCTCGGCCTCAAGGTGTTCGACGGCTACCGGCCGCTGGCGATCCAGAAGGCGCTCTGGAGGATCAAGCCCGATCCGCGGTACGTGGCCGATCCGGCCAAGGGCTCGCGGCACAACCGCGGCTCCGCGGTGGACCTGACGCTCGTCGACGCCACCGGCCGGGAGCTTCCGATGCCCTCGGAGTTCGACGAGTTCAGCGAGCGGTCGCACCTCGACTTCACAGACTCCCCCGGTGATCGGCTCGCCAACCGCGAGATCCTTCAGAAGGCGATGCAGGCCGAGGGGTTTCGGCCGCTGGCCACGGAATGGTGGCACTTCGACGCCCCCGGCTGGCGGGCGTTCCCGGTGATGGATGCCAATCCGTACGAGCAGCCGCTGTTTCCCGACGACCATCCGGCGGAGGCCACGCCATGATTCGCTCCCGCTCCCCCGTCGTGCTCGGCCTCGTGGCGATGCTGGCAGCCCAGGCCGGCCTGCGGGCCGACGACCTCGTGGCGATCCCGGGCTGCACGTTCGTGGCGGTCGAGTGGGCCGATGGCGACAGCTTTCGCGTCCGGACGCCGGCCGGTGAGGAGCACACCGTCCGTCTCTATGGCGTCGACTGCCTGGAACACCACGTCAACGGCGAGACCGACGCCCGACGCCTGCGGACCCAGCGGCGGTATTTCGGCATCGCCGAGGTGAAGCCCGACGCCACCGCGTCGATCGAGTTTGCCAAGCGGCTCGCCGCCGCAGGCACCGCCGAGACCCGCCGCCTACTCGCCAGGCCCTTCACGGTGCACACGAGTTTTGCGGACGGCAGAGGTGACGCCCGCTTCAAGCGGATCTACGGTTTCGTGACCGACGCCGCGGGGCGCGACCTCGGCGAGCACCTCGTCACGGCAGGGCTGGCCCGGGCCTTCGGCGTGGCCCGCGGCACGCCCACAGGCGACAGCGGCGACGAGTATCGCGAGCGGCTCGCCGATCTGGAGCTCCAGGCTGCGAAGCGGGGTGCCGGCATCTGGGCGCACACCGACTGGGACAAACTGCCGCTCGAACGACGAATCGAGCGGCTCGAGGAGCACGAACTTCACCAGGCGGTCGACGGCGCCGCGCCGCCGCCGACGGGATTCACGCTCGATCCAAACACCGCCTCGCGGAGCGACCTGATGCGTCTGCCGGGCGTCGGCGAGGCCCTGGCCAACCGGATCATCGAGCGGCGGCCGTATCGCCGCGTGGTCGACCTGCTCGAGGTCGAGGGCATCGGTCCCGCGAAGTATCGCGAACTCAAGGGCATGCTGCGGATCGAGACTCCTGCCGAACCATCGCGGCGCTGAGCAGCCCTCCAGCGAGTGCGGGCTTGCGGCCTGCACCAGCCGCAGCCTGCGGCTCCGGATCGGCCGCCCCTTATGCGGCCGCTCGCTGCTGTGGCGGAGCGAGCTTGAAGAGCGCAAACAGCTCGTCAGCGGTCAGCCCCGCCGCTGCCGGCTCGCCGGCCTGCGAGAGGATCATCTCCGAGAGGTCGCGCTTCTTCCGCAGCACCTCGTCGATCCGCTCCTCGATCGTGTCGACCGACAGGAACCGCGTCACCGTGACCGCGCCGGCGGCACCGATGCGGTGGGCGCGATTGATGGCCTGGTCCTCGACCGCCGGATTCCACCAGCGGTCGAAGAGGAACACGTATTGGGAGAACTGCAGGTTGAGGCCCACGGCACCCGCACCATAGGAGAGCAGCAGCACCGAGTGCTTCTTCTCGTGCTTGAATCGGCGGATCGCCTCGTCGCGGGCGACGGTCGACATCCCGCCGTGGTACTGGAGCGCCCCGAAGCGGCCCAGGGCCCCCTCGAGCCGGCCGAGCGTCTCCACCCACTGGCTGAACACCAGCGCCTTGCGGCCGCTGGCCTGCACCTCCTCGAGTTCCGCCGCGAGACAGTCGAGCTTCGCACTCTCGCCCGTCGCCGTGTCGAAGTTGCAGATCTGCTTGAGCCGGAGGACGAGTTCGAAGACGTGCTGGATCGTCGCCTCGCGGCCCATGTCGGCGAGCCGCAGGACCCCCTGCTCCTCGGCGCGGCGGTAGGTCTCCCGCTGCTCGGGCCCGAGTTCGATCCGTTCGTCGCGGTTGAGCCGCGGCGGCATGTCCTTGAGAACCTTGTCCTTCGTGCGGCGCAGGATCTGATCGCCGACCGCAGCGCCCATCGCCTTGGGCGGCATGCGGTCGCTGAGGTGCCCCGGGGCCACGAACTCGAACAGTCCCACGAGGTCGTCGGCGCTGTTTTCGATCGGCGTGCCCGTGAGGGCCCACGACCGGCGGCGGTCGATCCCGCGGACGGCCTGGTTCGTCTGGCTGGAGCGGTTCTTGATGCGCTGGGCCTCGTCGAGCACCACGAGGTCGAACGACAGGCCCAGTTCCGCCACGAGGTCGCGGTCGCGGACGAGCACCTCGTAGTTGGCGAGTTTCACCGGCACGTCGGCGAGGCTCCATTGCCACCGCCGCCGCGCCTGGTCTCCCTCGATCACCGCCACGACGAGTTCCGGCGCCCAGTCGGCCAGCTCGCGGGCCCAGTTGGAGACGAGCCCCTTCGGGCAGACGACGAGCACGCGGCGGGCCTCACCGCCCCGCACGAGCAGGCGGATCGAGGAGATCGCCTGCATCGACTTGCCGAGGCCCATCTCGTCGGCGAGCACGGCCGAGTGCCGCGGCACCAGAAACGCCATTCCCTCGAGCTGGAAGGGAAACGGCTGCTTCGGAAACTCCAGCCTCCCGGCCTGCAGCATCGTCTCCAGGTCGGGCTGGAGGAGGTAGAAGAACTTCTCGGAGAGCTTCACGACGTCACGCGGGGCGGCGATTCGCGTCCGCCGCGGCACGCCTGCAGACGGACCGCCGACCGCCCCAGCCGCGGTCGAATCGGGCCGCAGCTCTGCCGCCGCCGCAGCCCGCAGCGGTGCGGGAGGCGGTGCGACCGCGGCCGGCGTGAAGAAGCAGCTCGTCACCCTGGGCCTTGCGAACGGCAACTCCACCCGCGTGACGGCCGGCACCGGGGCCGCCACCGGCAGCCGCAGGGCGGGAGGCGCGGGGATCCGCGCATCGACCCAGGTGCGCACGTCCGCCGGGCCGAGCACGAGATCGTGCTGGCGCAGCGACCGCACGGCGTCGATGCTGTTCGCTGTCATGCCGGGCCCGTTCAGTGCCGCTGCGCCTCTTCGATGGCGGCGCGAATCCGCTCGAACGGCTCCCGCAGATCGACCGCGTGCGCCAGCACCTCGAGCCGGTCGCGGATCGCAGCCTCGTCGGCGGCATCGCTCGCGTGCGGCGTCACGAGCGCAGCACCGAGCACGAAGCCCGGGCCCGCCGCCGGGTCTCCGACGGGCTGCACGAACGCCACCGGCTGCCTCGCATGCGGCCTCACCTGCAGCATCCCATTGTGATCGGTGAGCACCACGGCGGGGGAGGCCTTGCTCTCCGCCAGCAGCGTGCCGCCGATCTGCCGGCCATGGAGATGGCCGTGGAGCGTGGGGCCGTAGAGGATCTGCTGGGCGCGGCTCACCTTGACCGGCGCCGTGCAGTGAAACTCCACGGGCCGGCCGAGGGCGTCCACCACGAGGTAGCCGCCGAAGAGCCCGTGGAGCGGCGATTCGACCGCCGTCAGGAACCCGAACACGGCGGCATCGCCGCCAGCCTCCGCGTGCTGCTGCATCCGTGGCCCGCTCCCGCTCCCATCCGCGACCGCCTTCCCTGGCGATCCCGAGGCATCCCATGGATCGGGCGTCGCCGCCGGACACTTGAGCCCCGGGCTCCGGGCGGGCGGCCGAGAGGCCGATTCCCCGCGCGGCGGCGGCCGTGCGGGGCTGGGCAGACCCTTCCGTTCATGACGATCGAGCCGGTCGAACCATGGAAAAACGCCGCCCCCATGCCTACGATACGACTCAGCCGGGGAAGGATCCTTCACCGGTCCCCCGGGATGGGAACGCCATGAGCGACGGGCCGCCGATCTTCAGCCAGTTCGACATCTCCGCGGGATCCGTGCCGGCAGTGAGCCAGCAGCCGGCCACGGGCGACCTCGGCGAGACCAACGCGCTGCTCCGCGAGATCGCCGCCACCCAGCGAAAGTCGGTCGAACTGCTCGTGGAACTCTGCAACCAGGTTTCGCTCCAGCAGCGGCAGCGGATGGCGGAACTCAAGGCCTGGAAGGAGGCCAATCCGCAGCTCTCCCAGGCCTGTCGCCGCGCGGCCGAATCGCTCTCCAAGGTGCACACCGAGTTCCTGTCGGGGCTCGCGCAGGAGGCGGCCGACAACGCCGACGACTTCGCCGACAGCGAGTACGCCCTCGGCGAGTTCATCGACCGTTACGGCCCGCGGCTCGCGCACTTCAACGGCGTGCTCCAACTCTTCGCACAACTCGGCGCGCCGGTGCCGCAGGCCGAGACGCCGGCGGACGGCTGACCACGGCAAAGCACGGCGGTGTTTCTGCCGGGGCGGCGACGCGGTTACGCTTCCCGTGGCCACCCAGTCCCGACACCGAGGCGGCCACGGCGCAGGAACGCATCCCGCACCGCCCGTCACCCCTTGCCAGGAGCCGTGCATGTCCGTGCCCGCGCAGGAAAACGTTCCGGTCTTCGAGGTCGCCAGCGACGCCGCCGTGCGGCAGGCCCGCGCGGCGCTCGACGCCCACACGGTCGAGATGATGGCATGGCATTTCCACGAATCGACGGGCTGCCCATTCTGGCTCGAGTATGCGAAGAGCCTGCCCTTCAATCCGCTCACGGACGTGACGTGCTACGACGACCTCAAGAAGTTTCCGCCCTTCGCGGACGAGTGGCTCCGCGGCGGCCCGGTGCGCCGCTGGGTGCCGAAGGGACTCGCCGACCAACCGATCTACGTGTTTGAGACCGGCGGCACGACCGGCGTGCCCAAGTCGCGGGTCAACTCCCGCGACTTCCGCACCGACTACGAGATGTTCAGCGACACGCTCCCCGAGCGGTATTTTCCCCGGGGCGCCAACTGGCTGATGCTCGGCCCCTCGGGCCCGCGGCGACTGCGGCTCTCGATCGAGCACCTCGCCCAGCACCGCGGCGGCATCTGCTTCTGCGTCGATCTCGATCCGCGGTGGGTGATCAAACTGATCCAGAAGGGCTGGATGGAGCACCTCGAGGCCTACAAGCAGCACTGCATCGACCAGGCCATCACGATCCTCGAGG
The DNA here is from genome assembly GCA_046075685.1 of Planctomycetaceae bacterium. GTDB lineage: Bacteria > Planctomycetota > Planctomycetia > Pirellulales > UBA1268 > QWPN01. The sequence goes on along the minus strand of JBJTQP010000130.1, from coordinate 705 downwards.
CGGGCCACGACATCCGCTGCATGTTCACCACGCCGAAGCTGCTCGAGGCGCTGGCCCTCGCCCTCGAGAAGAAGGGCACCACGATCGGCAAGGCGGGCATCACCGGGATCTTCTCGGGAGGCACGGAGTTCACGCCGCAGTGGACGAGGTTCGCCGTGGAGGAACTCCTCGACGGCGCCTTCATGACGCCCACCTACGGCAACACGCTGATGGGCCTGGCCGCGAGCCGCCCGGTCGTGCCGGCCGACGGCTACACGATCGCCTACTACGCCCCTCAGCCGCGGGCGGTGATCGAGGTCGTGGACTTCGACGATCGCGATCGCGTCGTGCCCTACGGCGGCACGGGCCGCGTGCGGCTCACCACGCTCACCCGGGAGACCTTCATCCCGGGCTTCCTGGAACGGGACGAGGGCGAGCGGGAGCGGCCCTACGCGAAGTATCCATGGGACGGGATCAGCGGCGTCCGCCCGTTCCGCGAACTTGCCGCAACGACGACGGTGGGGGTGTACTGACGACACGCGAAGCCTCGGCATCCTGCCTCGCTTCGCTGGGGTCGGCCGTGGCGAACGCCAAGGGTTCGCTGGGCCGACGGTCGCCGCTTCCTGCGGCGGGGCAGGATACACGCGATGCCTCGGCATCCTGCCTCGCTTCGCTGGGGTCGGCCGTGGCGAACGCCAAGGGTTCGCTGGGCCGACGGTCGCCGCT
>JBJTQP010000129.1:0-6208 GCA_046075685.1 Planctomycetaceae bacterium | reverse complement strand
GGTGTTCGTTCTCGAACCAGAAGTCGAGCTGCGGGAATCAGTCGGGTTCAATGTGAGAGAGCTCTCGCGAGCGGAGGACCTTATCGATGACAACCTCGAACTCATCAAACAAAAATGGACCGAGCACCTTGGCTGACCGTGTCCAGAAGGCATGGCATGAGCGAGGGATGATCTTTGTCAGGTTCGCCAGCGGCCATGAGGTGAGTTTCCCTACCAAGGGCAACCCCAGGCTGGAGTCTGCTGTCGAGGAAGATGTGGGTTGTATCGAGATCTCTCCATACGGTCTGCACTGGCCAAGGCTTGACGAAGACCTGTCGTTCGCGGGAATCCTGGAGGGGCGTTACGGTCAACGGTAACCGTATTGCCACCGCTCGACTGGGAGAAAGCGCGTTCAACGCAGGATCGTCTGGCGAAAGCCCCGGCCCCCCACCAGTAGTCAGGCTACGGCATAGAGCGGTTGCGAGACCGGCGTCAGCTCGTTCACGGTGGCCCGGAGGTCGCTGACATCCGTCCCGCCGGCCCACCGCATCTTCGTGTCCGGAGATGGCGAAGTCATGGACACTGGCACGGCGCCGCCCCAGATGATCCCGCCGGGGCCGTCCCGGTTGGCCGAGCCAGGCCCCCCGTCGGGGGCTTATCGCCGAGATCGGTCCACGTCCACCACGCGAAGACGACCGCCAGCAACGCTGCGACGGTCGCGGCAGCCAACGTCACCAGCGAACCGCCAACGGACAAACCCTGCCATGAAGCTGATCCGCGCCGCCGCACGGCGCTGCGCGGCCGCGGAAGAAACCTGACGGCCTTGCCCGCGATCTCTGTCGCGAGCGCTGGCGGCATCGTGCCCCGAGCCGCATCGTCGGCCGTCAGCATGGCCAGTTCATACCGAGCGGCCGCCAACTCCCAGTCGGCGACTTCAGCCCCGGGCGGCTGAGCCTGCCCGTACGGATCGTCGAACGCTTCACAATTCATGTACATGCCTCACGTTTCCCGGCTGCTTCGCGTCGAGCGACTTCGATCGTGTTCCGCGTCCCGTCCCGCGGCCATCGTGCGCCGCAGGCTGTCGAGCCCACGGCGGATGTGCGACTTGACCGTCCCCAGCGGCAAACCCGGCCGCTCCGCGATGATCGCATGAGACAGGCCATCGTAGATCGCGAGCCGCAGCACCCGCTGCTCGTCGGGCCGCAGCCGTCGGAAATGTTCCGCCGCCACCCGGGCTTCGTCGCCGAGGGCGAATACCCAGCTGACCTCGTCCGACCCATGCAGGCTTACCAGGCCATCCTTCAGCGCCTCGTCGAGGGAAGACGCGGAGGGCTGTCGGCCCCTGCGCCGCATCTCGTCGATCAGCCTTCTCCGCGCGATCATCGCCACGAAGGTCGACTCCTCTGCTCGCCGCGGGTCGAACGTGTCGGCAGACCGCCACAACTCCACGAAAATCTGCTGGACGGCATCTTCCACGTCCTCTCGCTGGCCAAGCCGCCGCTGCGCCAACGCCCATACGAGACCGCCGTACCGTGCCATAAACAGCGGCACGGCTGATCGGTCGCCGGCGGCTATCCGAGGCAGCAACGGCTCTGGCATGCCTGAGGTTCGTGAGTCCGTTGGGGTGCTGAGCAGGTGCCCTGCCGTCATGCTATTCGTCGAGTCATCCGACTTGGATGCAGGGTGGTGGACGACCGCGTTGCATCCAGACCGGGGGTTTCAGCGAATACAGGGCTGAACGGCAGCCGTCGGGTTCGGAACTGGCGGCTGCGGTCGGAGTGCTATAATCCGACCGGCTTTCCGAGGAGTTTAATCCGATCGGCTTCCCGAAGAGTTCATGCCATGCCGCGTCATCGCCGTGATCGCCGGACCTCCGATCAGGGTCGGCCCCACAGGTTGCACCTGGGAGTCGAGAGCCTCGAGGTCCGCATCGTCCTCGCGGCCGCCATCGACTACGACCGCGGGTCGCGTACCGTGTCGATCGTCGGTTCCGAAGGCAACGATGCCGCCGAGGTCCGCCAGCAGGGCGCGAATGTCGTCGTGTCGCTCACCTCCGCGGCAGGCAGGTTGAGTCGCACGGTGCCGGCGGCGAACGTGAAGCAGATAGCATTCTCGGGGCTGGCGGGCAACGACACGTTCACGAACCTCACATCGATCGCCTCGCGGGCCGACGGCGGCGGCGGAGACGACGTGCTCCGCGGAGGCAGCGGCGCAGACCAGCTTATGGGAGGCGACGGCAACGATCAGATGATGGGCGGCCCCGGCAGTGACGCGGTCGACGGCGGGGCTGGCAATGACGCCGGGTGGGGCAACGGGGGCAACGATCTGGTGATGGGGGGCGACGGAAACGACCAGGTGTTCGGTAGCAACGGCATCGACAACCTGTGGGGCGGTCTCGGCAACGACCAGCTGACCGGTGGTGCCGGCAACGACGCCCTGCAGGGCGAGACGGGCAACGACTGGTTCGACGGCGGCGCTGGTAGGGATGCAATCGTCGGTGGCGACGGTATGGACATGGAGGTCGACACCGGGGATCGCTTCACCGACGGCGATACCGATGGCGACGGCTACGACAATGACCACGATTTCATGGACATCCTCTACGAGGTTCCTGGCAACCCGCGGGCCTATGCAGATGATGCCTCTGCGTCAGCGGCCGCGATCATCGCCCCCGTGGATGGTCAGGTCCGCAGCTTCCTCGGCATCCCCGCCGCTGATTCAGGGCTCCGCGTGAGGGTGCAGATCAACGACGGCACCGTCACGCAGCCGGGCCGGTGGGGCGATCGCGTCACCGGCGTGTGGCGATATCTCACGCCCGACAAGATCCAGGTGTGGGGCAAGTGGTCGTATCCGGCCTCTGATCCGTCGCAGGTGAGTCTGGCCGTGCAATGGAGCTACAACGGTCCGTACTCGGGCAACATGGCCGACTATACGAACCCGGCGAATTATTCCATCTCGGAGGAGAGCCGTTTGTACGCCGGCTACTTAAACGGCCCGGCGGGCTTTTTGGTGAACTGGTTGCCGGGCACACCGGCCAACTTCAGCTATTGGGCTCCCAGCGAGGAGGCTTTGGCGTATTGGTTCCCGGGTACTGGGCCGGCGACTGGCATCGCGGCTCCGTTCGAGTCCGTGAAAGCGGCCCTCGCCTCGCTGCCCAACTTCACCGCCAACGGTGATTCCTTCGGGGCCGATTTCTCGACGTCCCCGGGGTTTCCGGGCGTTCAGCCCGTACTCGATGTCCTGCGGACGATCAACCGGATCATGCGGGCATCGAGGCAGCAGGTCGCAGCACGAGCCTGACGGGCGAACCGGCTCGGTTCAGCTTCCGTCTTGCGGGGTGAAGCCGGAGAGTGAGGCCCGTCCTCGACTAAGCCACCGCCGGCATTGAGCATCGATTGGTTTGGTTCGGTCGGCTGAACAAGCGGTGCGGCTCAGCCGCGATAATGTCGGTCTTGATGGAAAGACCAAAGTCGCGAGCCATTGAACGCGGCCACTCCGCTCTCGACGCCTCCGTACGGCCCCAGCACGTGCCCGCCTGACATCCCCATGTCGGCCCATCAGTAGCCTATCACATCTGGCTCCACGGCTACGTCAGGATCAACACTCGCGGGAACGCATCGAAACTTCCTCACTTCGCCGTAGGGCCGCAGAAGACCTCCTCAATGAGGCTCCGTGGCTCCGCATAAGCGAAAGACGTCAGCGCGAGCGACGTTTACTGCTGGGCAACTGCGTTCCGCCCGTATCGCTGATGGACAGGTTCATCCACATGGCCGCTGCCGCCAATTCACCCGTCGGACGCGAGTCGCTTGCCTCCGTCACAAAACGAGGTGCACCGAGATCAGCACCCTGCGGCGTGACGCCCCGTTGAACGGCCTGACCATCGAAGGAGTTGAATCTCATGGAGCTCTCGACCCCGCCGGACTCTTCGGCGCTCTCATCGACCGAGAACGTGGAAAAGGCCCACGCATCGTATTGGTGGTCAGTTGAGAACTGATCACCTTCGTCCATCGCCGGGGCATCCGACACCGTGGCATCAATGAAGCTGTCAGAGTTCGACCAGCCCAGGAACTCGGCCTTTTCCGGCACGGGCGGCGCCAACTCCAGCGGCAAACCACTGACGCCGACGCAAGTTCCGCAGTTCATGACCTCCACGCCCGGGTCGCTGCCGTGATCGGCGATGAAAGCAGCGACCGTCGGTTCGCCGTACGAGGCTACAACCCAGACATTCGCGACCGAACCGTCGGCCCCGATCCTGTAGTAGTAGGAAGCCCACTCGGAGTCTGAATAAGTGAAGGCGACACGAATGTCGACGGGCTCAAACGCTACGGGATCGAGTACGACAGGATCGGTGATGACCGTCAGTTCATCGATACCACGCTCCCAGACATCGGGCGACAACCCGGTGGTCTCAGGCTCGAAGCCATCGACTGAATCGGATGGTCCCGACAGTGTGAATCGCGGTGCTGGATAGCCGGTGCACATCAACAGTTCTTCACCACCGGGCACATTGCTCGATGGGTCCGTCAATGATGCTACGGCAACACCGTCATCGAATGAATTGGTCGCGATCAGGTTGCGATCGCCATCTGCCCAGTTCGCAATAGGGCACATGATCAGGCTCACGCCCTCTGGCAAGCCTACAGAGCCACCTCCTTCACTCGAGAAAGACTCGACCGAGGGAATGAACTCTTCGGCCGGGGTGACGTCGGCCACGGCCTGATCGGCGAGCGAACCGATCGTTGCCGACAGCATCCCGCGGCGTTCGAGCGTCTCGACCATCAGGCGATTCGTGCGCCCCACATTCGAGCGCGACCGGGCCGGAGTTCGGTCACGGGGAATCCGTCTGGTGAATCGCATGGCTGTACCAGTGGGATACGCTGATTTCGACGAGACGCTGTTGCCAGCCCGACTTTTCTTTTGGAGGCACGCAGAACCTCAAAGTGTAATCGGCAAACCAGGGAATTTCATCGGGTTATTTCGATTGAGAACTTCAGGCCGGCATACCGGACATTAGTGTTCCGGTACATCGACGGCTTGCCCGAGGAGTCCGTGTCCAGTGCGCTCGTATTCGGTTCCGGAATTCATGCGGCCATCGAGCAGCACTTCCAAGCCCTTCTGTCCGGCGATACCAAGCCCGACCTCGATGCCCTGCTGTTCGCCTACCGGAGTGCATGGCTGCCACACGACCCGGACGCGATCCAGTTCGGCAGCACGGAGACACGGGCCTCGCTGGATGCTCTGGCCGCGAAGATGCTCACGGCTTTCCTGAGTAGCCCTGCGGCGAGCGTTCAGGGGCGGGTACTGGGCGTCGAGGAGGAGATTCGCGGCATGTTGGGCGAGGGCGTGCCGGACCTGTACGGGAGAGTTGATCTGCTTACGGAAGACGCTGATTCACTGGTCATCACAGACATCAAGACGTCGCGTGGGAAGTGGTCCGCCGAGCAGGTCGAGGATTCAGGCGAGCAGTTGTTGCTGTATTCCCACTTGGCCTCGGAGATCAGCCCGGGGAAGAAGTTGAAGACGCGATTCCTGATCGTGACGAAGACCAAGGAGCCGGTCATCGAGGAGCACGTCCGAGAGGTCGATCCAGCCGCCGTGAAACGCACCCTCGCGGGCGTGGAGCGAGTCTGGCGGGCGATCGAGTCGGGCGTGTTCTATCCAGCGCCGTCCACAGTTGCGTGCGCGGGCTGTGGGTATCGCTCTGCCTGCCGTGCGTGGGCTGGCTGACGGGCTGGAGGGAGGAGCGGCCGGGGTTGAAACACACCTCGGCCGCTTTTTTCTAGGTATCAGGCCACTCGCTTCCGCCGCAGTGCCCCGAGGCCAAGCAGGCCGATCCCTGCGGCCGCAAGCGCCGTCGCGGTCGGCTCCGGCACGGCCGCAATGCTCCCAGCCGGCGGGTTGTAAGGGCCGGCGTCGAACAGCCCGGTCGAGAGAAAGTCGGCGGCGTCGAGGATGTCGACGATGCCGTCGTAACCGAAGTCTCCCTCGTTCCAGCTGGCCGGAGTCCCGGAGTCGAACTTGCCGCCGGCGAGGAAGTTCGCCGCGTCGAGAATGTCGACACTCCAGTCGAGGTTGGTGTCACCCGGGGCGGCGTAGGCGAAGCTCATCTACCCGTCGCCATTGTCGAGCCAGCCCACGGTCCGCGGGAGGCTCGCCGCCTGATCTGCCTGCGCCTTGCTCTACGTGATGCCGCTGGTGCCGTTCCAGGAGCCGTCCCCCCGGCCCGCGG
>JBJTQP010000128.1:0-9476 GCA_046075685.1 Planctomycetaceae bacterium | reverse complement strand
CACGGCCCGGCCGGCGAAGACGCGCACCCGCGGGACGGGGCCGAGCGGGCCGACGACCCGGCTCGTGGATGTCGGGTTCAGCGCCGGACCTCGATCACGCCGACCGCGAGGCGGCCGTCGGTGAAGTAGGGATCGCCGCCGCCGTTGCGCCCCTCGCGGACGCGGTGAAACTCGTCCACCCAGTAGTAGCCGTCGAGCAGGCCCGCACGGGCGGCGTCGCGCACGAGCTTGTTGCGCTCCCGGTCGATGTCGGGGGCGATGCGGTGCGTGATGCCGCCGGTGGTGCGACTGATCTCGACCCGTTCGTCGTACGTGGCCGCACCGAGCCAGAGGGGGTCGCCCCGCTGGTCGACCTCCGCGGAACGCCAGAAGCGCACGTGGTGTCGCTGCTTCGGGCTGTCGCCGACCGGCTGCTCGAACGCGGCATCCTGCCGGCGTCCCCAGAGGAAGAGGTCGCTCACCGGCGCGTGGTCGTATGGCTTCCGCAGCACCACGTCGGCGGCGATTCGCAGCGATGATTTCAGCGTGATCGGGTCGGCCGCATACCACCGCGCCGCGGCGAGCGCGCGGTGCAACTCCTCCTCCGTCCCGACGAAGGCGATATTGACCGGATCGCCACGATGGCCCCGCGTGGTGACGGTGTGCCGCGGAGCGCGGCTCAGCGCCGGATGGCCCGCGATCGTGGTCGGAGAATCGCTCCCACCCGCGGCCACAGCGGCGGCGATCGTCGCGACGGCGAGCATCAGGACCGCGGTCGGGCCTGCGGTGCGAGTCATGGCGACGCCTCGGGGAGAGGGCGGGACGGTAGCGGGCCTGCGCCACCGCCTCAAGGCCGCCGCGACGAGGCGGGCGACCCCGCGGGCGGACGTGCTGGACGCCGCCGCGGCCGCGGCGGTATGTTCCCCGCATGGATGCATTCATGGCGGCGGCGATCGCGGAGGCGGAGCAGGGGGTGGCCGAGGGTGGCATCCCGATCGGTTCGGTGCTCGTGCACGACGGGCAGGTCGTGGGCCGCGGGCACAACCGCCGTGTGCAGCAGGGCAGCACCATCCTCCATGGAGAGATGGACGCGCTCGAGCGGGCGGGCCGGCGGTCGGCCGCCTACTACCGGGAGTCGACGCTCTACACCACGCTCTCGCCCTGCCCGATGTGCAGTGGCGCGATCCTGCTCTACGGCATTCCCCGGGTGGTGATCGGCGAGAATCGCTCGTTCATGGGCGAGGAGAGTCTGCTTGCCGAGCGGGGCGTGCACCTCACCGTGCTCCAGGACGAGCGCTGCATCGAGCTGATGCGTGAGTTCATGCGGAAGCATCCGCAGCTCTGGGCGGAGGATATCGGGGTCTCGTGATGAGCATCCGGCGAGGCAGGTGACGCCGGCGACCGCAGCCACGGCGCCCGTCCAAAGGTGCCTCCGTCATGGATTTTCGGCGGGTCGAGGGCCGCGAGGCGGTCGCCGCACGTGCGATGGTAGCCGGCCGCACGTTCGTTGGTCGTCATGCATCGACCACCTCACCCGGCCGGAAGTCGGGCTTGTACCCCCGGTGCCGACGCCGGCGGCTCTCCATGCTAGAACCGATGGGATGAAACAGCGACGACGGGCAACTGCGTGGAGTGCATGCATCGTGATGGCCGCCCTCGGTGCGGGGGGGGCCGGCGCCGACGACGGTGTGGACACGCGGCCGCTCACCGCCGGAGACCGCGGATTTGAAGAACGGCACGGAGACGAGATCATCGTCTGCGGCCGGCCGTACCGGATCGGCACCCGGGTCGTGCTCTGGACCGACGAGGGCGGCTACGACGCGTATCGGACCAGCCGCCGCTTCGTGCCGTTCGAGCGGAGCGACTGGAAGAGCACGCTGGCGGAGATGCGGGCGGGCGCGCTGACGTTCGCCGCTGCCGAGACCCAGGAGACGAGCCCCGACCGCTATGACCTGCGGTTCGGATCGTCCGTCGGCACCACGTTCACCCCTGAGCAACTCGAGCTGGTCCGCGGGGGCGGCTGGCCGCTGCCGCTGCTCCAGGAGAAGATCGACCAGTTCGTGCTGCATTACGACGTCTGCGGCACGAGCGCCCAGTGTTTCTACATCCTCCACGACGTGCGGGGCTTGAGCGTGCATTTCCTGCTCGACGTCGATGGCACGATCTACCAGACGCTCGACCTCAAGGAGCGTGCCCGGCACGCCACCAAGAGCAATGACCGGAGCATCGGCGTGGAGATCGCGAACGTCGGAGCCTATCCGGTTGGCACGGACAACCCCTTCGAGAAGTGGTACGCGGCCGACGGATCGGGAGCCCGCCTGATCTTCCCGCCGGGGGTCCGGGGCCGGGAGCGATTCGCCGGGAAGGTGGTGCGGCCACGGCGCAGCGAGCCGGTCACCGGCACGATTCGTGGCACCGAATACGTGCAGTACGACTACACGCCCGAGCAGTATGCGGCGCTCGAGAAACTTGCCGCAGCGCTGTGCGACATCTTTCCCAGGCTCCGGCCGGAGATTCCGCGGGGTGCGGATGGCCGGGTGCTCACGCGGACGCTGAACGCCGAGGAGTGGGCCACGTTCGCCGGAATCCTCGGTCACTATCACGTCCAGCCGAACAAAGGCGATCCCGGGCCGGCCCTCGACTGGGATCACCTCCTGGATGGCGTCAAACAGCAGCTGCAGGAGATCCGGCGTCGCCATCCCCACCGACGGCACGTCACCCCCGCGGATTCGTCCCTCGATCGGCCCGATTCGTCCCACCGCGATCGGCCGGGCGCCCGATTCGTCCCTCCGCGCGGCTGATCCGTCAACTTTGGGGATCAGTCTTTTGACGCTTCGGGCAAAGCTGGCAGGATGACCGCGGTAGCGGTCTGCGCGGGAATCGCCCGCGGAGTCTGCCTACGCCAAGGAGAGAAACATGCAGTCGCTCGTTCGCATCGCGTTCACTGTGGCAATGCTGACATCGCTGGCGGGTATCGGTCGCGCCCAGACCAGCGTCACCTTTGATGCCACCAGCGGATCGAGCACGATCACGACTCCATATTCCACGGCCGGCGGCCTCACCATCAGCTTGGGATTCTTCGGCGACTATCTCGTAGTCGGCGGCGGCGGCGCATCGGGTGGAATTTACCCTGGCGGTGGCGGCGGCGGCCAGGTGCTCTCCGGCTCCGGCACGCAGATCACGTCCGCGACGAGCACCGTCGTCGTGGGCGGCGGCGGCGCATGGGAATCCACCAGCGGCTCCGCCGCATCCGGCGGCAGTTCATCATTCCTCGGCATGACCGCGATTGGCGGCGGTGGAGGAAACGGGGGCACCGGCGCAGGAGGCACGAGCGGCTCTGGATTCACCGGCGGCACCAGATCCTCGGGATACTCGGGCGGCGGTGGTGGCCAGACGGGGCGGGGAAGTTCGGGAAACTCGGGCACCCCGATCGCGGGCAACGGCGGTGCCGGTTTGAATTCAACGATCACCGGCAGCACGCTGATGTATGGCTTTGGCGGCAGCGGTGGATCATTAACCGCCAGCGGAGCCTCGGCGCAGAATGGCGACGGCACGATCACAAATCCCAGGGCCAACTCCGGCGGCGGGGGCCGCCGCGTGAGCGGCACGACCCCCGGCAACGCCGGAACCGGTCGCGGCGCAACGGGCATCGTGATCCTCCGCTACGCCGGCAGCGACGCCACCGGGGTCACGGGTGGCACCGCTGCGACGGGCACGGGGAGCGCCGCCGGCTTCATGCTCCAGCAGTTCACGACCACGGGCACGATCAGCGGCACGAGCACGCTCGCGATCGACTTCGACGCCCGGCTCGCGGCGACGCTCACCGGCACCATCTCCGGCGGTTCCGATGGCATGACCTTCAATGGGCCCGGCAGGCTCACGCTCGCGGGCGGCAATTCCTACTCCGGGCTCACCACGATCTCAGCCGGCGTGATCGCCCTGTCGGGCACCGGATCGATCGGCACTGGCGGCCTCTCCATCGCGGCTGGAACCAGGTTTGACATCGGCGGCCTCACCTCCTCGACCTACACGCTGCCGGCCACCGGCAACCTCGTCGGCAGTGGCACCATCAGCGGATCGGACAAGACGCTCGCGGTGCTGGGCATCTTCCTTCCTGGCTCGAGCGACACCGGCACCATCAGCCTGGCCAGCGGCCTGACGCTGGATCTATCTGCGTCGGCGGGCAGCACGTTCACCCTCACGAGTCCAAATTTCACGGCGGGCACGTTCGACCACGTGACCGGCGACGGCGGCATCGTGTTCGGCGGGATGCTCAGCCTCGATTTTCGTGGTGGCGCATACCTCGATGGTCCGAATGTCGTGCAACTCTTCGCCAACACGGGCGGCCGGTCCGGCAGTTTCTCAGCGATCGCCTTCACGGGCCTGGGTGCCGGTCAGTCTGTGACGTTCGACGGGACTACGGGCTTTGTCAGCATCGTGCCCGAGCCGTCGACCTCGTGCATCACGTTGGCAGGCCTGGCCTGTGGCGGCTGGGTCGTATGGCGGCCAAGGGCACGATCACATCGTCGGACACGAGGCTGGCAAACTGGTCGAGCAAGCGCCCGCTCCTCGTCCCCAAGGCGGCACCTGAGATCGATGGCCCATCAATGACCAAAGGGGAGCGAGCCGTCGTGGCCCGCTCCCCTTGTCTTGGAGAGCCCGTGACCGCGTGGCGTTAGGCCCGCCGACGACGCCACATGGTGAAGCCGCAGGCCAGGCCGGCAAGCAGATAGGCACACGCGGCAGGCTCAGGGACGATGGCTGGCGAGGTCAGAGCGAGAAACTGAACGCCACCGTTCAGGCCGCTGATGTTGCTCATGGTACTGAATACAGCGGCGGAACTCCCGTTGGGCGTGATGCGGACGATTTGATTGCCCGCTGTGGCGACATAGACGTTGTCGTTGGGGTCTACGCCCAATCCCATCGTCGGTCCACTCAGGGGCGAGCCGCTGTAAAAAGTCGAAACCGCACCGGCTGGCGTGATCCGATCGACTCGCTGCGTTCCGAAGTTCGACACAAACAGGTCGCCTAACGTGTTAAAGGCAAGCCCCATCGGATTGCTGAATCCACCCGTGGCAAACAGCGACTGGGTGCCGGCCGGACTCACTTTTACAACTGTGTTATTGCCAAGATTTGCGGCGTAGAGGTTGCCAAACCCATCAAACGCGAGACCGAAGGGACGGCTCAGTAGGTTCGAACTCGTAAACGTGGAAATCGTCCCGCCAGGAGTGACCATACGGATACTGTGGTCGGCCTGAGTTGCCACATAAAGGTTTCCCGACGTGTCAAACACGAGTCCCGTCGGACTGACATTCGTGTTGAAGGCTGCGAATGTCGTAGCCACTCCAGCCGGAGTGATCTTGACGACTTTGTCATTTGCGTTGTTCGGCGAATCAGCAACGTAGATGTTGCCGCTGGCGTCGATTGCCACACCTTCGACGTTACTCATCGGACCACCTGACGCCAGCAACGCGAAGGAGCCACCTGCGGTGACCGAATCCACGAGTGCCTGATCACGGGCAGTGGCATACAGAAATGGCGCGGACGAACCCCCGAAAGCGACTGGACAGAGGTGAAGTACGGACGTGGCGATGATCACGAGCATCGCGGCACGATTGCCGGCACGAGTCAGCAGGCATTGGTTGAGCATTCGGCATCCCCTCTTTGGAATCGGGCGTTAAAATGAGATTCCAGCTCCTGTGACCGCATGATCAAAAGGACGCGCTGCTCTCACCCGCGGCACCATAGTGCGTCCACAGGGCGCTCGCTAGGGCTCGTTCTGTGGAAAGTGACGAATCGGGCTCAGTTAGGGACGAATCGGGCGCGCTTCGGACGAATCTGGAAAAAGCAGGGACGAATCCGCCAAAGGCTGGGACGAATCAGCGGCGAGAGGGGCCGCCTATGCCAGCGCCTTGAACGACTTCGGCACGTAGTACGGGCACGTCGTGCGGCCCCGCTGCCGCCCCGCCGGCGCGGCCTTGCGATCCTTCTCGCTGGCCCGCCACTCCCACGGCGGCAGTGGCTCACGGTCGGCCCACCAACGACCAAGGGGAGCAAGCCCCGCGGCTCGCTCCCCTCGTCGTGAATCGCCTCGGACGTGTGTGGCGTCAGGCTCGCTTCCGCCGCCACATCGAGAACCCTCCGCAGGCCAGGCCGGCGAGCAGATAGGCACATGCGGCGGGTTCAGGGACGATGGCTGGCGAAGTCAGAGCGAGAAACTGAACGCCACCGTTCAGGCCGCTGATGTTGCTCATGGTACTGAATACAGTGGCGGAACTCCCGTTGGGCGTGATTTTGACGACTTGATTGCCCGCCGTGGCGACATAGACGTTGTCGTTGGGGTCTACTCCCAATCCCATCGTCGGTCCACTCAAGGGGGAGCCGCTGTAAAAAGTCGAAACCGCACCGGCTGGCGTGATCCGATCGATTCGCTGCGTTCCGAAGTTCGACACAAACAGGTCGCCTAGCGTGTTGAAGGCAAGCCCCATCGGATTGCTAAATCCACCCGTCGCAAACAGCGACTGGGTGCCAGCCGGACTTACTTTTACAACCGTGTTATTGCCAAGATTTGCGGCGTAGAGGTTGCCGAACCCATCGAACGCGAGACCGAAGGGACGGCTCAGAAGGTTCGAACTCGTAAACGTGGAAATCGTCCCGCCAGGAGTGACCTTACGGATACTATGGTCGGCCTGAGTTGCCACAAAGAGGTTTCCCGACGCGTCAAACGCGAGCCCAGTAGGACTGACATTCGTGTTAAAGGCTGCGAATGTCGTAGCCACTCCAGCCGGAGTGATTTTGACGACTTTGTCATTTGAGTTGTTCGGCGAATCAGCAACGTAGATGTTGCCGCTGGCGTCGATTGCCACGCCTTCAACGTTACTCATCGGACCACCCGACGCCAGCAACGCGAAGAAGCCACTTGCGGCGACCGAATCCACGAGAGCCTGATCACGGGCGGTGGCATACAGAAATGGCGTAGCCGGTGTCCCGAGAGCGACTGGACAGAGCTGAAGTATGGACGTGGCGAGGATCACGAGCATCGCGGCACGATTGCCAGCACGCGTCAGCAGACTTTGGTTGAGCATTCGGCATCTCCTCTATGGAATCGGGCGTCAGGATGAGGTTGCAGCCCCTGTGACCGCATGATCAAAGGACGCGCTGCTCTCGCCCGTGTCACCATAGTGCGTCCACAGGGCGCTCGCTAGGGCTCGTTGTGTGAGAAGTGACGAATCGGGCACAGGCAGGGACGAATCGGGCGCACGTGGGACGAATCGGGCGCGCCTGCTGGGACGATGACGGTGAACCCACGCAGAACGAACCGCGAGAAACGAACCATCATCTTTCTTCAGACGGGGGTATGAGACGGGCGTGGCGTGGGCTCCGGAGAATCCGCAGCAGAAACCGACGCACATCCGATACCAAAGGCCACGGACGGCCGAGGATTCATGGCGTCCGCACACAAGGAGCGACAGGCCGACACTTGTTCCGGCCTCGTCGCACTGTACGTACGCCGTGCCGCCCGGGCGGTCGGCACGCGACACTCTGCAAGCCGTGGCGGTGACTGGTGAGATCCTTCGCGATGCTGTCGAACGGTGCGGCCCGGACTTTAAGGACGACATCCTGATTTCCGCTGCCGTTGCTCATGCCCTCGACGTGATCGTCACACGCGATGGCCGACGCTGTGATTCGTGCGGGCAGGGCGTTGTCGTTGGCCTCACGGCTGAGCCGGGTTCGGCAGGCCGCTGTCGGCGGCGGTGCCGAGACGCTCAAAACTGGTCGATGGCGTGTTCATGGTGCTGATAGCCGTTGCTCCTTCCTCCAACACTCTTTCACGGCACGAGCCCCGCCGATGCCGCGGATGCGTCGGCAGGTGGTGTGAAAGCGACATCATCCGCCGGCGGTGGCCGTGGAGGTGGCCGTCCTCGCGCGGCCACGACGATCAGCGGATCTTCTGGTCGGGCAGCGTCGCCTTGATCCCCTCGTCGATCGGCATCCGATCCTTGCCGGGGCCTAGTCCCTGCGCTTCGAGGAGGGCGGCCAGCCGGTGGTCGAGGTCGGCACGCGTGGCCACGTGGGCCGGGTCGGCGGCGAGGTTTCGCGTCTCCCCCGGATCCGTCTGGAGGTCGTAGAGCTCGGGCAGATGACGGTCGGGGCCACCGTCGCCGTGCGGATAGCGGATGAACTTGAAGCGGTCGGTGCGGATGCCGCGGATGTTGGGCGTGTAGGGGAACGGCTTCTCGTAGTCGTATTCATAGAGCCATTCAGTGCGCCACGCCGGGTCGCCCGATGTGCAGAGCTGTTTCCAGGACCGCCCGTCGCCGGCCGGGAGCGGCGGCGCCCCGCAGAGGTCGAGCAGGCTCGGGGCGACGTCCACGGTGAGCACCTGCTGGTCGATCACCGTGGCGGCCGGCAGCCCCGGCCCACGGACGACGATCGGGATGCGGATGCTCGGCTCGTGCATCGTGCGCTTGTCGACCATGCCGTGCTCCCCTTCGAGCAGGCCGTTGTCGCCCATGAAGACGATGATCGTATTCGCACGTTCGCCCCGCTTCTCGAGCAGGGCCACGAGCCGCCCCACGCTGTCGTCGACGCTCAGCACCGTACCCCAGTAGGCGTGCACCATGTTCTCGAAGTCGCGAACGGCCTCGGGTCGCGCATCGGGAAACTGCTTCCGCCATTCGAAGAGCGGGCCATGGATGCCGTGCCAGGTGGGCAGCCGCTGGCGGATCCAGTCCGGCTTGTCGTCGAGCGTGAATGCGGTCGCAGGATAGGGCACCCGGACGGTGTCGAAGGCATGGGCATACCGCTCCTCGGGGAGGTAGAAGGAGTGCGGCGCCTTGTGGCCGATGCACAGCGCCCAGGGCTCTTCGGCCTTGCGGCGTTCGAGCCACGCGGCCGCGTAATCCGTCACGACGTGCGTGTAGTAGCCGCGGGGCGTCTCGCGGCGCTCGCCGTTGACGTTCCACTCGGTGTCGAAGTATTTGCCTTGTCCCTTGTGACTCACGAACCAGTCGAAGCCGGGCCGGGGGCCGTCGTTGTCCTCCCCCATGTGCCACTTGCCGACGTAGGCGGTGGTGTAGCCCTGCTCGCGGAACCGGCCGGGCCAGTGCGGAAGGTGCGCGGGCAGTTCGGTGAAATTGCCACGGACGCCATGGGCATGGGCGTAGAGCCCGGTGAGGATGCTGGCCCGGCTCGGCGAGCAGAGCGACGTGGTGCAGAAGGCATTGGCAAACCGCACGCCTTCCCCGGCGAGGCGGTCGATGTGAGGAGTCTTCACGTGCTTCGAGCCGTAGCAGCCGACCGCGTCGGGCCGCAGGTCGTCGCAGAGGATGAAGAGGACGTTGGGCCGGGGCGGCGGCGGGGCCGCCGTGACCTCCAGCAGTGGCAGCGTGCACAGCAGCATCACGGCCCCGGGCCCGACGCTGAAGAGATCGCGAACCGGCATCGGACAAACCCTCTCGTGAAACGTGTGAACGAGCCGTCCGATCGTCGCTGCC
>JBJTQP010000127.1:0-26378 GCA_046075685.1 Planctomycetaceae bacterium | reverse complement strand
CGGGGGAGAGCGCGATGTTGAACAGGTCGCCATTGACCGCGGCCACCACCTTGGTCGCGGTCGTCTGCGACGAAAGGATGAAGTTCGACGTCGTCTGCCGGATCGTCTCGGCGCTGCCCGAGATCCAGGGCACGGCCCTCGGCGTGGTCGCGAAGCTGATCCCGGGTGCCAGCGTGTCGATCCGCAGGCAGTTGACCTTCAGCGGAGCGGTGCCCGTGAGCTGCACGAACGCCCGGGTGACGCCCCCGTAGAGCGGCGTGGCGGCAGTCCAATCGTAGGAGCCGGTCTGGGCGGCGGCCGGTTGCGGTGCGGCGGCCAGCATGGCCGCGACGACGACGGCGCATGCCCCTGCCGCTCCGGTGCGCATCAGGCCGGTGCGCATCAGGCCGGTGCCATGCCGACGGTTGCGCGGCGGGTGCCGTCGTGCCCGCCGCGGGTGGCGACGGGCCTTCACCGCCGCCGCGCCGCACGCCAGCAGGCCGCCCAGGAGCCACGCTTCCGTGGTGGGCTCGGGCACCGCCACCGGCGTCGCATACCATCCGGCGTCAAAGAGCCCTGTGCCGAGCATGTCCGCCATGTCGAGCACGTCGACCATCCCATCGTAGTTCATGTCGCCCTGCGACCACGAGGCCCCGCCCCCTTGGTCATAGCGTGCGGCGGAGAGCACCGCCGCCGCATCGAGCACGTCCACGAGGCGGTCAAGGGTGGCATCGCCGTAGGCCGCCCACGCCACGACCGCCGAGCCGTCGCCTAGGATCGAGAAGCCCACGCCGTGGGCGTCGTCCCCAAGGCTCGTGAGGATGCCCGTAGCGCCATTCCAGGCGCCTCCGTTGCGGCCTGCGAGGATCGCCGACCGGAGACCGACCTCGGTGATCCCGTTGGCGGCGATCTCCAGGCGGCCTGCGGCGAGGTCGATGCGGCCGCCTCCTGTGCCCGTCTCGATGGCGAGGCTCGCCAGTGGCAGCGTGGCCGCCTGCAAAGCGGAAAACGCCACGCTTCCCCCGCGTCGCACCGTCAGCGCGGGCCGACGGGCGGCACTGATCCTCGTTGCCGTGTCGCCCGTGGCAGCCGAGACGAGCATCGCCCCCATCGTCGCCGCCGCCGGCAGGCTGCCTTCCACGGCCAGGTGCGTCGTGGAGATCGCGGGCGCGTTTCGAACCGTGCCCGAGCCGAGCGTCAGGCGGGCGACGCGAATGGAGTTGCCGGTCGCGTCGAAGTCGCCGCCGGTCAGGCGCAGCGTGGCCGTGTTGGACCCGTTCACGCCCGGAGCGATGTCACCGGCGACCGTCACCATCCCTCCGCGGATGTCGAGCGTGGCGGCGTTGCCGCAGTCGCCGAGCACGACTTCGCCCCCGATCGCGACCGTGCCGTCGATCACGGTGAACGACGATCCGCTGCTCGATCCACCGGCCGCGACCGCCACCGACAGTTCGCCGATCACCAGGCTGCCTCCGGACACCGTCGCGGCACTGGCGCCGCCACCGGATGCTTCCGTGGTGAACTCGCCGACGACGAACCGGTCGCAGCGCACGCTGCCACCGGACTGCCGGTAGTCGCCGCGACTCCCCGCTTCACGGCCGACGACGAGGGAGTGGGCCACCTGCAGCGTGCCGCCGGTGATCGCCACGCTGCCGGCCCCCGCAGCCGTGCCCAGCCCCAGCGAGTGAATCGCGATGGCCCCGCTGGCGGACGACAGTGTCGCTCGCCGTCCGGCGTCGATGAACGCGAACGACTCTGCGCCGGGCGCCGTGCCGCCTGTCCACGAGGCCGGCGACCAGGTGTCATCGGCCGCGGCAAAGCGGATGGCCGTCGGGGGCGCGAAGGTGGGGATCAAGTCGAGCGACCGCACCTCCGAGGCGGCGAGGTTCGCAGCGGGCGGCCGCTGCTCGAACACGGAAAGCACTCCCGTCGTGCGAAACAGGTCGCGGTCGGCAACGGGGTCGGACAGGTAGTTGACCTCCGAGGCGACGAGCGTCCAGTCGGTCCAGTTCGAGGCCTTGGTGGCGGCGAACACCCGCAGGGAGCCGTCGGCCAGCACGGCGACGGCGTTGTCGCGGGCGTCGAAATACAGGCGGGGGCGGCTGCCCGTGCAGTCGAACGGGACGCGGTTTCGGTGCCAGGTGCCGAGCGTGTCGCGCCACAGATTGAAGTAACTCGACACGCTCGGGGTGAAGGTGCTCACGGCCGTAGCGCTCTTGGCCGTGTCGCGGTAGTACATCAGGGCGTGGACGCGGCCGCTCGCATCGACGTCCTGTCCCTGGGTGTTCATCAGGCCGTTGCCCTGGGGGATCGGCCGCACCACGAGGCCCGGAGACGCGATCGAGATCCGGGTTCCCGCCGCCTGGGAGGCGATGACGACGCCCGCATTGTTCCGCCAGGTCAGCCCCTTGTCGTCGGAAAAGGCGTAGCAGAGATCATGGTTGGTGCCGTCGCCGCCGCCGTTGACGTCCTCCCGCCACACGAACGTCATGTGGTAGCGGTTGGTGCGGTCGATCGAGAAGCCGTTGGGATAGGCCGTCCGGGCGGTGCTCCCGGTCGCGGCGTCCGCGCCGGTTCCCGAGTCATAGACGAAGGCGCTGCTCCACGACGGGGTGGAAGTCGTGCCGTCGTAGTCGCGGGTCTGCCAGTACCCCGAGGAACTCGTGCCGTAACGGTAGAAGAAACCCAGCGAGCCGGCGGCATCGCGGACGAAGTTGGGGTAGGTGACGCCCGAGATCGTCTGCCCGCCCATCTTCGACGTCTCCGTGCCGAAGACCGACGCCGACCAGGTTCCCGGTGTGCCGGTGGCGATTCCGGCCGCGCTTGCCCGGTACCGCAGAGTCTTGTTGTGCATGTCCCAGGCGAGATGGAGTTTCTGGTTGTCGAGGTCGATGCCCAGGGCGACGGCGCAGTGCGAGTTCCAGGGCACGCCACCGCTGAGGCCGTTGGTGAAGGCCGAGGTCGTGAGATTGGCCACCTCCCACGGCCCGCCCGGAGTGTCCGGCGTCGGCGATCGCCGACGTGCGGCGGCGACGTAGTAGGCCGTGCCGCTCGTCGTGTCCTTGACGTAGTAGGCCGAGTACTGGAAGCCGTTCGCCGAGACGATCACGTCGTTGGCGCTCACGCCGCCGTTGATCATGATCCCATAGGGCGCGGTCAGCGAGAGCGTCATTCCGCGGGCATCGATCAGCGAGTCGGCCTGCTTGACCACAGTGGCGGGCGGTCCGCCGGCCACGGTGGCCGTCAGGATGAGAGCGGCGAGCACCGTCGCGACCACCGGGAGGCAGTGCCGCATGGCCGGCCCTCACGCATCGCCGCGGAGTTCAAACCGCGAGCGGCCGGGATTGGGCACCGGGTAGCGGCCCTCGGCGTCGGCCACCACCGGCGCCGGCGATTCGAGCGTGAGGTGCTCCACGCCGGCCGTCAGATCCTCGGGGCACTCGAGCATCTCCTGGAACGTGACCGGCCGGCCCACGTGCGCCGAAAACCGCCCCATCGCGGTGACGAGGCCCGCCTCGGCGCCGCGGACCGCCTCGTTGTAGGGCTCGTCGGCCGCGATCGCGGCCACGAAATGGTCCCACTCCCGGCGATACGGGTTCGGCTCCGGCTGCTCGGCCGTCCAGAGGATGCCGTCCTTCGCCATCCGCTGCGAGGTGTAGATCGTCGGCTTGGCCGGCGAGTGCCCGCTCGTGGAGACGGTGAAGGCGCCCTTGGAGCCCTGGCCGTAGACGCCGAACTGCTGCCGGCAGTCGGGCATCAGCCGGTTCTCGTAGATGAACTTCACGCCGTCGTCGAACGTGTATTCCACGCTGTAGACGTCGAAGTTCTGGTCGCTGATCCGCCCCTTGTAGTGGCGGCCGCCCACGGCGTCGGCCTTCACGGGCCAGGCCTCCTTCATCATCGCCACCTCGTCGATGTGATGGATGCAGTAGTCGCTGAACACGCCGCCGCTGGCCCAGAGGAAGTTGTGGAACCGCTTGACCTGCCAGAGCAGCTCGCTCGTGCCCTCGGGCCCGGGGGCGAGGTCGAGGTTGTGGATCGGCGTGTGGCTGCGGTAGCCCCGGAAGGCGATCAGTTCGCCGGCCTCCCCGTCGCGGAGCCGCTCGAGCAGCTCGCGGCGACGATCGCAGTGCCGGCACATCAGCCCCACCGCCACCTTGAGCCGCTTGGCGTCGGCCTGGGCGGCGAGCTCGATGATCCGCCTCGTGCTCGGCCCGTCGATCGAGACGGGCTTCTCCATGAACACGTGGACGCCCTTGGCGATGGCGTGGGCGAAGTGGGCGGCGCGGAAGGCCGGCGGCGTGGCGAAGATCGCGATTCCTCCGGCCGGCAGGCAGTCGATCGCCCGGCGGTAGGCGTCGAAGCCGATGAACGTGCGGTCGTCGGGCACGTCCATCCGCTCCCGAAACTGCTCCTCGAGCGACCGCTTGACCGCCGCGATCCGCTCCGGAAACACGTCGGCCATCGCCGTCAGCTTCACCCGCCCGCCGCGGGCGTCGAAGGCGTCGACGATCGCGCTGCCGCCGCGGCCGCCGCAGCCCACCAGCGCGGCCTGGATCTCGTCGCTGCCGGCCACGTGCACTCCCCCGGCCGGCGGCGCTGCAGCGGCGGGCTCGGCCGTTGCCGCCGGGGCGGCCGCAGTCTCGGCGGCCGGCGCCAGGGCGGCGGTGGTCAGCGTCGCCGCAGCGGCCCCGAGCACGTCCCTTCGCCGGGGCCTTATGATTTCAACGCCAGGATCCGCCACGATGAAGTCTCCTCTGGAGGTGGGCGGGCACGACCGTCGGATTCCGCGACCGAAACCTTAACCTACGCCGAGTCTACGGCGACGCTTCCTGCCCGCGCGGCATGGTTACAGAAAACGTACAATGTTTACGAAGTTGCGCAAGCCGCGTGCGGTATCGTGAGCCCTCCCGACGCATCCGTCAGCCGCACGCATCCACCGCCAGGAACGAGCATGGCCGCCGACTATCGGTTTTCCGTGGGCCCGTGGAACATCCATCCGGGGGCCGATCCGTTCGGTCCCCCCGTCCGCCCCCGGGTGACGTTCGACGACGTCCTCCGGGCTGCGCTGGACCTCGGCTTCACGGGCATCCAGTTTCACGATGACGACGCCGTGCCCGCGCTCGAGGACCTCGGGCCGGAGGCCGTCGTCCGCGAAGCCCGCGAGATGCGGAAGAAACTCGACGACCATGGCCTGGTGCCCGAGTTCGTCGCGCCGCGGCTCTGGGAGCATCCGCATGGCATCGACGGCGGCTACACGAGCACCTGCAGCAGGGCGCGGACGTGGGCCATCGAGCGGTCGAAGCGGGCGGTGGACGTGGCCCTGGCCCTGGGCTGCGAGCTGATCGTGCTCTGGCCGGCCCGCGAGGGCACCGCGGTCCGCGAGAGCAAGAACCCGATCGAGGCCTCGCGGCAGCTGCTCGCGGCGCTCGACGCCATGCTCGGCGCGGCCCCCGGCGTGCGGATCGCGATCGAGCCCAAGCCCAACGAACCGGTCGATCACGCCTTCGTGCCCACGATCGGCCACGCGCTGGCGCTCGGGGCGCGGTCGGCCGATCCGGCCCGGGTCGGCGTGCTGATCGAGACGGCCCACGCCATCCTCGCCGGCCTCGATCCGTCCGACGAGATGGGCTTCGCGCTGGCGGCCGGCAAGCTTTGGAGCGTGCACCTCAACGACCAGAACGGCCTGAAGTACGACCAGGACAAGGTCTTCGGCGCCGCCAACCTGCGGGGCGCCTTCGACCAGGTCCGCGTGCTGGAGCTCGGCGGCTATGCCGCGACCGGGGCCTTCGTGGGATTCGACGTCAAGGCGCAGCGGACGCAGCGGGCGGAGTCGGCCACGGCCCACCTCGCCACCAGCCGACGGATCTTCCTGGCGCTCGTCGAGAAGGTGCGGTCGTTCCCCGAAGCCGCCGCGGCCGCCTGCATCGCCAACCGCGATTACGAGGCGCTCGAACGCCTCGTGTTGGAGCACCTGCTCGCCGCCTGATCCCCCGTCGCCGCCGCCCGGTGCCGCAATGCCCGCCGCTCCGCTCGTCGCCGTGATCCTCGACGCCGCGCGGCCCTACGACCGGCTGATCATCGGCGGCGTGGCGCGGTATGCCCGCGAGCGGGCGGCCGACTGGAGCCTGTACGTCGAGGAGGATCCCCTGCAGAAGCTGCCCGACCTGAGGCGGTGGCACGGCCAGGGCATCATCGCCAACTTCGACGACCGGCGGGTCGCGACCGCGATCGGCGGCCTGTCGCTGCCGATCGTGGGAGTGGGCGGCGGCTACGGATGGTTCGACCGGGAGTCGGCCGTGCCCTACGTGTTCACCGACAACGCGGCGATCGGCAGGCTGGGCGCGGCCCACCTGCTGGCCTGCGGCTTCGAGACGCTGGCCTACTACGGCTACCCGCGGACGGCGACCGCCGGCTGGTCGCAGGAGCGGGCCGAGGCCTTCTCGGCGGCAAGCCGGGAGGCCGGCCGCCCGTGCCACGTGCACACCGGCAGGCATGCCGATGCCCGTCGCTGGCAGGAACTCCAGGACGACCTCTGCGGCTGGCTCCGCGGGCTGCCTCGGCCGATCGGGCTGATGGCCTGCAACGACGTGCGGGCCCGGCACGTGCTGGAGGCCTGTCGCACGCTCGGCCTGCGCGTGCCGCACGACGTGGCGGTGCTCGGCGTCGACAACGACGAGATGATCTGCGACCTCACCTCGCCGCCGCTGAGCAGCATCGACCAGGCGGCGCGGCGGATCGGCTACGAGGCCGCCACGCTCCTCGACCGGATGATCTCGGGCGGCGTGGCCGCGGCGGCGCATGCCCGCGTGGTCGTGCCGCCGATCGGCGTGGTGGCCCGGACGAGCACGGACACCATGGCCACCGCCGATGAGGCGGTGGTGGCCACCCTGCAGAAGCTGCGGGAGACGCCCCTGGGAAAGCCAGCCGTCGCCGCCATCGCCGCGGAGCTCTGCCTGTCGCGGGCCACGCTCGAATCGCGGTTCAAGGCCGTCGTCGGCCGCTCGATCCATGACGAGTCGGTGAGGCTCCGGGTGGCGGCGATCCGCCGCCTGATCACCGAGACCGACCTGCCGCTGAAGACGATCTCCACCCGTGCCGGGTTCCGGTCGGTGCAGTACATGACCACGTTCTTCCATCGCCATACGGGCACCACCCCCGCCCGGCTGCGGATCGCCGAGCGGAACCTGGCCGGCGCGTCGGGCCGGCCGGGGGCCGCGTGTGGGAACGCCCACGGAGCCGATCGCCCATGAGCACACCCGTCGACGTCGTCGTCTGCGGCACCTGCGTGGCGGACCTGCTCGTCCGCCCCGTGCCGCTCGAGGCCCCGGTCGGCGGCGGCCGCCTGATCCACGTCGACCCGATCGAGGTGACCACCGGCGGCATCGTCTGCAACACCGGCATGGCGATCCGCCGCCTCGGCGGCTCGGTGGAGGCCGCCGCCGTGGTGGGCGGCGACCTCTGGGGGCGGGAGATCGCGGCGCGGCTGGCAGCGGCCGGGATCGGCACCACGGCCCTCGACCAACGGGCCGCGACCGCCACGAGCACGACGGCGGTGCTGATCGACGCCGGCGGGGAGCGGAGCTTCGCGCACCACATCGGCGCCTGCGGGCTGGTCGACCTCGACTTCATGCGGCGGCAGGCGGCGGTGTTTGCCCGGTGCCGGTATGCGGTGCTCGGCTACCTCGGGCTGCTGCCCGCCCTCGAGCCGCACCTCGCCGCGGCGGTTGCCGTGCTCCGTGACGCCGGTTGCCAGGTGGTGCTCGAGACCGGCGGCTCCGGCGGCAGCGTCGCCGACCTCGTGGCCGCGCTGCCGCTGGTCGACGTGTTCGTGCCGAGCCTCGACGAGGCCCGGGGCCATGCGGGCAGCGACGACCCGGCAACGATCGTGGCGTGGTATCGGCGGCATGGAGCGGCCGGCCTCGTGGGCGTGAAGTGCGGCGCCCGGGGAACGATCCTCAGTCCGCCGCGCGGCCCGCTCGTCGAGGTGCCGTGCGTGCCGGCGCCGGGGCCGGTGGTCGACACCACGGGCGCCGGTGACGCCTTCCTGGCCGGCCTCGTGGTGGGCCTCCTGCGGAACCTGTCCGCGGCGCAGGCGGGTCTCCTCGGCGCGGCGACGGCGGCCTGCTGCGTGACGCGGCCCGGGGCCACGGCCGGGCTCCGCGGGCTCGCCGACACGCTGCGGCTGGCGGGCCTGCCGGAGGCGTGAGCGACCGGCGGCGTGAGCCGCCGGGGACGGTCGGGGTATTCTCAGGGTGTCGAGTCGCCCGTCGCGTTTCGGGAGTCGCCAGCATGTCCGCGCCGCGGCCCGTCGATCGTTCCCGCAGCGTCACGCAGCTCTCGATCGGCGAGTACCTGATCCGGCGGCTGGCCGACTACCAGATCCGGCACGTGTTCGGCGTGCCGGGCGACTACGTGCTGCGGTTCTACTCGATGCTCGAGCGGAGCCCGCTCGAGCTCGTCAACTGCACCCGCGAGGACTGTGCCGGCTACGCGGCCGACGCCTACGCCCGCCTCACCGGCATGGGAGCGGTGTGCGTCACCTACGGCGTGGGCGGCCTGTCGGTGGTCAACTCCGTGGCCGGCGCGTGGGCGGAGAAGAGCCCCGTGGTGGTGATCTCCGGCGCGCCGGGCCTCGGCGAGCGGGGGGAGCGGCCGCTGCTCCACCACTGCGTCCGCGAGTGGACGACACAGGCCGAGGTCTTCCAGAAGGTCTGCGCCGCCTGCACCGAGATCACGGAGGCCGACACCGCGTTTCGGGAGATCGACCGCGTGCTCGACATCTGCTTCCGGCAGAAGCGGCCGGTGTACGTGGAGCTGCCCCGCGACATGGTCGAGGTGGTGCCCGACTCGATCCGCCCCTACGCGGCGCCGCCCCGGCAGAGCGATCCGGCGGCGCTGGCCGAGGCGGTGCGGGAGGCGGTCGTGCGGATCGAGGAGGCGCAGGCCCCGGTGATCATCGCCGGCGTCGAGCTCCAGCGGCACGGCCTGCAGGCGGAGGTGGTCGCGCTCGCGGAGGCGTCGGGAATCGCGGTGGCCTCGACGCTGCTGGGCAAGAGCGTAGTCAGCGAGGTGCACCCGCTCTACGTCGGGCTCTACGAGGGGGCGATGGGCCCGCCGGAGGTGACGGCGTTCGTCGAGGCGAGCGACTGCCGCATCCTCCTGGGCACGATCCTCACCGACATCGACCTCGGCATCTTCACCGCCCGGCTCGACCCGCGGCGGACGATCCATGCCACGGCCGACGACCTCCGCATCAGCCACCACCACTTCCACGGGGTGCTGCTCGAGGATTTCATCCGCGACCTGGCCCGCGCCGCTCCGCGGGGAGCGCCGCGGGTGCTGCCCCCGGGGCCGGTGGCGGTGGCGGGGCCGTGGGAGCTGCGGCCCGAGGCGCCGATCACGATCGCCCGGTTGATCCGCGGGCTCGACGAACTGCTCGACGAGCGGACGATCGTCGTGGCCGACGTCGGCGACGCGCTGTTCGCCTCGAGCAGCCTCGTGATCCGCGGGCAGACGGAGTACATCTCCCCGGCCTACTACACGTCGATGGGCTTTGCGGTGCCGGCCGTGCTCGGGGCCCGCTCGGCGCGGCCCGACCTGCGGGTGGTGGCGCTGGTCGGGGACGGAGCCTTCCAGATGACGGGCATGGAACTCTCCTCCCTCGTCGCCCGGGGGCAGCCGGCGGTGGTGATCGTGCTCGACAACTCGGGCTACGGCACGGAGCGGGTGATCCTCGACGGCCCGTTCAACGACATCAACCCGTGGCGGTACGAGCGGCTGCCGGAGGTGCTCGGCGGCGGCACCGGGCACGTGGTGTGGACGGAGGGCGACTTCGACCGGGCCATGCGGGCGGCGCTCGCCGATCCGCCGGGCCTGCACCTGATCCGCGTGCACCTCGCCCGCGACGATTTCAGCCCGACCGTCAGGCGGCTGGGCGAGGGGCTGGCGCAGCGGATGCAAGACTAAGCCGCCGGCTGTCGCCGCCGGTGGCGGCGACGTCGGCCGCCAGCGCGGCGAACGCGGCGTCGAGGCCGCTGGAGAGGGCCGCGGCGGGGAGATACGGGCCGGCGTCGAACAGGCTCGACCCGAGCAGGCTGGCGATGTCGATGATGTCGACGACGCCGTCGTAGGAGAAATCGCCCTGGGCCCACGAGGAGACCAGCGCGGTGTCGAACCGTCCCGCGCCGAGGGCCTCGGCCACGTCGATGATGTCGACGGTGCCGTCGAGGTTGGTGTCGCCGTCGGCGGCGAACGCGGCCACGAGTCCGCCGTCGCCGCCGGCCGCGTAGCCGACCGCGCGGCCGGGACTGGCGGCCGCCATGGAGGAGGTGATGCCGGCGGCGCCGGCCCACGTGCCGCCGCCGCGGCCTGCGAGGATCCCGCTGCGGAGATCGGCCTCGGCGATCCCGGCTGCGGCGATCGCCAGCCGGCCGAATCCCAGGTCCACGAGACCCGCCGCATCGAGGGCGAGCGCCGGCATCGCCACGGTCGCCGTGCCGACGTCGAGCGTGAGTTTCGCGCCCGCGGCCACCTGCACCGGGCCCGACCCCAGGGCGGCGATGTTTCGCACCACCAGTTCGCCGGCCTGCACGATCGTGCCTCCGGCATGGCTGCTGGCCGCGGTGAGCACCAGCCGGCCGCCGCCGAGTTTCACGAGCTGATACCCGGCCGCGAAGCCGGAGGCGTCGATCACGGTCTGCCCCGCGGCGACCGTCACGCCGTCGAGCGTGATCGCGACCGAGAGCGTGGAGGAGAGGTTGTTGGACGCGGATCCGTCGTTGGCCTGGATCGTGAGCGTCGCCGTCTGGCCGCTCGTCGGCGCCGTGTAGGTGAGGGTGGCGAGCGCGGCGTTGAGCTCGTCCATCGCGCCGCTGATGGTGACCGCCGCGGCGTGATTGCCGCCCGAGACGATCGACACGCGGCCGGCCAGCGGCCCCGAGAGGTCGAGGTTCAGCGTGCCGGCGGTGACGGCCAGCGCCACGCTCTCGACCGTCGCCTCGTCCACGTCGGAGACGCCGACCCGCAGGCCTCCCGAGAGGGCCGTCGTGCCGCCCTGGAGGATCGAGAAGGAACCCGGGCCGGAGACCACCGGGGCGGTGTTGGTGGCCACGTTGAACGACACCGTCACCGGCTCGGTGATGCTCGTCACCTTCCCCGAGCCGTTCGTCTGGCCGTAGAACTGTCGGTGGACGAGGTAGGGGAAGGCCGGCGCCCCGGCGGCGTCGACCGTCACGAAGTAGGCGTAGGTGCCGTTGGGAAACTCGGGCGTCCGGCACCAGCGGCCGTTGAACTGGTCGAGGTGGCCCGAGCCGGGCACGAAGGCGAAGTCCTCGCCGTAGCGGCCCAGCGGGTAGGACGAGCTCACGGCCGGCCCGGCGTACTGGCCCTGCTGCGTCGACGTCATCGTGTAGACGCCGTCGGCGGGCGTGGCGGCGGCCGTGGGGCCGAGCTTCCCGCCCGACATCTGGGCGGCCCAGCCGGGCAGCGTGGTGCGGGTGGTGATCGACCGCAGCGCGAAGCTCGACTGCATCCGCACGACGGCGCTCGTCGGATCGTTCGGGTCGGAGTAGCCGTAGGGGCCGTAGACGGGATAGCCGTCGAACATCCAGCCGACGATCGGCGAGTGGTGCAGCGCCGTCGTCCGCTCGCGGAAGTCGCCATCGGCGCCCTGCCCGTGGGTCAGGTAGTAGACGGCGGGGTCGTAGGGGAAGTAGTTGGTGGTGCCGACGTAGTCGACGTTGTCGTCGAGCTGGGCCCGGAGGGCGACCGGGTTCTCGTGGTAGTGATACTGGCCGTTGCCGGGCTGGTGCCCGTTGCCCACGTCGAAGGTTACCGCCTCGACGGCCTCGGCCAGCCGGTTGAACAGGCCGTCGCCGGGATTCGTCTCGGTGGCGGAGGCGTGCGAATAGGTGAACGCGTCGCCCGCGTTGTAGAACACGACACCGTTGACGGCGACGCCGATCGGCCCGTTGCCGGCGATCGAGTGCGTGCTGGAGGGATAGGTGGAGTTGAGCGTGATCTTGAAGATCGCGTTCTGGTCCTTGGGCAGGTTGATGAACGGCTGGGTCTGGGCGGCGTTGCCCCACCAGGCGCCCATCACGTAGCTCGCCAGATCGGGCGTGTTGACGTAGACCGTGTTGGTGGCGTTGGAGAAGCTCACCTTCTGGACGTCGCCGATCACGGGCGACGACTGCGTCGACCACGTGGCGCTGGGGCCGACGACGGTGCCGCCGGGCTGGCCGACGTAGACCTGGGCGAACTGTCCCTGGCCGGAGACGAACCACGAGTTGAGCAGGGCGGGCGAGACCGCCAGGAGCGCCCGGCCTTCGAGCCGCTCGATGCTGCATGCGACACGTCGCGTGCGCCGCGGTCGCTGGGGCTTGCGGGACATCCGACACTCCTTCCGAGGGCCGCCGGCCCCCGCAGAACCGCACCGGGATTCCGCCTCGATTCCCGCTCGGACGCTACGGAACGCCGCATGGGGTGTCAAGCAACGGGCGAGGATGCGGCGGGCGGGACGCGGCTCGTGAGCAAGGGGGCCGCCGACGCGATCTTCGCCCGCTGCGCGGCGTACGCGGTGCATGGCAGCGTGCGGCCGCTCGATCCCGAAGTGCTCGACCGGCTGGCCGCGGCGTGCGACGGCCTCGGCGCGGACGGCTTCCGGGTGCTCGCCGTGGCCGATCGCACGATCGACCGCCGGCCGGTGGCGTGGCGGTGAAGGTGCTCACCGGCGACAACGAACTGGTGACCGCGAAGATCTGCCGCGAGGTGGGCCTCGAGGCAGGCGTGCCGCTGCTCGGCGGCATGGTGGACGGCCTCGACGACGCCGGGCTCGTGGCGGCCGCGTCGCGGGCCACGGTCATGGCGCGGCTCACGCCCCTTCAGAAGGAGCGGATCGTCGCCGCCCTGCGGCGGGCGGGGCACGTGGTGGGCTTCATGGGGGATGGCATCAACGACGCGCCGGCGCTGCGGGCCGCCAACGTGGGCATCTCGGTGGACGCGGCGGTCGACATCGCCCGGGCCAGCGTTGACTGCGTGCTGCTGCCGTTCGTGCCGATGACGCCCCTGCAGATCCTGACCACGAACCTGCTCTACGACTGCTCGCAGGTGCCGATCCCGACCGACGCCGTCGACCCCGAACTGGTGGCCCGGCCGCGGCCCTGGTCGATGCGGCAGATCTCGCGGTTCATCCTCCTCGTGGGGCCGATCAGCTCGATCTTCGACTACACCACCTGGGGCGTGCTCCTCGTGCTCTTCGGCTGCGCGGATCCCGCCCGCGCGGCGATCTTTCAGACGGGCTGGTTCGTGGAGTCGCTGCTCACGCAGACGCTCATCATCCACGTGATCCGCACCGACCGGATTCCCTTTCTGCAGAGCCGGGCGAGCGTGGCCCTGACGGCCACGACGCTGGTGGTGGCGGCGGCGGGCGTGTGGCTGGTTGAGTCGCCGCTGGCGGGCGTCTTCGGTTTCGTGCCGTTGCCGGCCGGGTACTGGCCGATCCTGGGCGTGACGATCGTGGCCTACGCGGCCGTGACGTACGCCGTGAAGCGCTGGTTGGTGCGCCGGCGGTTGATCGACTGACGCGGCGCGGATCCCGCAGGCTGCAAGCCCGCGGCTACGGGACGTTTCCGCAGGCCAAGGGCCGTGCCGTGAGGCTCCGCACGATGGTGAGACCGCCATTTTCGCCCGCAACCGGCTCGGCCGCGCGAATCACCATGAAAAACAGACGCTTTCGCACAAAAAGTCGGCCAGCGGCCGGTTTGGCACGCGGACTGCATTGAGTCTCCACGACGCCGGCGGGTCCACAGTGGCCCGGGCGGCGTCCGCGTGGAGTTCCCACGCGGTTTCAAGTCGTGAGGAGTCCCTTGCCGTGATGGTCATCGCCGTCGGCACGCCCTTCGAGGAACTGCGCCAGGTCCGCGTCTAACCGCGGGTTGTGGCCTATTCCCGGAGCGCCGTGCCCGATCCCGCGGGTTTCCGTGGGGTTCGTCCGTACGTCCGCCCGGGTTCCGGCCATGCCGCGTGGTGCCGCGTTCCCAGCCAGTTTTCGGCGGCTGCCGCCCACCGGGCCCCGTGGGGTCCGCCTGGATGCAGCCGTGGAGGACGTGCCGTTTCCGGCTTCTTCTCCGCTCGTTCATGCCCTTTTCCGGGGCGTGGGCCGCGGGGAGGGGTGCCGGGGCATGGCAGTGGAGTTCGCACGTTTCAGTGGTCGTCGTTCGTGGTCGGTGCCTGCTTTTTAGCGAGTTTTCCGTGATTTCCCCGGTTTCCACCCTCCGTCGTCCGTCTGCTGGCTGGCCGCTCTCGGTCTGCGTCGGCGGGGCCTCGGTCCAGGCTGCGTTCCCGGGCGATTTCGGCGGCTCCTTCACACGCAACGCGGCCAACCGGCCTCACCAAGTTGGTGAGGGCCTCACCAACTTGGTGATCACCAACTCGGTGAGAACGAAAAACGAAGAAATCACGGGAGAAACCGTGTTTTCGCCCGGGTCCGGCCTCTGTGGGCCCGACCCGACCCCGTCCTTCTGTCCGCCCTCGTTTCCGTCTTTCTTTACCCCCCGTCGGTCGGCAGGCATCGGTCGCTCGTGCCCTGCCGGTCACACCCTGTGAAAGGATTTGCTCCATGTCTCTCTCGTCGCTGATTCGCACCCTCGGTGTCGCCGTCGCCATCTCGGCCGTCTCGTTCTCCGCCCGCGCCGATGAGCTCACGCAGAGCACGATGGCCACCTCCCGCTATAGGTCTGAGGTGATGATGGCCGCCTATGAGCAGCCCGCCGACGCGGCGCTCGGCCACGCGACCACCGCCGCGGCTCTCGCCGCCCTGGAGTTCACCCGTTCGCAGCCGGTGTATTCCGGCGCCGTGACCGCTCCCCGCACGCAGAGCCCGCTGGTCTCGCCGAAGACCATGCTCGAAGGCCAGTCGTTCGAGTTCTTCCTCTCGACGTCCGACGAGGCCTCGTCGGATGAGTCGGCGTCGAAGACCGCCATCCGCCGCTACGACTTCTTCGGCTTCTACACCACCGGCACGTTCGACACCGCGTTCGTCGAGCGGCCCTCGGTGGGCCGGCCCCAGGTGTCGTCGACGTCCACGCTGCGAAGCCTCTCGGCCTACGCCACCTTCGGCCTCACGGGCGACCTGCTCGCCAAGGCCGACAGCACGACCAAGGCTGACGAGCCGAAGGTCGAGTGATCGCTACCGGATGATGGCGGACTCGGATCCGCGACGGGCCAGCGATCGCTCCACGTCGGCCCGGGGCAGCACGAGCGGCCAGCTGCCGAACAGCCGGGGAGCGACCCTCACGTAGTGACCGTGAGGGTTGGGGTGGCCGTGGTGATCGACGAACTGTCGGTCCGCCACCGCCAACCGGGCCGTGGCCTCCAGCAGGCCGCCGTCGCAGACGATGAACTGCGACCGCGGCAGCCGCCAGACCGGCTCGCGGCAGGCGGCGGCGACCGCGAGGGCGAGCAGCGCGGCCAGCGGCACGGCACGCAGCCACCGCCGCGGCTCCCAGCGTGGCCGGCGTCGAGAGCCGGGAGTAGACGGGCCATGCGATCGGAAAGAGCAGGGCTCGGGCCACGCCCATCTCGACGGCGGCGTGGAAGCCCACGGCCGGCGACGTGGTGGCGAGATACGGCGCCCGCGAGCCCGGCAGCCCGTTGAAGGCGAGGCAGCACCCGGCCAGCAGCCCGAGGCTGACGAGCGCCCCGGGGCGGCGAAGTGGTGGCCACGGACGCCGGCGGAGCCACGGCCAGGCCGCGGCCGGCAGCATCGCCATGCAGCAGGGATTCGTGGCGGCACACAGGAACAGGCCCACGTCGACCGGCAGGGCCGCACGAGCCGTGCGCACCCTGGTGACGCGATGCCAGAGCAGCACGAAGGCCGCGTAGAGGCAGGCGAAGCCGACGTTGGAGACACGGCCCAGCACCTCGAAGCCCGACCACGGCGGCTCCGAATGGATGCCCATCGGCATCACGCAGGCCATCAGCCACGCGGTCCAGCGGAAGGCCGGCGTGAGCTGCCGGCGGAGGAGCAGCACGGGCAGCGAGGCGACGGCTGCGAAGAACAGATAGGACACCACCGCCAGGCACGCGGGCAGGGCGAACAGATCGCCCCCGCACGTCCAGCGGCAGGCGGCGATCCCGCAGCGGATCAGGAGCACGTTGCCGAGCACGCAGTAGTCGCCGCGGGCGTGGCGGGCGGTCTCCCAGGCGCCCCGGGTCAGCACCATGCCGCTCCAGGGCCCGTCCTCCGTGAAGAACATTGGCGAGACGTAGGCCGCCGGCGCGCGTGCGAAGAAGATCAGGAAAGCCGCCGCGGTGGCGACCACGTACTGAAACGCCGCCGTCCGCAGCACCCGGCCGGCGTGCGCCGCGGCGACCCCCACGAGGCAGCACGTCCACGCGGCCGCGGCCGGCAGGGCCGCCGCCCAGGGGCCGGCCCCTTGAATGCTCCGGGCGGCTCGGTGACGGGATCGCAGGTCGACCACTCAGCACGCTCCTTCCGTAGGGGGGGTGTCGCGTGTCGGCCTTGTAGAGGCACCAGTGCAACGCCGCAACGCCAGATTCCCTCGAAAGTGGGGCGTTGCGTGAGGCCGGCGGGAATCGCCTCGTGCCATACCGCGCGCGTGGTGAAAAACGTCATCCGCGGGCCAGACCGCGGTCCCAGGCAAGACGGATCCGCTGCGGGCCGGGTCCACTGCCGCCACGCAGGTTGGAAACCCGGAGGCCTTGGAATCACAAGGAGGTTTCGATGCTGATGCCTGACACCATGGCGATGAGGAAGGCCGCCATTTTCGCGGTGGCCGAGATCAAGGCTGCGACGGACGCATTCGACCGCGGCGACCGCAACGTGTTCGACACCCTCGATGCGATCGTCGCGGCGATCGAGGCCTGGCAGGCCGCCACGCGACCGCGCCGGGAGGTCGCCTGATCGCTACGCTCCGCGGAGTCGGGCCATGCACCACGCGAGGCCCGTGCCGCAGACCGCGAGCAGCCACGCCGGGGGTTCCGGCACGGCGGAGAACGACAGCACGCCCGTCTCCTCGCTGAAGGAGACCGTCTGGCCGTTCGCCGCCGTGCCCACCCACCGGCCGAGGCCCTCGTCCACGAACAGCATGCCGTCGTAGACGCCGCCCGCACCGGTGCCACTGCTGACGATGAAGGCCGGGTGGCCCGCGGGCACGATCGAGGCGAGCGAGAACAGGCTGAACGATTCGTCGGCGTGCAGGGTCGTGCAGCGGATGCCGAGTCCGCCGCCGTAGGTCAGCGCGGCGTCCGCCGCGATCGTGCCGAAGCCGCCGCCGCCAGGGGCGTCGGCGAACCACGTCATGCAGGTCATGCCGGTCATGCCGGCGGTCGCGGAGAGGAGCACCGTCGCGGCCTGGACGACGCCGCCGGCCGCCATCGACATCGTGCCCCAATCCCCCGCCGCCAGCGTGCCGGTCACTGCCACCACGCCGCTCGCGAAGCCGCCTGTCACGTCGAGCGTGCCGGCGCCGCTCCCGCCCACCTGCAGTTGGTATGAACTGGCGAACGTGCCGCCCGATACCGTGGCATGGCCGGTGCTGCCCGCGGCGGAGCCGAGGAAGGTGGTCCAGCTCCCCGCCGACCCGCTGGCCACGGTCACCGTGCCGTCGCCCGCCGCCCCGACGACGAGCAGCGACGTGTTGGTCCACGTGCCGCCGGCGACGCTCACCGTGCCGCGGCTGCCGGCCTCGAGGCCCACGAAACCGTCGGTGTTGGTGCCGCTGCCGCCGGGGCCGAACACGACCGCGGCCGTGCCGCTGCCGCCCACGGTCAGGGCGTTGCCGAAGTTCGTGCCGCCGACGACGACCGTGGTGGCGCTGTCGAAGAGGGAGTCGGCCCGCAGTCCGCGGCCGCCCAGCGCGGCGATCAGGCAGGCGGCGATCACGCAGGGCAGCGGCGCGACGGAGCGAACGAGGTGCATGACTGGCTGTCTCCCGGGAAGGCGAGGGGCGAGCCAGTCCGTGCCAGCCGTTCAAGGGTGAACCCTAGAGCCGACGTGACCGCGTCGGTCGCGGGGCCGGGCACGCGGTGCGGTTTTCACGCCGTTTTGCGGCCGCACGCCGGTGGCGACACGTCCGCGGAGTCGCGAATCGCCGCTGGCGGGCGGTCGTGCCGCGGTCTGCAGGAGCCGCAGGGTTGCATCGCTGCCGATCCGGAGCCGCGGGCGTGGAGCCTGCGGAATGCGCGTGCTGGTGCAGGCTGCAAGCCGGCGTGCTACGGGGCGGGCGACGCTGCGGGAAGCATCGCGCGGATCGCGTCGCGCCGCGAATCGACCGTCTCGCCCGGCGCGATGAACCGCAGCAGCGATTCCTGGAAGAAATACACGACGCCGTAGCCGAGGTCGTGGGCCCTGGCCGTCTGGTCGCCAACCAGGCCTATCGGCACGGGCCGCGGCTTCTGCCCCGCCAAGACCCCGATCCCGAGCCGCACCGAACCTTTGACCTGCGCCAGCACCGGGCTGCGAAGCTCGCCCTCGAAGGCCCGCAGGTTGTCGCGATACACCTGCACCACCACCTCGTCCACGAGCCCGGCCTCGACCCACGCGGGCCAGTCCTGCACGTAGTTCTTGTAGGACCAGGGGTACGGATTCGGGGACACCGAGAGCTCGACGCCGGGACGGGCCGCCTTGATCGCCCGGGAGAGCCGGGCCACGAACTGCGTCAGCCGCGCCGCCCGCCAGGCGAGCCAGTCGCCGTCGGTGGGTGCCGGCCGCGATGCGGTGCCCGTCTCCTCGGCGTAGCGGGCCAGCGTGTGGTCGTCGTAGCCGAAGGTGTTCTTGAGCGACATGTGGTCGTCGAACTGGACCGTGGGCACGTCGTAGCGGGTGACGAACTCCACGAGGAGGTCCTCGTAGAACTGCTGCACTCCGGGATGCGCGAAGTTGAGGTAGGCGGTGGTCGTGCCGTCCTGGTCGAACGTGGTCTGCCCCGCCTCGTCGCGCGACAGCCAGTGGGGATGCCGCCGCGCGAGCGGCGCGTCGGCCGGCACCTTCAGGCCCCACTCGAACCACGGCACGATGTCGAGCCCATGACGCTCGCCGAGCGCGAGCCAGTCGGTCACCGGGTCGCGGTCATCGGCCCCGAGGCCGTAGCGACCGGAGATCCTCGGACCGCCGTGCGCCGCCATGACGTCGCTGGGGTAGAAGGTTTCGCCCTGGCTCCAGACCACCGGGTAGAGGGCATTGAGGTGCAGACCCGCGGCCTGCTCGGCGAGGGTCGCCATGTTGTCCCGCGAGTTCATGACCTGCGAATCGACGTCGCTCACCCAGACGCCGCGAAGCTCGGCGGCCGCCGCGACACGCCGCGGGCGAGCCGCAGGACCGTCGCCGGCCGCCGTCGGGGCGAAGCAGCCGCCCGCCACGGCAAGCACCCACATGCCGAGCGACGCGCACGCCGGCTGCCGCCTGACCGCCGTCGTCATGGCGCCACCTCCCGGGCCGTCTCGTCGGTCTCCAGGTGGCGGAACCAGAACCAGTACACGCCGGCCGAGAGAAAGACGAACGTCGCCAGCAGGACCGCGAACGTGGACCACTGCCGCAGCACGAACACCATGCCGAGCATGAACAGCACCAGCTGCCACGGCACCGCGAAGCAGATGGCGGCGAGGTCGCGGCGGCACTCGCCCCGGATGGCCTCCTGGTCGGCCTGCGGAAGCCGCTCGACGATCGGCCCCCAGAGGCCGAACGGCCGCGTGACCTTCACGAAGTTCATCAGCGTCTCGCGGGAGGTCGCGGGCGTGAGCAGCGAGCCGAGCACGCAGCCCACGAGCGAGATCACGCTCGGCACCACGAAACTCATCACCTCCGTCAGCTCGATCTTGAGCACCCGGATCAGCACCGCCGACAGCATCCCGACCAGCGTGCCCAGGGCGAAGCCGTAGCCGTTGTACCGCCACCAGTACCAGCGGAGGAGCAGCGGCACGAACAGCCCGACCCCGAAGGCCATCTGGATCCAGCCCCAGATGTCGTTGATGTTGACGCTGTCGAAGCTGAAGGCCAGGCCGAGGAGCACGATCGCCACCGTGGCGATCCGCGAGTGCCAGACCAGCGTCCGGTTGCCGGCCGCCGGGTTGATGAAGGTCTGGTAGATGTCCTTCACCCAGTAGGCGGCGCCGGCGTTGATGACCGCCGTGAAGGTCGACATGGCGGCGGCCATGAAGCAGGCGATCACGATGCCCTTCATCCCCACGGGCATGTATTCGGCGATCACCGTGGGAAGCACGAGCTCGGGGTCGATCACCCTGCCCGTGGTCAGCCCGTAGTGGATGCCGAGCATGGCGAGGCCCATCACCAGCGGCCAGCGGAAGGAGAGCAGCAGGATCCAGAACAGCGAGAGCAGCCCCGCCTCGCGGTCGGTCTTGGCGGCGAAGTACCGCTGGCTCGTGTAGCCGCCCGCCCCGGCGAAGCCCTCC
This sequence comes from Planctomycetaceae bacterium, assembly GCA_046075685.1. GTDB lineage: Bacteria > Planctomycetota > Planctomycetia > Pirellulales > UBA1268 > QWPN01. The sequence goes on along the minus strand of JBJTQP010000127.1, from coordinate 5,966 downwards.
ACGCAGGTCTTCACGAGGTAGAAGAAGATCGTGATCCCGAAGGCGTTGTACCGGGAGTAGTCGCCCGGCACGTCGATCGTCAGCGGCGGCATCACGGCCGACCATTCGGCGAGCGTGGTCTTCACCGCCTCGAAGCCGCCGGCGCCGTCGGGAACCGAGACCATGAACTCCGGCGGCAGCACGACCCGCGTCATCGCCAGCACGATCACGTAGAGCACGGCCGCGAGGATCAGCCCGCCCTGCACCACGTCGGTCCAGACCACGCCGTAGAAGCCGCTGGCCGCGGTGTAGGTCATCGTCAGCAGGATCAGCGCGATCGAGGCCGCCCGGTCGTCGATCCCCATCAGCATCCCGAAGAACTTGCCGCCGCCGACGGCAAAGTAGCTGATGATCCAGATCGAGACCACGAGGTTGGCCAGCGCGCTGATCAGCCGCGCGGTGCGGCCCTCGTGGCCGTCGCCGAACCGCAGCCGCATCCATTCCGCGAGCGTCATCACCTGCGCGCGGCGGGTCCACTTGCCCATGAAGATCATGAAGAAGGCCATGATCAGCACGATGCCGCCGCGGATCTCGATGAAGAATCCCTTCACGCCCAGCGAGTAGATGAGCGCCGTGATCACCATCGTGCCGGCGATGTCGGTGTTGCTCGACATCCCCGAGGCGCCGAGCGCCCACCACGGCAGGTTGCGGTTGCCGAGGAAGTAGGCGTCGATGCTGTCGCGTGCCTTCCGCTCCAGCCACAGGCCGAGCGCCATGATCCCGACGAGATACGCGGCGATGAAGCCGTAGTCGAGCGGCGCCAGGACGTTGGTGCCCGTGAAGATGTTCATGGTCGCCGCTCCCTCGTTGATCGCCGATCCGTTCGTTCAGGCACGCTGTTCGAGGGCCCGTTGCTCGAGGGCCCCGAGGAGGTTCCGGCACAGCAGCAGGGCCCGCGGCACATGGAAGGCGCACTTGTAGGCGCCGCCCTTGAACGACTGGCTGACGCGGCCCTCGCGGTCGAGATAGCCGTACCACTCGCCATACTCCCGGTCCGGGAAGTGGGCGAAGGTGTAGTGTTTCACCTCCTCGAAGAGCGCCCAGTCGGCCCCGCTGCCCGTCACGCTGTAGTCGAGCAGGTGGGCGTAGAGGGCCTCGCAGTGGGGCCACCAGAGCTTCATGCTCCACTCGAGCTGGACGGGCGAATGCCCCTGCGCATCGAGGAAGGAGAACAGCCCGCCGTGGTCCTTGTCCCAGCCTGCGGCGTGCGACCAGCGGACGATGTTCACGGCCAGGGCGGAGAGTTCGACGTCGTGCTGCCGCTCCGCCCAGTGCTGCAGGAACCAGCCCGCCTCGATGGCGTGCCCGGGGTTGAGCTGGCGGCCCTCCGGCAGCTCGAGGCACAGCGAGCCGTCCGGCCGCACGAACTCGTAGACCCGCTGCTCCTCGGGCTTCACGTGCCGGAGGAACGCCGCCTGGCACTGGGCCAGCTGCTCCTCGTAGGGCGCGGCCTGCCCGTCGGTGAGCTCCTCGATGAGGTTCATGAGGATCATCGGCACGGCGAGGGCCTGGAGCGGCGTCGCCCCCGCGTATGACGGCCGGCCCACCTTCCGCCAGTCGAAGGCCCACTCCCAGACCAGCGCGAACATCCGCCGGGCCTCCTCCAGGTAGCCCTCGTCGCCGCTGGCCCGGCCATACTCGGCCATCGCCATCACGTAGAAGCACTCGCTGAAGATCTTCCGCTGCACATAGATCGGCGTGCCGTCGGCCGTCATCCGAAACGGGATCCGGTCGTCGGGCGTGAGGGCCTTGAACCGCAGGAACTCGGCGCCGCTCCTCGCCAGCGCCAGCCACTCGGGCCTCCGCTCCACGGTGCGATGGAGCTTGCTGAACAGCCACGTCTCGCGGCCCTGCAGCCAGCCGTACTTCGTGACGTCGAACACGTTTCCGCGGCGGTCGAGGCAGTTCCAGAAGCCGCCCTGCTCCCGGTCCCAGGAGTGCCGCTCCCAGAACGGAATCACGCTCCCGAAGAGCTCCGCCTCGAACTCCTCGCGGAGGGTGCGGAGCGTGGCGGCGGGCACGGCGGATGGATCCTTGCGGGGCGGCGGACCGCCGGCCCGCGGCGTCGTCTCAGAGCTGCTCACCGCGGCACCACTCCTGGTAGCGTTTGTAGAGCTGTCGGGCGGCCGGATAGGCCGAGTTCGGGCTCATGAAGTGCGAAAACTCGAACGTGATCAGCTTGTCGACGCCGGCGGCCGACGCCTGCTCCGCCTTGTAGAGCAGCTTGCGGATGTCGGTGGGTGGAAACTTGATCGGCATGTCGCGGTCGAAGCTTTCCAGGTTGCTCCAGCACTGCAGGCCGCGGGCGACGGCCAGCTCGCGGTTGACCCGCAGGTAGTCGGGCAGCTCCAGGAACGACATCTGGCCGTCCTGGAAGGCCACGATGTCGACCTTGCCCTCGAGATCGCGAAACACCGACTCCCATTCCCTGACGTGCTGGTCGAGCGAAATCGCCTCCGCGCCGAACTGCTTCACGCCCTTGACGTAGGGCGACATCAGGATCGGCACGTCCTTGAGCGCCCGGAGGTGCCCCGCGAGCTCGTCGTAAACCCGCATCATCCCGGCATTGAATGTATTGATCTCGTGGCTGATGTACCAGCCGGCGAAGGCGGGGCGGTGGCCGTAGCGGTCGATCACCTCGCTGCAGAAGTCGCGGTTGAGGTCGCTCTCGGTGCGGTAGTCGCCGTTGATCCAGTGCTCGCCGGAATCGTAGGTGCCGAAGAAGAACCGCATGCCGCAGCGCTCGGCCTGGGTGAGGAACAGGTCGATGAGGTCCTGGTAGGCCGGCAGGCAGCGCCGGTGCCGGGCGATCACCCGCGAGTCGAAGGTCAGCCGCTCGCGGTAGCCGGCCCGGATGAGGATCACGGTGTCGATCCCGATGGCCGCCATGGCGTCGAAGTCGGCGGCCCACTCGTGCCGCCCCCAGTTCTGCGGCGGGATGTCGTGGGTGATCTCGTCGAGAAACGTGCCGGTGATCGTCAGCATGGCCGGAGCTTCCAGGTTTGGATCTCGAAGGGTGCGAAGGCCAGGTCGAGCGGCCGTCCCGCGGCGAGCCGCGTGGAGGTGAGCGTGGTCGTCTCGTCCAGCATCAGCCGCTCGGCCGCACACGGACCGGCGGGGAGGCCGGGGAGGCCGAGGGCGACGGTCACGGGCTCGGCCGTCGGGTTGAGGAGCCGCACCACCACGCCCCCGTCCGCCGCCGGCTTGAGGGCCATCACCTCCAGCGGCGTGTCGCCGATCTCGAGCATCGAGGCCGCGAGCGTCGGTTCCACCGGCGTCGACATGGCCGGCACCACCGGGGCCTCCTCGACCCAGCACGGATGCAGCGCTTCCTTGAGCCGTCGCATCGCATCGCGCACCCGCGGGGTGATGCCGCAGACGACCACGTGCTCGAGCGTGGTGAGCAGCTGTGCGGCGGGCGTCGCCCGCTGCGGGCCCGCCTGGCACGAGCGGATGCGGCCGCCCCGCACCGAGAGCGAGCCGACGGCCCGGTGCAGCGTGAAGGCCGCCGCGGGAGGTCCAGCGGCGGCGGCCTCCACCAGTTCGAACTCGTGCAGGCCCGCGCCGCCGCAGAACGCCGTGCCGGCGTCTCCCGACCACACGATGCCGTCGTTGGTGTGATGCACCGGATAGGGCTTCTCGCCCGGATAGGCGGGGGCGGCGAGCGGTCCATCCCAGAGGTCGTGCACCGCGGGGAGCGCGGGAATCGGGCACCACATCGCCTGTCCATCCGCGACCACGTCGCGGCATGTGCCGAGGCCGCCCTCGCCGGCGAGGAGCACGGGGTCGACCACGATCCGCAGCCGGCTGTCGGAAAACACGTTGGTGAAGGAGATGTCGAGGATCCAGGTGAACGGCCGCGATCCCGCGTCGCGCGGCGCGTCGGTCGCGGCGGCGGGGAGGGGGACGGCCGGCGACGCCCAGCGCCGCTCGGCCCGCACGGTGATCGTCGCCGTCGCCTGCGGCCCGAGACAGGCGTCGAGGGGCCGGCTGGCGAGCCCGTCGCGGTCGATCGAGGTCGGGCCGCTGATCTGGTAGCGCAGGTGAAACACGTCGGGCAGCTGGTCGTCGGCCCGCGCCGAGAGCAACTCGGCACGACGGACGGGAAGCTCCGGACAGGGGCCGTGCGAGTAGCCGTCGCCGAGATCCGCGTCGAGTTCGAAGCGGACGGCCGCGAGGAGCGCCGCCGGCGCAGGCTCCGGCCGCTCCACGGCGGCCAGCACGAGCGGGTCGGATGTCTCGCTCAGGGTGAACACCTCGAACCCCAGCGGCGGCAGCGGCAGCGCCGCGTGGATCTCGTAGGCCCGGCCCCACGTCGTCTCCAGGTAGCGGCTGCGGATCGCCTTGCAGGAGGTGGAGAGCACGCGAACGGGGATCTCGCCGCCGGCCGCGTCGACGGCCGTGATCCGCCGCGGCGCAGACTCCGCGGAAAACTCGCCACCCTCGTCGGGAAGGAGGATGCGGACCCGGGCGGAGGCGATCACGGGCCACGGATGCGGATTGAAGGCGAACACGCGGGCGGAGCGGGCGTGCGGCGGCGGCAGGCGGTGCTGCACGAGATGCTCCACCTGCCGCGTGACCAGTTCGCGACCGAGCGCGAGGACGTCGTGGAACCGCTGCACGTCGTCGAGGTGCACGTCGTCGACGCTGCACCCGCAGATGTCGTCGTGGGCGTGGTTTTTCAGGAGGGCATCCCAGGCGTGCTGCACGAGGGCCGGCGTCGCGCCCGGCAGGCCGTGGAGGCCCGCCCAGGCCGTGAGAGGCTCGACCACGCGGGTCAGCAGCGACTGCGCGCGGTGGTTGAGGATCTTGAGGTCGACCCGCGCGGAAAGCACGTTGCGGAGCAGCGGGTGGTCGGTCTGACCGAGCAGATCGCCCCGGTAGACGGCGGGCGGCGCGGCGGACGTCGCCGCCCGCAGTGCCGCGAGATAGTCTTCGAACACGCCGAACCGCAGCTGCACCTCGGCCTGCGAACGATTCAGGTGCTCGACGAGCGGCACGAGGTCGCCGCGGGCGGGGAGATGATCTCCTCCGGCCGGAAGCACCACGACCGGCTGCGTCTGGATGGGCAGGATCCGCTGGAGCGTCGCAGACAGGCGATCGCGGGCCCGCTCCTCGCTGGCCGGCAGGCCGTCATAGCGGCCGTGAAAACTCTCCTGCCCGAGGGCGCCGAGCGGAAAGTATCCCTCGCGGAGGAATGTGGCCAGCACCTCCGAGCCGTCCGGCGCCCGCCACGCGAACACGCCCCCGTGGCGGTCGCGGACGTCGGCGGGCATGCCCCGCATGAACAGGAAGGAATCGATCCCGAAGCCGGCGAGGATCTGCGGCAACTGGGCGAAGTGGCCGAAGGAATCGGGCACGTAGCCGACCCGTGAGGCCCCGCCGTGGTCCGCCGCCGTGCGCAGGCCGCGGTGCAGGTTGCGGATCAGCGACTCGGGCCGGGCCAGGAAGCAGTCTGGCATCGTGTACCAGGGGCCCAGCCGGAGTCGGCCCGCCTCCACCAGCGCCCGGATCCGGGGCCCATCCTGCGGCCGGATCGCCAGGTGATCCTCGAGCAGGACGGTCTGGCCGTCGAGGACGAAGGCGGGCAGGTCGCCTTGTTCAAGGAGATCGAGCAGGGCGGCGATCATCTCGACCAGCCGCAGGCGGTAGGCCTGAAACGGCAGGTACCACGCGCGGTCCCAGTGGGTGTGCGGAACCACGATGCCCGTGCGGCTGGTCATGGCCGCAGGATAGGGCCGTCAACGAGGCTCCCACAAGCGTTGCCGGCCGCCCGGCCGCGGTGGCGGTCTCGCCAGGGCCGCCGGCGCTTTCGGGGGCGCTCGGGGCTGCCCGTGCCCGTCGCCGGACGTGAGCGTCGGGCATCCGTGCCCTGCGCTCACTCGGAGGTGACTGCGCTCTCGCCCTCCGGGCCTCGCTGGTCACCT
>JBJTQP010000126.1:0-2605 GCA_046075685.1 Planctomycetaceae bacterium | reverse complement strand
AGGTCGAGCCGCATGAAGTGCCAGCCCGCCTCAGCGGCAAGGCCAGTGTCGACCTCGGCCACCACTCCCGGCTGCGCCGGATCGACATACTCGATCCGGTAGGTGCTCTTCGCCGCGGCGCCCATCCGCACGAGCCCCGCGTCGGCCACGGTCGGAAACGAGGCCAGGCCGAGCATGCCACGGTTGGTGCCGGCGGAGTCCGACAACCAGCCCTGCACCACGACGTGATCCGCGGCCGAGAGATCCACAGGACGCATCAGCCGCGACGCCTGATTGGCCGCCGAGGCATATTTCCGCCCCGCCCCCCGGGCATCCTGCTGGGCGATGGTTCCCCACGTGCCCGACTGCAGCACCCATTCGCTCCCCGCCAGCCGGCTCGTGGAGGACTGCTCCCAGGTCTCGCCGATCCGTGTCGCCAGCGCCGTGACCGGCAGGTAGCCACCACGATCGAACAACCCGGTTCCCAGCATGTCGGCCATGTCGAGCGTGTCGACGAGACCGTCGGCGTTGGTGTCGCCGTCGCTCCAGGCAGCCGCGGAGCCCGTGTCGAACAGCCCCGAAGCGATCACGTTGGAAGCGTCGAGGACGTCGATCACGCCGTCCAGATTCGTGTCGCCCGCCGCCGCGAACGCGATGGTCATACTCCTGTCCGAGTTCACCGCGTAGCCCACGCTGCGGTTTCTGGCGGCCGCAGCTGCCGACGAAACGATGCCCGTGGTGCCGTTCCAGCCTCCGTCGCCGCGGCCCGCAGCCAGCCACTGCCGCACCGTGACCAGGTCATACCCGCCTGCCGCGATCCGCACGCCCCCGGTGCCGACGTCACATCGACCGCCTCCCGCCAACGAGATCGCGGGCACGATCGGTCGCGTCGTCCCCACATCGAGCCGCACGCGGCCCGCCGCACCGATGGCCAGGGCCCCACTGCCGAGCTCGGTCGCCTGCCGCATCACCACTTCCCCGGCGTCAACGACGGCACCTGCCGCACATGAGCCGACGTTCGTCATCTCCAGCCCGCCCGCCCCCCGCTTGATGAGCCGCACGCCGCCCGCCAGCCCCCCGAGCAGAACCGACGAGCCTGGAGAATCAAGCTCGAGCGAACTGCCCGAGGCGCCGCTAACCACGCCCTCAAACCGCACCCGCGACCCCGCGTCGGTCGTCCGCGTCACGATCGCAGTTCCGAGCGTCACGTTGCCCGCGTATGTCTGGCTTCCGGGCGTGACCACGTTCGCAGAGAGCGTGATCGACTGGGAGCCGATCTCCACGCCCCCCGCCGCGGGCGTCAGCTGCTTGGCAACGACGGTGGTCTCGATCGACGATGCCACGGTGAGCGGGTCGGCGATCGGCTGGCTGCCGGTGGCCGGCACCTCAAGGCGATCCACGCCCGTGGAACCCGCCACCGAGATCGCCATGGTCGTCGCCACCGAGAACGTGCCGATCGACACGTTGTTGGTGTTCCGCACGGTGTAGTTGGTGCCATCGCTGGAGAGCCTGGCGATCTGCTCCGGCACCGTCGAGGACGGCGTGAACGTGATCCGGAGTTCCCCCGACGACAGCGCGGCCTGGACAGCAAGCAGCCGGCGGCCCTCGAGCGGTTCGAACGACGCCGTCCGGCCCGCCGACGATGCTCCGCCACGGGAATGTCGTCGATCGCGTCTCATGGCCGCCTGCGGCGTGACCTGGTCCGAACCAGGCCCCGGGGAGAGTCTTCTTAAATACTATCTACGTTGCCAGGCGTGAAAAGGATCCGGTATCGCCTAAAACGCCCTGGATTCAAGGGTTTCACCCCCGGCCCGGGTCACCAGGGCGGTGAGCACGTCTTTGTCGACCGAGTTCGACACCGGCTGCACGTGCCCGTCGACGAATACGAACTGCGTGACGCCGCTGTGCGGGCCGCCGAAGTTGTGGCCGGGAGTCTGGTTGGGCACGTCGGTGAGCGAGAAGCCAGTGGCAGGCCGGGCATCGAGCAGAAGTCGATAGACGCCCTTTTCCTTCGGTTCAGAACTGGCGCTGATACCCATCAAGCGCCGCACGGAAGACCGATTTCCACTGTAGACGCTGCGATCGGAGTCGCGCCCCCGCTTGACGGTGGGATCGATCCACTTCTCGCCAAACATCACGGTCTTGCTGGTGCCGTCGAGTACCTTTCCCACGGCCACCTGATGCCGCGTGGCGACGAGCTTCGGCTCGATTCCCGGATTCGGCGTGGCGGGATCGATCGTCGGAATGCCGGGGATGATCGCACCATCGGCGGCACCGAAGTCGGTGTCGCCGGCCGGAGTGACGAGGGTGCCGAAACAGGCGGCGTAGTCGGACGTGATGCCGCCAGGAGTCGCGAAGTCTCCCTCACTGAGCACCATCGGCTGTCGCGACGGACACGAGTACATCGGCACCGGCGACTGGTAGGCAGCAGGTGGCTGAGCTTGAACAAGCCTTTTCAGATCCCAGAGATCCGCGATCGTCTTGTTCTCCATGTAGGGCAGGATGAGCGCCGCCCAGGTCGGCCAGGAGTTGTAGTTGTTCTGGGCGCTGATGTAGGCATTGTTTCCCAGGAAGGCCGGCACCAGGAATTTCTTCGCGCTCGCGTAGCCATGCGTCGCGAGCCCGA
>JBJTQP010000125.1:0-6904 GCA_046075685.1 Planctomycetaceae bacterium | reverse complement strand
ACAGGATGCAACCTATGTGCCCATCTACCAGGCGTCAGTTTCAATTACTTTCCTAAGGTATAGCCTTTATAGCAAAAAGTTGTTGCTATCACTGGCGCATCGAAGGTAAGTTCAGTTTTATCGCTCTCTTTCAGGCTCACGCATAACTTCCGCCGACTTTTAGCGCCGTTACTGTCTCCACGGTGTAGCAGTGGTGCGTGAGGCGGTCCAGCAACGCCGTGGTCATCTTTGCGTTGCCGAAGACACTGCTCCATTCCGAGAAAGTGAGGTTGGTGGTAATCACAACGCTTGTTCTCTCATAGAGTTTGGACAGCAGGGGGCTTGCATTAAGTGCGCAACAAGCATGGCACCTTCGCAGTCAACCGTAAAGACTGTCAAGAACCATGCCCGTATCCCTCGATCTTCGCAAAGCGCACAAGGTGCGCCGACATGGCGATTTGCTTGCAATCTACACCTGGGTGAATGATGAGCGAGCGCTTGTGCTATTGCCTGCGCTTCGTAAAAACGCTGCCTGGTTCGTTGTTTGTGAATCGGCGGCCTACCGCTATGACGATGCAAGCGTGCTAGCAGCGCAGTGCATCAAGGCCTGCGAAGTATTAGGCGTTGAGCCATCGCAGCGCAATTGGGTTGCCGGTGGACAGGAGGACACGTGGGGCGTCGGGCGGTAGGGCATCAGATCCTCCCAGCGCGCGATCCCGAACTCGGGCGCGATCGCGATCACCGCCGTCGCGAAGACCAGCAGCACCAGATGATCGAGCGCGTGGGCGACGTTCAGCGGCAGGACGGTGGCGCGAGGGGATCCGGCCATCGGTCGCTCCGGGCGCGTGGGCGAGGCGCCGATGGTAGCAGCAGGGCCCGTGCCGCGTCGCTCAGGTCTCGATCAGCGTTAGCAGCCCGTCGAGGGTCGCGAACTCATGGTCGGGCAGCGGCTCCCAGGGTGCCATCTCCATGCGCCCGACGCTGTTGCCCATGTCGCGCCGGATCCAGACCAGCGGGAGGTCGGCCATCCGCGCACCGAGCACGTCCGCCCACGGCGCGGTGCCCACCCAGAGGATCTCGTCGCGCGTGCAGCCGAAGGTGCGCAAGGCGAGCTCGAAGATCCTGGGGTGCGGCTTGTACGCGCCGGCCATCTCGGAGGTGATCGCCCCGTCGAGCCGCACGGACAGCCGCGTGCGCTCGTACAGGTCGGTGTCCATGTTCGTCACGACGGCGAGCCTGGACTTCCTCGCGAGCACGCTCAGCACCCGATTCACGTCCGGGTGCTCGGGCCAGGCGTGGATCGAGGCGAAGATCTCCTCAGCGTGGCTGGCGTCCAGGGCGACCCCGAAGCGTTCGCCGATCGCGGGCATCGCCCTTCGACCCGCGTCCTTCCACGTGGCGAAGCGGGTACGGTAATCGCGGATCACCGCGTGATGCCACGCGTCGAACAGCGTCCTGGCGTCGACGTGCTCGGCGCCGAGTCGCTGCAGCATCCGCGTGACGACCGGCAGCGCGCCGGCCTCGCGATTGATCAGCGTCGTGTAGAGGTCGAAGGCGATCCACTTCGGTGCGGGAATCATGGCCCTGGGTCTCCCTGGTGGGTTGATGGGGGAGGCCGCCCGCGAGCGGGAGGCCGATGCACGGCGGCTACTTGCAGGCGGCCAGCGACTGTCGGGCGCGCTGCGCGAGGGACTCCGCGGCCGGACCGAGCTTCTGGGCGTATTCGGTCCGGAATCCCTCGACCGACTTCTCCCAGCGCCCGAGATCCTTGAGGTTGATCACCTCGACCCCCGCCGCCTTCATCCGGTCGAGGTTCTGCTGCCAGATCACCGCGCCCTGCTTGCGCAGCTCGCTGAAGGCGGTCTCGGCGCTCTCGCGCAGGATGGGCTGCAGGTCGGCCGGCAGGCGCTGCCAGAACCGCTCGCTGACCAGCAGGTAGTAGCCCGGGTTGATATGGCGCGTCACGGTGAAGAACTTGGCGGTCTCCTGGAAGCGCGAGGGATAGATCATCTGCGGGGAGGCTTCCATCCCGTCGATCGATCCGGTGTCCAGGCCGACGTAGATCTCGGACCAGGGCATCTGCACCGGGTTGGCGCCGAGCGCCCGCAGCGTGCCGAGATAGAGCGGGGCCGGGCCGCGCATCTTCATGCCCCGCAGATCGTCGAGGGAGCGCACGGGCCTGCGCGTGAGCAGTCCGCGCTCGCCGATCCCCCATGCGGTCAGCGGCCGGAATCCCTTGGGAACCGACAGCTTCTCGACCTCGGGCATCACGTCGAGGAAGCTCTGCACCGCGCACGCGTCGTTGCGCGAGGTGAACGGCAGCTCCAGCACGCCGACCTCGGGGACGTACTGCGCGAGTCCGGTGCCAAGCGTGGCCACCAGCTCGGCGCCGCCGGTTCGCAGCGCTTCGGTAACCTCGCGCTCGTTGCCCAGCTTGCCGTCGGTGAACACGGTGATCTTCAGCCGGCCTCCCGAGGCCTTGTCGGCGAGCTCCGCCATCCGGCGGGCCGCGACGTTGGTCGGATCCTGGTCGGAGAGATAGCCGCCGAAGCGCGCGACGAAGCTCTGGCCCTGCGCGTTCGCGGCGAACCCGGGGCAGGCCAGGGCGGTGGTCGTCACGAGGCACGCGAGCGCTTTCCTACGGTTCGATGTCATGTCGTTTCCTCCTTGTGTAGGGTGGTAGTGGTACGTCGACGGAACGCCTATCTGCCTGCCGCCTGCCGGGGCAGCCACAGGACCAGATCGGGAAACAGCATCGTGAGCAGCAGCGCGAGCAGCAGCGCGGGCATGAACAGCCAGACCAGCCCTTCGACCTGCCGCATCGTGGTCCTCGCGATCGCGACGGCGACGAACAGGCTGATCGCGACCGGCGGGGTGATCGACGAGATGATCATGGCGAAGACCATCAGCACGCCGAAGTGGATCGGATCGAACCCGAGCTTGGCCCCGAGTGCCGAGAACACCCCGGCGAACATGATGCAGATCGCGGTGCCCTCGACCACGGTGCCGAGCAGCACGATGAAGCCGAGCATCAGGGCGAGGATCACCCAGCGGTTCGTGGACACCGACATCAGCAGCGACTGAACGGAGCTCTGGAACTCCATGCGGCTGAGCGCGTCGCCCAGCGGGGTCGACAGGCCGATGACGATCATGACCATCGCGCTCGAGGCCGCGGCGCTCAGCAGGATCGACGGCAGGTCGCGCAGCTTCACGGTCCGGCGCACGACGATCGTCGAGAACGCCACCAGCCAGACGCAGACGATGGCCGCCTCGGTGGGCGTGAACAGGCCGACCCGGATGCCGAGCACGACCACGAGCGGCAGCGCGATCACGTCGAACGAGAGCAGGAACGCCCGGCCGATCTCGCGCCATGGCTGCCGGCCCTCGCGGGCCTGGTAGCCGCGCAGGCGCACCACCATCCACACAAAGGCAATCACCGTCAGCGCGACGAACAGCCCCGGCACGACGCCGGCGAGGAACAGCTGCCCGATCGAGATGTTCGCGATGTGCGCGTAGACGATCATCAGGATGCTGGGCGGGATGAGCGGCGCCATCGTCGAGGAGGCGACGGTCACCGCGACCGCGAAATCGGGGTGGTAGCCCTTGCGGATCATCGCGGGGATCATCACCGAGCCGACCGCGGCGGTATCCGAGACCGTCGAGCCCGACGGTCCGGAGAAGATCAGCGACACCAGGACGTTCACGTACGCGAGTCCGCCCCGGACCCAGCCGATCAGCCCGTCGACGAAGCGGATCAGCATCTCGATGATCCGGCCGCGGTACATCAGCTCGCCGGCGAGCACGTAGAACGGCAGCGTCAGCAGCGGCGTCGAATCGATGCCGCCGAACGTGCGGGTGATGAAGGTAAGGAACGGGACGTCGAGCAGCGCATAGCCGAGCAGCGTCGTCGCCGCGATCGCCGCGACGATGCTCACGCCCAGGAACACGCTGGCAAAGAAGGCCGTGAAGATCCAGAGCAGTTCCACAGCCGGTCCGCCTACAGCGTCTCGGCCGCGCCAAGGCGGCCCGGGTCGCGCGGCGCGAGGTGCGCGCCGAGCTGGTCGAGCAGCGCGAGCGCGCCGGCCACCGGGATCGCGAGATACGGCCACGCCATGCTGGTGGGCCAGCCGCGCAGCGCATCGATGCCGGACATGCCGAGCGAGGGCGCCTGCTGGTCGGCATTGAGGACCACCATCTGCGCGCCGTACCAGATGAAGACCACCGACAGCGCCGCGAGCATCAGCTCCCCGACCGCCGTCAGCGCGCGTCGCGCGGGCTGGGGAAGGCGGCTTGCAAGCACGTCGGTGGCGATGTGACCGCGGCGGCGAACAAGGTGGCCGTAGCCCAGGAACACCGCCCAGACGTGCAGGAAGCGCGTCAGCTCCTCGGCCCAGTTCAGCGAGCCGACCGCCGGGACGTAGCGGCTCAGGAACGAGGCGGTGTAGACGAGCACCATCAGCGCGAGCACCGCGACCAGCGCCGCGTTGCGCACCCGATCGATCGCGTCCAGCGCGCGCACGAGCACGGTCGCACTCACGCTCATGTCACCCGCCGACGGTGGGCGCCGTGTCCGGATGCCTTCGCCGGCAGCGGCGCCTCGTCGGGCGACTGCCCTGCCTCGTCGATCGACAGCAGGGCGGAGGTGTGCGACAGGTGCTCGGCCATCGCCCTGCGGGCCGCCGCCGGATTGCGCGCGCGGATCGCCTGGAAGATCGCGTCGTGATCGATCACGCCCTCGAGATGGCCTTCGGCCGAGTCGAGCGTGATCCGATGGCTGGCCACCACCAGGTCCAGAAGGCTGGTGATGATGCGGATCATCAGCCGGTTGTCCGAAGCGCGGGCCACGGCCAGATGGAAGCGGATCCCGGCCGCGACCTTCTCGTCCAGCGAGCGCGCGGCGCCGATAGCCTCGACCTCGCCCTTGAGGGTGCGCAGGTCGTCCTCGCTGCCGGAGCGTGCGGCGAGTTCGGCGGCGACCGGCTCGAGCGCCATCCGGACCGTCATCAGCTCGCGCAGCGTGCGCTCGCCCGCCGGCAGCACGAAGGCGACCGCGTCGAAGATCGTCTCGCCGATGGTGTCGCAAACGAAAGCGCCGCCGCCCTGGCGGGTCCGGATCAAGCCCTGCGCGGCGAGGATGCTGAAGGCCTCGCGCACCACGCTGCGCGAGACGACGAACTCATTGCACAGCTCCCGCTCGGGAGGCAGCCGGGTGCCCGGGGGCCACTGGCCGGCGGAGATCCGGGAGCGGACCTGGGCGGCGAGCTTGAGCGGAAGGCTTCCCTTTTCGATGGCGGTGTTCATGGTCTGTTTGTCAGGTTATCAGACCAACTCTACGGCGGCAGGCCCGCGGTGTCAACCCGCGCGCGGAGCAGCCCTCTGAGTCGGCCCGGTTCCGGATTCGTCCGCCGACCGCGACATGCCGGAGCGCGAGACCCGGGACGTCCGGGGTCGCGTGCGATCATCCCCGCCGTGCACGCGACGTCGACCGCCGCTCCGCCCGCCGCTGCGCTGCGCGCCAACGCTCGGTACGACGAAAGCAAGGCTGTTTCCTCCGCCTAGCGTATGGAAAAATAAACCCCCTCGATTAGTCCGCAAATAAGTCATTGATTTAATTGATTATTTTTTAACACTGCTTGCGGACTTCGAAATCGACCTCACCCCGGGGGCTTCAGAGAAACCGGGTAAACGCAGAGGATTGGGCCCAAATCGGCCAAAACCCACCTGACGCCGTGGTCCGCAGGTTTTGGCGCAAACCCGCACCTTTCCACAGGGGTTTGCAAGGCTGGCAGGAAAAGGACCCCTAACTCAGAGGAGTTAGGGGTTTGAGATTGGTGGTGGGCGCGGACCACGGTTCAATCCTTCGCTCAGAGACTACATGCAACAAAACAACCAAACTTGCGGACGATTGCCAGCAGAATTGGCACAACAACCTCAAAGATCTCATTTTTTTACCGGTATGAATGTAATTTTGTCTAAGAATCATTATTTTTTATAGACTAGTTGCTCCTAGCCCTCCCTTCCTGCACTAGAGCAAATTTCATCAAGAATACGTTGCTACTGTTCTCGTTTGTAGACGTCAAAGAGGACTTTCCTAACAGAGGGCGGTGCAAACGTAAGTCAAAACAGACTCCGTTATCTTGGTCAGCAGTCAACGCAAACCCAGGGTGCAGGTGTTATCGATCATGTGGCCTTCAGGTGCTCGGACCTCCCCGGCATGTTGCAACATTTACATACACGCAACATTGCGTTTAACGAACGCATGGTCAGCGTCCAGGGGCTTTACCAGCTCTTTCTTTTCGATCCTAATGGTGTCAAGGTCGAGCTGAACTTTACTAATGATGAGGCCATTCGTCATGGCATCAATGCACCCGTAAAGGCAAACGAACTTTAGAAAAGCGTGGAAGCCAGACTGGATGAAGGCGCCATGCTTTCTCACGCTGCAACGGCATCACTGCAACCGCATCATTTTCCGAGTTACTGCATTCCAAGTACTTAGCCCTCGTCATTACGCTTAGCAACATTGCGCCCGGCTGCGATTTCGGTCATGCTAAAACCTGAGTGATCCCTAAGCGAAGTTCGATGCATTTGTTTGCACTCAAGCGTCAAATCTCTTAAGCCCCATGATGCTTCACCGAGTCCTACCGCTCTCGTTCAGCCTCTCGCCGCTGCTTGCATGGGTAAGCGGTTATGTAGCCCTTACGGTGTTGCTTGCCGCGATCGGTCTTCCTCTGCTGGAGTTCGTGATTGGCGCAAGATCAGCAGCACCAAGTTTGCGCTGGGGAACTCAGTTTCCGCGACTCTTGATGATCGTGGTGATCGGTGTTTGCTTCGGTCTTGCATTCGCCGCAGACAGCATGAACTGGACAGCGCTGGTCGCACTATCGCTTTCGTGCGGCTATGTCATGGGCGGCATCGGGATTGTCCT
>JBJTQP010000124.1:0-6866 GCA_046075685.1 Planctomycetaceae bacterium | reverse complement strand
CACGCAGAGCTCGTAGGCGAAGTTGGGGCCGCCGCTGATCGTGGCCCGGTACCGGGAGATCGCCTGCAGCCAGCGGAGCGGCTTCTGCAGGAAGGCGACGGGCGACATCAGCACGTTGAACTTGCCGCCGTAGAGCGGCACCAGGATGCCGCCGATCAGGCCCATGTCGTGGAAGCTCGGCAGCCAGAACACGCCCGACTGGCTGCGGGTGATCTCGAAGGCCTGCATGATCCGCAGGCTGTTGTGCAGCAGATTCTCGTGCGAGAGCATCACGCCCTTGGGCGTGCCGGTGGAGCCGCTCGTGTACTGCAGGAAGGCGAGGGTGTCGGCGTCGATGTCGGGGCGGTCCCAACGATCGGCCCAGCCGGGCTCGAGCTCGCTGTCGACCTTCCAGACGAGATGCTCGAGGCTCGGGGCCGCAGACTTGAGCGCGTCGAAACGGTCGAGCACGTCGCGGGTCGTGAGCGCCACCGAGGCATCGGCGTCGGCCGCGATCGCCTCGATCCGCTCCACGGACCGGTTCTTGCGGGGCGGATAGGCCGGCACCGCGATCGCGCCCCCGTAGAGGCAGCCCATGAACGCGGCGATGAAGTCGAGCCCGGATGGATAGAGCAGCAGCACCCGCTTGCCCACCATCCCCCGATCCATCAGCCACGCGCCGACCGCCCGGGCCTTGCGGTCGAGCTGGGCGTAGGTGATGTTGAGCTCCTCGTGCTCGCCGTCGACGAGGAACGTGAAGGCCCGGTCGTGGGGCCGATAGGCGGCCCGCTGCCGCAGCAGATCGACGATCGTGGGGGCGAACGACGCCTCGGTCGTGGGATTTGGGATCACGCGCGGACGGCCTCCACCCTCTGTTCCCCGGCGAACCGGCCCCAGGGGGCCGGGACAAGACCCGACGGTGGGATTTCGGCAGGAAACCCCCTGGACGCCCACAGTGTAGCCGTCCCGCCCACCCAATCGGAATTTGCGGATCGAGCGGAGAAAATGCGGTTTCGCCCGAGTGAATCCGCATTTTCGGTGGCCGCTGCTGGGGGGCTGCGCAAAGGTTGACGGCGCATGCGATCAGCTCCGGCGCGGGCATGACGGGTGGCCCGCTGCCCAACGCGGCTCGCGGCAGACCCGCGCCGCAGGCGGCCGTGGATCACGACTCGCCGTGGAACGTCTTCACGAGCCGGACAAACTCGTCCGGCGGAATGTCCTCGGCGCGGATGTCGGCCGGCAGCCCGAGGGCGGCGTACGTTCGTTCGACGGTGGCCCTGGCGGCGTCGACCTGCTTGCCCCCGGCCAGCCGCAGGAGCACGCCGCGGAGCACCTTGCGGCGGTGGCAGAAGACCTCGCGGACGAACTCGTGAAACCGTGCCAGGTCGCCGATCGCCGCCCGCCGCTCGGGCTCGAGTTCGAGGCGGACGATCGCCGACTCGACCTTCGGCCGCGGCCAGAACACGCTCGGCGGCAGCACGCGGACGATCTCGCCGCGGCACTGGGCTCCGACCCAGACCGAGAGCGCGTTGTAGTCGCCGGTGCCCGACCGGGCCGTCATGCGTTCCGCCATCTCCCGCTGCACAGTCACCACCGCCGTCGCGAAGGGCCGCGGCAGGGCCAGCAGGTTGGAGATCACGGGCGTGGCGATGCAGTAGGGGAGATTGGCCACCAGCAGCAGCCGGCCGCGGGGTGATGCCGCGAGGGCCGCATCGACCGCCGCGAGCAGCGCCGGCGCGAAGCGGTGCTTGCCCGCCAGCGCATCGCCCTCGACGAGGGTCACGTTTCGCCGGTCCACGAGCCGCTCCCGCGCCAGCTGCGCGAGGCGGGCGTCGATCTCGGCCGCCACCACGTGCGCTGCCAGGCCGCTCGTCCGCTCCGTGACCACGCCCGTGCCGGTGCCCACCTCCAGCACCACGTCGTCCGCGGCGATGTCGGCCGTCTTCACGAGCAGGTCGACGAGGTTGAGGTCGACGAGGAAGTTCTGGCCCCGGCGGGCGTCGATCGTGAAGCCGACCTGCCGGAACAGGTTCTTGAGATACGCGGTCGTCTGCCGTGGCTGGGGGACGGGCTCGGCCGCCGTCGGAAGGTGGTCGGTCATGGCTGTGGCCTCGCGGCCAGCCAGCGGTCGACATACTTGAAGACCAGGTCGGTCTCGAGGTTCACGCCATCGCCGACGGCCAGCCCGCCCAGCGTGGTGTGGGCGAGCGTGTGCGGGATGAGGGCGACGCTGAAGTCGGTCGGCGAGACGTCGACCACCGTCAGGCTCACGCCGTCCACCGCCACGGAGCCCTTGCCCGCCATCTGGGCGAGCAGCTGCGCCGGCGCGGCGAACCGGCACGTCACCCAGTCGCCCTCCTGCACCCGCGCGGCGAGCCTGCCCGTGCCGTCGACATGCCCGGTGACGAGGTGACCGCCGAGCCGATCCGAGAGGCGCAGCGAACGCTCGAGATTCACCGCCGCGCCGCGGGCCACGCCCCCGAGCGTCGTGCGGGCGAGCGTTTCAGGGCCGAGTTCGAACGCGAGCCGCGGCCCGTCGATCCGCACCACCGACAGGCAGCAGCCGCTCGTGCAGATGCTGTCGCCGACCGCGACGTCGTCCGCGATCGGGCCGGCGTCGACCACGAGCCTGAGGCCGGGAGGTTCCGAGACGGCCTCGACGACGCGGCCGAGCGATTCGACGAGTCCGGTGAACATGACGGGCGGGGATCCGCTCGGAGAGGCGTGGGTGGCACGGCGGGGCCCTCGCGAGAATACCCGCGGCTCCCGGGGCACGACAGCGGGCCCGCCTGCCGCACGCTGCGCGGGCTCTGCGACCGCCGTCGGGATCGCCCTTGCTTCCCGTCGCGCCGCTGGCACAATGCGGCGGCGTTCACGGTTCCGCCACACCACTCACCGAGGCCTCCATGTCCACGATCGTCGACGTCCACGCCCGCCAGATCCTCGACAGCCGCGGCAATCCCACGATCGAGGTCGACGTGGCCCTCGCCGACGGAGCGGGCGGGCGGGCGGCGGTGCCGTCGGGTGCGAGCACCGGCGCCCACGAGGCCTGGGAGAAGCGGGACGGCGACAAGGGCGTGTACCTCGGCAAGGGCGTGCTCGAGGCGGTGGAGAACGTCAACACGCGGATCGCCGAGGAGCTTGAGGGCTGCGACGCCCTCGACCAGACGACCGTCGACGAACTGATGCTGGAACTCGACGGCACGCCCAACAAGAAGGAACTCGGCGCCAACGCGATTCTCGGCGTGTCGCTCGCGGTGGCCCACGCGGCCGCCGAGCACTGCGGACTGCCGCTCTACCGCTACCTCGGCGGCGCCACCGCCCGCCTCCTGCCCGCTCCGATGATGAACATCATCAACGGCGGCGCCCACGCCGACAATCCGCTCGACGTGCAGGAGTTCATGGTGATGCCGCTGGGCTTCGACACGTTCGACGAGGCGCTTCGGGCCGGCGTGGAGACCTTCCACGCCCTCAAGAAGGTGCTCAAGGACAAGAAGCTCTCCACGGCGGTGGGAGACGAGGGCGGCTTCGCCCCGCACATCGGCACCTGCGCGGAGGCGCTGGAGGTGATCCTGGCCGCCATCTCCAACGCCGGCTACACCCCGTGCGAGCAGATCGCGATCGCCCTCGACTGCGCCGCCACGGAGATGTACGACGCCAAGAGCGGCACCTACACGATCGAGGGCCGGAGTCTCGACTCGGCGGGCATGGTCGACTTCCTGGCCGACCTCGCCGGCAAGTACCCGATCATGTCGATCGAGGACGGCTGCTCCGAGGACGACTGGAAGGGCTGGAAGCTGATCAGCGAGCGGCTGGGCGAGAAGGTGCAGCTCGTGGGCGACGACCTGTTCGTGACCAACTCCGCCCGGCTCTCCCGCGGCATCGCCGAGGGCGTGGCCAACAGCATCCTCGTGAAGGTGAACCAGATCGGCACGCTGACCGAGACGATCGCGGCGGTGCAGATGGCCCATCGGGCCGGCTACACGTCGATCTCCAGCCACCGCAGCGGCGAGACCGAGGACGCCACGATCGCCGACCTCGCGGTGGGCCTGTCGACCGGCCAGATCAAGACGGGCTCCGCGTCGCGGAGCGACCGGATTGCGAAGTACAACCAGCTGCTGCGGATCCAGGAGTCGCTGGGTGACGGGGCGCTGTATGCGGGCCGCGAGGTCCGGGCCCGCTGGCCGGGGTTGTGCTGAACGCGTTCGAACGCCGGGCGGAGGTGCAGGCTGCATGCCCGCACCTACGGGGAAACCTCGGCTGCCTGCCGCGGAAACGTCGTTCGCATCACCTCCAGAAACTCCTCGCGGGTCACCACCCGCGAGACCCTGCCGCGGAAGTCGCGGGCACCCGGCAGCCCCTGCGCGTATGAGCAGGCGAACTTCCGCATCAGGAGCGTGCCCCGCTCCACGCCGAAGCGGCGGCAGACGAGGTCGTAGTGATGGAGCACCAGGTCACGCTGCTCGTCGAGCGTCGGATCCGGCGGTGGCTCCACGCCGCGAAGCAGGGCGGCAGCCTGGGCGAAGATCCACGGCTTGGAGAGCGCCTCGCGGGCGATCATCACCCCGTCGCAGCCGCTCTCGCGCAGCCGCCGCACCGCCGTCGCCGCCGAGTCGATGTCGCCGTTGCCCACCACCGGCATCCGCGACACGCTCTTCTTGACCGCCGCGATCGCGTCCCAGTCGGCCGTGCCCTTGAAAAACTCCGCGGCCACGCGGCCGTGCACCGTCAGGCACGATGCCCCCGCCTCCTCGATCCGCTGGGCCACTTCGACGCCCGTGCGGCAGGCGTCGGAGCAGCCGAGCCGGATCTTGGCCGTCACGGGCACGCCGTCGCAGGCGTCGACCACGCGGCGGACGATGGCGGCCACGCGGTCGGGATCCCGCAGCAGCCATGACCCGCTGTGGGCCTTCTCCGTCACCTGGCGCACGGGGCAGCCGAAGTTGAGATCGACCACGCTCACCCGGAAGTCCCGCGCCAGCCGGCGGCCGACCTGGGCGAGGTTCTCGGGGTCGTTGTCCCACATCTGCACGGCGAGCGGTCGCGGCTCGTCGCGGACGCCCCAGAGCCGGTCGGGGTTCTCGCTGCGGTGGCTCTCCAGCCAGATCGCGCTCCGCGCGGCGATCATTTCCGTCGCCAGCAGGCCGGCGCCGCCGAACTCGCGGACCACCTGCCGGTAGGCGTAGTTGGTGTAGCCCGCCATCGGCGCCTGGAGGATGGGCGGGTCGACGACGACGGGGCCGATCCTGAGCGGGGCGGCGGTCGGTCCGGGGGCGATCATGGCGACATCGTACCAGTCGTCGTGCCGGCCGCCGGGGCGATCGCACCCGCCGGCGGCTGCGGCTGCCGCCACTGGATCGGCGTGCCGATCAGCATCGACACGAAGGTGTCGTCGGCCACGGAGGCGTCGGCCACGGCCATCGCGTACTCGGCGATGTCGAGGTTGTAGGCCTTCGTCGCCTGGAGAAACTCCCGCTGCTGCGCCACGAGCGCCGCGTGGGCGGCGATCACCGCCTCGATCGGGCGGCGCCCCTTGGCGTGGTCGGCCTCCGCCATCCCCTGCGCGGTGGTCGCAGCCCGCACGGCCGCGGCCCGCGACTCCAGCGCGTCATGCCGCGCAGGCAGGGTGCGGGCGATCGCCCGCACCCTGCCCGTGGTGGGCCGGGCGGCGAAGATGGCGTCGAAGCGGGTCTCGTAGGGGCCGGCGAGCGGGCGATCGACCGGCCAGGGAAGCGGCTCGCCAAGCGGCAGCCGGGCGAGGTCCACCAGCTCCTGCTGGGCCATGCCGAGCAGGCCACGGGCGTCGGCCAGATCGGCGCGGGCCGCCGCCACGGCCACGTCGAGCGTGGCGCGGTCGTGGGGGTCGCCGCCGGGGGCGACGAGTTCCAGCCGCTCGATCGCCTCCGTGGCGCAGCGGACCTGCGCGTAGGCGGCGGACACCTTCCAGTACGCCTGCGCGATCCAGAGCCGTCGGGTCCTGTCGCCGGCACGCTGCAGCGCCTCCAGGAGCTGGAGCGGGCGCGCGTAGAGGGTGGCGTCGACCGGCGCCGGCTGCGGTGCTCCCGAGCGGCCGGCCAGCGGCTCGAGCAACTCGCCAAGCAGCCGTGCCGAGTCGCTGGCTGCGGCGTCCGCGGCGGCGGGTGGAGCGGCCGGCGGCTCCGCGGCGGCCGCGATCGACCCGAGGCAGGCGGCGAGGAGCGCGATGGAGAGCTGGCGAGGCATGGGCGCGGAGCCGGTGGCTCGTGGAGGTGATGCTAGGAGGGCGAGTCGAGGTAGGGGTCCTGGCTCATCTGAATGTGCGCCTCCGCCCGCTGGCGCTCCACGTATTCGAGGATGCGCCGCTGCCGGCGGTGCCGGGCCTCGACCCGCTGCTGGGCCCGCTTGAAGGGCTTGAGGAGCGATTCCGAGCCGCCGCCGAGGCGGCGGCGCAGCCCTGCAGCGATCCGCGCGGACCGCGCGGGCCCGAAGCCCTGCACGAGGATGTCGTCGTCGAGGGCCACGTACTGCCGCCACGTGCCGGGGTCGCCCTGGCGGCCGCAGCGGCCGACCAGCTGGCGGTCGATTCGCGCCGAGTCGTGGAGCTCGGTGCAGATCACGTGCAGGCCGCCGAGCTCGGCCACCCCGTCGCCGAGCTTGATGTCGGTGCCCCGGCCGGCCATGTTGGTCGACACGGTGATCTGGCCCCGCTGGCCCGCCTGGGCCACGATCTCCGCCTCCTTCTCGATGTGCCGGGCGTTGAGCACGGTGTGGGTCAGCCCGGCCGCGGTGAGCAGCCGCGAGAGCGTCTCCGACTTGTCGATCGATCGCGTTCCGATCAGCACCGGCCGGCCGATGGCGTGCAGTTCCTCCACCTCGGCGACGATCCGGGCGAACTTCTCTCCCTGGTC
>JBJTQP010000123.1:0-17139 GCA_046075685.1 Planctomycetaceae bacterium | reverse complement strand
GTCCACCGCAAAGAGAATTTGCAGCTCGCCGGCCTGCAGGCGCTGGAGGGCGGCTTGGCGATCGGACGCGGGGGTGGAGGCGTCGAGGGCTTCTGCGGCGAAGCCGGCGGCGCGGAAGCGCTCGGCCATGAAGCGGGCGTGCTCCACGCTCACGCAGAAGCCCAGGGCGCGCATGCGGGCCGGATCGGCGAGCTTGGCGTGCAGTTGCTGGAGGATCAGCTCCACGCGGCGGTGATCGCCGGTGTAGAGGCTGCTGAGCTGGGCGGGCACGTAACCGCCGCGGCGCCACTCCAGAGCAGAGAGGTCGGTGGTGTCGGCCACGGCGAAGTAGTGGAAGGGGGCGAGCAGACCCTGATCGAGGGCGCTCCAGAGGCGCAGCTCGGTGGCGATGCGACCGCCGAACCAATGGAGGATGTCGAGCCCGTCGGCCCGCTCTGGCGTGGCGGTGAGGCCAAGCAGCAGCTGCGGGCGCAGGTGATCGAGCCAGCGGCGGTAGCTGGAGGCGGCGGCGTGGTGGAACTCATCCACGATCACCACCGCGAAGCGATCGGCGGGGATCTCGGCAAGGGCGCGGTTGGCGAGCGACTGCACGGAGGCAAACACATGCCGCCACTGGCACGGCAGTTCGCCATCCACATAGAGCTCCCCGAAGGAGGGATACGGATTGGTCGGCGCAGCCAGGATGGCGAAGCGAAGGCGGCATCCGAGCGAGCGGCGGGCAGGATGCCCGACGCGAGCGCCCGGCGACGGGCATGGGCAGCCCCGAGCGCATCCGAGCGTCCGGCGACGGGCATGAGCAGCCCCGAGCCCCGCAACCGTTCGACGACGCGCAGCGATGCACCGGCGTCGCAGCCGGATTCCGCAGGCTGCACGCCTGCGGCTCCGAAAAATCCCATCGCTACGGCCGATCAGGCGAGCCAGTCGGTGATCACGCGGCCGTGCACGTCGGTGAGCCGGAAGTCGCGGCCGCTGTGGCGGTAGGTGAGCCGCGTGTGATCCAGGCCGAGGAGGTGCAGCATCGTCGCATGAAGGTCGTGCACGTGCACCCGCTGCTCCACCGCCTTGAAGCCGAAGTCGTCGGTCGCCCCGTAGGCCGTGCCCCCCTTCACGCCGCCGCCGGCCAGCCAGACGCTGAAGCCGTGGTGGTTGTGGTCGCGGCCGGTGCCATTGGCCCCGGCATCGTTGGGCAGTTCGACGGTCGGCGTGCGGCCGAACTCGCCCCCCCAGAGCACGAGCGTGCTCTCGAGCAGGCCGAGCGCGACGAGGTCGTCGAGCAGGGCCCCGATCGCCCGGTCGCTCTCGCCGGCGAGGCGGCGGTGGTTCTCCTCGATTTTGTCGTGGCTGTCCCAGGGCTGCCCCTCGCCGTGCCACACCTGCACGTAGCGGACGCCGCGCTCCACCAGCCGCCGGGCGATCAGCATCTGCCGTCCCTGGACGTCGTCGCCGTAGCGGTCGAGCACGTGCTTCGGCTCGCGGGTGACGTCAAAGGCGTCACCGGCCTCGAACTGCATCCGCCACGCGAGTTCCATCGACACCAGGCGGGCCTCCAGCTGCGGGTCGTGCGGCCGCCGGGCGAGATGCTCACGGTCGAGCGCGGCGGTGAGATCCACCTGGTGCCGCTGGACCTCGCGGGTGAGCAGCGGGTGGCGGACGTACTGCACGAGGTCCTCGACCGACTGCTTCCGGGTGTCGACGTAGGTGCCCTGAAAGGCCCCGGGCAGAAAGGCGCTCCGCCAGTTCTCCGGGCCCTTGATCGGATACCCGCCCGGGCACATGGCCACGAAGCCCGGCAGGTTCTGGTTCTCCGTGCCGAGGCCGTAGGTCACCCAGGCTCCGGCCGACGGACGCACGAGCCGGCCGTCGCCGCAGTTCATCAGCATCAGCGAGGGCTCGTGATTCGGGACGTCGGCGTGCATCGAGCGAACCACGAGCAGCCGGTCGGCGTGACGAGCGACCGCCGGGAACAGCTCGCTGACCTCGAGCCCGCTCTCGCCGTGCCGCGCGAAGCCAAACGGCGACGGCAGCGCCGCGCCGGTGCGCCGCTCGGTGGGCAGGGTCGCGGGGATCTCCCGGCCCGCGTACTGCTCGAGCAGCGGCTTGCGGTCGAAGGTGTCGAGGTGGCTCGGCCCGCCGTTGGCGAAGATGTGGATCACGGCCCGGGCCCGCGGGGCGAGGTGCGGCGGACGGGGAGCGAGCGACGTGGGCACCGCGGCCGCCGCCTCGTGCCCGCCGTCGAGCAGGTGCGATGCGGCGAGCCAGCCGACCCCGAGGCCGGAGCGGCACAGCGCCGTCCGCCGCGAGAGCAGGGCACCGCGACCATGTGCGATGTCGTTCGTCATGCCACACCCTCGTCAGTCGACGTACTGGAACTCGGCGGTGGCGAGCACGGCCTGCGCCAGCCGCTCGTAGGGCCCGAAGCCGGCGGCTGCAGTCGCCTCGCCGCCGCCGTCGAGCCAGCCGCGAGCCAGCATCCGCTCGGAGTCGGTCGGACTGCGGGCGAGCGCCGCCCTCCAGATGGCCACGATCCTGCCATCCGGGTCGGCGCCCCCCTCCGCCGCCGCCCGGGCGGCGATCCGCGTGGCGGCCTCGACCACCAGCGGGCTGTTGAGCACCGCAAGCGACTGCTGGGGCACCGTCGTCCGCGTTCGCACGTGGACGGCGGTGTCGGGATTGGCCACGTCGAACACCCGCATGATGCCCGGCACGTCCTGGCGGTCGACCGCGGCGTACAGCGAGCGTGTGCCGACCGCGGCGACCGCCAGAGGATCGACGCCCGGGCCGCCGCCGGCGGCGCGATCGAGCGTGCCGGCGGCGGCGAGCAGGCTGTCGCGCCACGGCTCCCAGTCGAGGCGGCGGCGATTGGCCCGGCTGCAGAGCCGGTTGTCGGGATCGCGAGCGTTGGCCGCCGCATCGGCCACCGACGACTGCCGCCAGGCGGCTGTCGTCACGATCTCCCGGTGCAGCCATCGCAGGCTCCAACGGCCGTCGTCCACGAACCGGCGGGCCAGGTCGTCGAGCAGATCCGGATGGCTCGGCGGCTCGCCCCGGAGGCCGAAGTCACCCGGCGTCTCCACGAGTCCGCGGCCGACATGGTGGGTCCACGCCCAGTTCACCAGCACGCGGGCGGTGAGCGGATTGTCCGGATCGACGATCCGCCAGGCGAGATCGAGCCGGCCGCTCGACAGCCGGTCCACCGCGGCCCCGCCAAGCACCACCGGCAGGCGCCGCTCCACGCGGGGACCGGGCTTCTTCGGATTGCCCCGGATGAAGACAGGACTGTCGACGAGCCGGCGGCAGTCGACGAGCGTCATCGCCCGCGGCGGCCCCCCGGGGGCCGTGGCGAGGTGCGTGGTGATCTCCTTCTCCAGTCGACGATGCTCGGTCTCCTCGGGGCGGACGGCCAGCCGCATCGCCTCGGCCCGCGAGACCACGAATGGACCACCCTCCGTGCCGAACATGGCCCGCACCGCGGCGACGTCGGCGGGCTCGGCGGCGGGCACCGCGGAGCCGCCGGCCCACTCCGGAGCGACGCGGGCCACGAGCCGGCCGTAGACCTCGGCCACCTGCCTGAGGTTCGCGGGCCGCGTCGCCGCAAACTCCTCCCGGACGACCGCATTCACCCCGGTGCCCGCCGACGAATCGGCCCAGCCGGCCAGCAAGGATGCGACACGCCGCCCCACATCGTCATCCGACAGCCCGCGGACCTCGCACCACGGCCCCAGGACCGGGTGCGTCGCCATGCCGCCGTCGGCGAGCCGGACGAGCGCGTCGATCACGCCCTGCACGAGCTCGTACCGATCCGGAAGGCGGGGAGGCCTCCCGTCCGCTCCGCGGGCTGCGGGCCGCGCCGACTCGCACCAGTAGTCGGCGGCATGAGACACTGCATCGCGAACGCCGCGGGCGTGCACGGCCGACTCGTGGTCGAGCAGGGCCTGGCGACGCCCCGCAAGCGTCGCGGCGAAGGTCTCGGCCTCGGGCCCGGAGGGCGGCTCGCCGATGACGGGCAACTCCTTGGGAATCTCGCTGCTGGCGAAGATGCCGTGCAGCGCGTAGTAATCCGCGGCGGTGATCGGCTCGTACTTGTGGTCGTGGCACCGGGCACAGGCGACGGTGAGGCCCATCAGGCCCCGGGTGACGAGGTCGATACGGTCGTCGACGATGTCGTGCTGGTTGCCGAGAAAGGTCCGGCCCACCGTCAGGAAGCCGAGGGCCGCGAGGTCCTCCCGCGGCACGGGCGGCACCACCTGGTCGGCTGCGATCTGGAGCGTCACGAAACGGTCATAGGGCACGTCGGCCTGCAGCGACCGCACGACCCAGTCGCGATAGGTCCATGCAAACGGGTAGAGCGACGACTGGGCGTCGAACGCGTAGCCCATCGTGTCGGCGTAGCGGGCGAGGTCGAGCCACTTCCGCGCCCAGTGCTCGGCATGCTCCCGCGATGCGAGCAGCCGGTCCACGAGCGCTCGAAACGCGTTCTCCGATGGATTCGCGACGAAGGCGTCGGCCTCGCCTGCCGTCAGAGGCAGCCCCGTGAGATCGAAGGACAGGCGGCGGACGAGGTCGCGAGGCGCCGCCGGAGCCGCGGGCCCAAGGCCGGCGGCCGAGAGATCGCTGGCGATGAAGCGATCGATGGCGGAGGCCTGCCAGGCCTCGCGGTGCTCCGCGGGAAAGCCGGCCGCCACGGCCGGTGCTGCATGGCGGGTCGGCGGCCGAAACGCCCAGTGCGTCGCCAGGGCCTCGCTCACACGGCGGTCCATGTCGGCCGCCGGTTCCGACGATGGCATGGCACCTTCGGCGTCGGCTCCCTGGCCGAACCAGGGCACGCCGGCGGCGACCCACGACTCGAGGACGCCGATCTCCTCCTCGCTGAGCCGGCCATCGGGGGGCATCTCGAGGCCGTCGGCATGCCGCACGGCGGCGATCAGCCGACTGCCGGCGGCATCACCGGGCACCACGGCCGGACCGCCGTCGCCCCCCGTGAGGACAGCCCGGCGACTGTCGAGCCTGAGCCCCGACTCGGCGACCGAGTCGCCATGGCAGGATCCGCACCTCGCGATCAGGAGCGGCCTCACCCGGGTCTCGAACTCCCGCTCCGCATCAGCGTTCGCCGCCCAACCGAAGGATGCCGGCCCGCTCACCCAGGCGGCCAGCACGAGCCACGCGATCGCCGACGTCTGCGATGTCACGAGCCTGCTCCTGCCGAGGGCCGCGCGTGGCCGGTCCTAGAAAAGCATAGGCACTGCACCGCGGACGCGCACGATTCCTCATTCTAGTTGCGCTACAACCGTGGCCGCGAGGCCCGGCACGATGCGGCTGTATGATCGGCCGGCTCCGGCCGCCCGCCGGCGGTCAACGAGAGCCGCATCGACGAGACTCGATCCCATGAACAGGGCATCTGCGGACCAGGGGAGGCAGAAATCGACCCCGACGCGTCGCCATGCACGTCCGAGTCGGCATGGTGCCGTCGTGGCCCTGGTGCTCGTGCTGGGCGGTGCTGCAACCGCGGCGGCCGACGAGACGCGGCTCATCGGCTACACAGTTGGACGCAACGACCTGCCGGATGGCCAGCATGCGAACTGGTCGACCAACCGCGCCTGGATCGTGCGGGCCGACGGCACCGACCCGCGGATGCTCGCCACGCAGCTGGCCGACACGCCGCACACGTGGACGAGTTTCGCCGGCTGGTCTCCCGACGGCAGGCAGGCGATCATCGCCCGCAGCTGGGAGAGCCCCGAGAACGCGGCGTGGGAACGGGCTCAGCGGACGTTCCGCACCACCGAGGGCTGGCTGGTCGACAGCTGCCTCTGCGACCTGTCGACGGGGGCGATCACCACCCTCACGGCGGTCGATCGCATCAGCGACTACAACACCGGCTTGTTCTTCTTCCCGGATGGCCGCTGTGGCTTCCAGGCCCTGATCGGCGGCGTTTCCCGGCCGCACGTGATGGACGGGGATGGACGCCACAAACGGGACGTGTCGGGAGCGGGCGATGGTTTCGCCTACGGCTACTCGGCCTCCCCGGATGGCACACAGATCAGCTACCACGAGGACTACCGCGTCCACCTCTCCAGGCCCGACGGCAGCGAGAAGCGGCAGATCGAGACGGGGCAGCCCTTCAACTTCGCCCCGCTCTGGTCGCCGGACGGTGCGTGGCTGCTGTTCGTCGCAGGAGACCATTACGACTGTCATCCGCACGTGGTGCGACGCGATGGCACCGGGTTGCGAAAGCTCGCGGATCGGGGCGGCTACCGCGGCGTGGTGGAGCGGCTCGTGCATCCGGACTTCCACAGCGAGAGCAGCGACGTTCCCGTCTGGTCGCATGACGGCCGCTCGATCTACTACACCGCCCTGGTGGGCGGGGCGGTGGAGCTGATGCGGGTGTCGCTGGATGGCCGCATCGAGCAGCTCACCCGCTCCGCGCCTGGTGTGCGGCACTACCACCCGAGCCCCTCCCCCGACGGCCGCCTGATCCTGTTCGGCTCAGACCGCAGCGGCACCATGCAGCTCTTCGTGTCCCGCACCGACGGCACCGACGCCCGGCCGGTGACCGACGTGCCGGCGGGCTCGTGCGCCATGCATGGCTTCTGGCAGCCCGGCGAGTGACGCCCCCTGAACCCCGAAGGATTCCGATCGTGCCAGCACGCTTCTCCATGGCTTCCAGCTTGTGCCTGGCGGCGTGGGCGCTGACGTCGGCCTGCCCGGCTGACGAAGAACCGGGAGTCCAGCCGCCGTACCCCGATGTCACGGCGATGATCCGGGAACCACTCGACACCGTGCCCGACGGGACCGTGGCCTGCGGCTGGGATGCGCTCCGCTACCGGATGCGGGCCAGCATCTACGCGAGCAACGTCGGGCGGCTCGACGATCCGCGGCTCACCCAGTTCGAGCGGCTCGTGCGGGGCGATCCTGCCGACGTGGCGGCGGTGAACCGGGAGATCGTCGCGTATTGCCGGGGGAAGCAGGCCGAGATCGAGGCCGCGTGGCAGGATCCGAATCGGCGGAACCCTGCCAAGGACGTGTGCCAGTACCAGACCGAACTGATCCCACTGGCGATCCTCACCCTGCGGTGCGGCGACCGCGTCACGCCCGAGGCCCGACGGGCGATCCGGGACGTGCTGACGGCGTTTCATCCGGAGGTGGCCGACGTCGAGCCGACGATGTGGATGCACGCCCCCGGCTACAACGGCGCCAACGCCCACGACTACCTCAGCTTTCTCGCGCTCACATGGGCGGTCACCGGCGATCCCGCGGTGCGCGACGCCGCCGCCTGGGGCCTGCGGGGCGAGCTCGATCACCTCAACACCAGCGGCGACATCGCCGAGTTCAACGTGCTCGAGGGGCACTGGTGCAGTGTGAACGGCTACGACGCCATGAAGGCCTTCGTCCGCGATCCCGAACTGGCCCGGATGGCCCGGATGATCGCGGAGCGGCTGTGGATCAATCGCTTCCTGATGTGGTCGCCCGTCGTGGAGCGGATCACGGGTCCGGGCAGCCGAATGGCGCCGGGCGCCTGGCTGGGCACGAGCAGCGACCGGCTGCAGTTCGCCACGGGGGTCGAGAAGCCGATCTGGCTCAACGAGTTCTTCGACTGGGGCGTGTGGCGCAACCAGGCGGGCGGACGCTGGCCGCTCGACGACGTCGAGGGAATCGTGCCCGACCTGCCGGCCTACCTGCAGGATCTCGCCTGGCGGAAGCAGTTTCCCAACGACCTGCGAACCGCGGTGCAGCTCATCCCGTGGATGGATCGCTACCCGACGCTCCCGGGCGAGTCCAACGCCCGCCCCGAGCCCATGCTCGGCGAAATCGCCAGTTACCAGACGGCGACCTACGCGGTGGGCTCCATCGACCAGCCCTACGAGGCCTCGGGCTGCATGGTCTATGCCTCCGCCTGGTGGAACGACCATCGCGCTCCAGCCGCAGCCCCGGTCGGGAGCCCCAGGCGGTTCGCCGTCCTCTACCCGCACTACGTGTTCAACGGCGCGGCGTTCATGGACCGGACGGAACTCTTCTTCGAGAACCGGCCCGACCAGCCGCTCGCGGATGAGTGGACGAAGGCACCCGGCCCGTGGATGCGGGAGTTCGCCGAGCGGGGCCGGGCCGGCGTGCTGCAGCACAAGAACACGATGCTGGTCACGTATTCGGGACGCAGCCGCGGCTCCGACGACGTTCCGACCGTGCCCGGCACGCTCCACCGGGCGTCGGCGGGAATGTTTCTGTTCCGCTGGCAGCCGGGCCTCGAGGGCCTGTTCGTCAACCGCCGGCCGGTCGCGAGCCTGCCGCAGGAGCTCGCACCCGGCGACTGGTGGTTCATCCACGACGGCGACACCTACGCGGGCGTGCGGCCGCTCACCGCGACCCACCTCCGCGGGCCGTGCCGCACGACGCTCGAGGAGCGGACGCGGCAGATCGTGCTCTATCAGGACAACTACGCCGGCGACTCGATCGACGGCATCGCCGACAAGGCGTGGGTCCAGGCCCGCAGCGGCTTCATCGTCGAACTCGGCGATCGAGCCGAGTACGGCTCCTTCGATCGCTTCCGCGACACGATGCTCGCAGCCACCGTCGCGGAGTCGGCGGAGGGCTTCGTCCGCCACGTCCGCTACCGGCGGCCGGGCCGCGACCTGGAGATGACGTGGCACTGCTACGAGGAGACCTACCCGCTGCGGAAGGTCGACGGCCGCGAGATTCAGCCCGTGCGGTTCCTCCGCGCGCCCGAGTTTGCGGTGGGGCAGGGCGAGCTCCGCACGCATGACGCCCGCCTGGCCACCGCGCCGCACGCGACCGCCTGGCTGCTCTCCGCCGCGGCCTCCCGCACCTACGTCGCCTACCAGCCGCAGCCGCACGTCCTCGTGCCGCTCGCCCTGGAGACGCCGATCGCCCGGATCGAGAGCCGTGGGTTCCCGTGTGGCAAGCTCGTGGCCGCCCGGGCTGGCGACGACTCGCTGCGGGTGGACCTCGACGCCGACGTGCGGCCGTTCTGGAGCAGCGCGCACTGGCGGGCGAAGATCTGGCAGGAGATCGGCACCCACGCCGGCGAGATCCTCATCCGCACCGACGCCCCGCGGGTGACGGCCACCATCAATGGCGACGAGTTTCCCGTGACCCGCGACGATCGCGATGGGCAGCCGGTCTGGGTGCTCGATCCCTACGCCCGCCTGCCGCGGGTTCGCGATCGCGTGGGAAGCAATCGACCGGCCGTCCCGCCCGCCACACCCTGACCCAGCGTTCCATCCCCCGGAGCCAGATGCAGCCATGACCCGCGCACGCAGGATCCTCACGCTGGCGATGCTGCTCCTCTCATGGCCCGCCGGCGCCGAAGAAGCTGGCCGCACGCACGCCGAGAGCGAAGTCCACGCCCGGCCCGCCGTCCGCGTCACCGTCGGCCACCGCGACGCCGACATCGTCGGCACCGACCATCGGGCGCTGCAGGCCGCCGTCGACTACGTGGGCACGCTCGGGGGCGGAGAGGTCGAGATCGGGCCCGGCGAGTACCTGATGCGCGACTCGCTGCAGCTCCGCAGCCGCGTGACGGTGCGGGGGGCGGGCGGGACGACCGTGCTCAAGAAGGCCCGCGAGCATCGCTCTCCGCTGGCGGCCGACGGCGACTACGGCGAGGCCGCGATCACGGTCCGCGATCCCGCCGGCTTCGCGATCGGCAGCGGCGTGTACGTGGCCTCGAAGACGCAGCGGAACTTCCACGGCGTCTGTGCGACGATCCTCAACGCCCGCGGCCCGTTCTTCACGCTCTCGCGGCCCCTCAATGCCGACGTCCTGGTGGCCGACGGCGGATTCGCGGCCACGATCTTCCCGGTCGTCAGCGGCTACGACATCGAGGATGCACGGATCGAGGGCCTCGTCGTCGACGGCACCCGCGCCGAGAACCCGACCACGGTGGACGGCTGCCGCACGGCCGGCATCTACCTCTACCGGGGCGACGCCTGCGTGATCCGGGACTGCGTCGTCCGTGACGCGAGCGGCGACGGGATCAGCTTCCAGCAGTCGAACGACGTCGTGGTCGAGGGCTGCGCCGCCGAGCGATGCGCCGGATTCGGGCTGCACCCCGGCAGCGGCTCGCAACGGCCGACGGTGCGGAACTGCCGCGCGGTCGCGTGCGACGAGGACGGCTTCTTCTTCTGCTGGCGGGTCCGCGGCGGCGTGGCCGAGGGCAACCGGCTGGAGAACAACGGCGGCTACGGCATGTCGATCGGGCACAAGGACAGCGGCAACCTCGTCCGCGGCAACACGATCGTCGGCAACCGGCGGGGCGGGGTGTATTGGCGGGCCGAGACCGAGCCGATGGCGGCCCACCGGATCACCTTCGAGGGCAACACCGTCCGCGACAACGAGGGCTGCGGCCTGTTCGTGGACGGCGCGACCGACGGCACGGTCATCCGGGACAACGTCGTGGAGGACACCGGCGGCGGGCGGCAGGCGACGGGAATCCGCATCGGCAAGGATGCCGGCGAGGTCGTGCTCGAGCGGAACACGATCCGGGCGGCGACCGACGTGGTCGATGAACGCCCGGCGCGGGCAGCGGGCGAGAGCCGTCCCACCCGCGTGCCCGACTAGCCGACACCGCCCCGGCTACGAGATCAGGTCGTGGATCACGCGGCCGCCGACATCGGTGAGCCGGAAGTTCCGGCCGTTGTGCCGGTAGGTCAGCCGTTCGTGGTCGATGCCGAGCAGGTGCAGCAGCGTGGCGTGCAGGTCGTTGACGTGCACCTTGTTCTCCACCGCCTTGTAGCCAAAGGGGTCGGTCGCACCGTAGTGGGAGCCCGGCTTCACGCCGCCGCCGGCCATCCAGATGGTGAACCCGCCGGGGTTGTGGTCGCGGCCCTTGCCTCCCTGCGAGTCGCTGGTGCGGCCGAACTCACCGCCCCAGATCACGAGGGTGTCGTCGAGCATCCCGCGGGCCTTGAGGTCGGCCAGCAACGCGGCCGCCGGCCGATCGGTCGCCAGGCCGCACTCCCGGTGATTGGCCTTGATGTCGCTGTGGCCGTCCCACGGCACGTCGTCGACGCTGCCATCGCCGCTGGTGCCGCGTCCGGCGAAGATCTGGACGAACCGCACGCCCCGCTCCACCAGCCGGCGGGCGGTCAGGCACTGCCTGGCGAACACCTTGCAGGCGGGATCGTCCGTGCCGTAGAGCTCGTGCACGAGCCTCGACTCCCGCGACAGGTCGATCGCCTCCGGCGCGGCGGTCTGCATGCGGTATGCCAGCTCGAAGCTCGAAATCCGGGCCGCCAGATCGGCCTGCGTCGGACGGAGCGCCGCATGGGCCGCGTTCGCCTCCGTCAGCAGATCGAGCTCCGCCCGCTGCGTCTCGAGGGTCTGCCCCGGGCGGAGGGCGAGGTTGTCGATGGCCACCGGCCGCCGGGCGTCGATGGCGAGCGCCTGATGACCCTTGGGCAGGAATCCCGCCGACCAGATCTGGTCGTCGCCGCGGGGCTTCCGCTCGTGCATGACCACGAAGCTCGGCAGGTCGCGATTCATGCTGCCCAGACCGTAGTCGAGCCAGGCTCCCATGCACGGCATTCCCGGGCGGCTGAAGCCCGACATCAGTTCCATCGCGGCCGGGGCATGGTTGTTGGCCCGAAGGTGCATCGAATGGATGAAGCACATGTCGTCGACGTGGCGGGCGAGATGCGGAAACAGGTCGCTGACCCAGGTGCCCGACTGGCCGTGCCGGGCCCACTCGAAGGGGCTGGCGAGGCATGTGCCGCTGGTCTTGAAGAACCCGACCTCGCTGTCGGCTCCCGGCAGCGGCTCGCCGTTGCGGGCCTGCAGTTCCGGCTTGTAGTCCCACGTGTCGACCTGCGACGGAGCGCCCGTCATGAACAGCCAGATCACCCGCTTCGCCCTGGCCGGCTGCTGCAGGAAACCCGCGGCGGCAGCGCCGGCCCGCCCGGCGTCGGCCCGCGCCTCCTCCCCCAGCAGCGACGCGAGCGCCACGGATCCGAAGCCCAGCCCCGCATCGCGGAGCAGGGCCCGTCGGGAAGGCAGCAGGAGTTCGCCGAGACTTCGCGCTCCATCGCTCATGGCCCGCTCCACTCGTCGTCGATCATCGCGCACACTCAATCCACATACACGAACTCGTTGAGGCAGAAGATCAGGTGGCAGACGTCCGCCAGCGCCGCCTGCCGTCCGGCGGCATCAGCTTCCGCGGCCTGCTCGCGGGACGCCAGCAGGCCGGCGAACCGCGCCCGCTCCGCCTCGCTCGGACGCCGGGACACCGCAGCCATGAAGCAGAAGTCGATCGCCGCCGCACCGGAGTCCGCCGTGGCTTCGAGCCCGAGCGTGGTGCGACACCGCCTCGCCAGGCCTTCGGCCGCCGCCCTCACGAACGGCGAGTTCAGCATCGCCAGCGCCTGGGTCGGTACGGTCGCGACGCCACGGGCCCCCACGGGCTGGACCGGTTCGGGCTGGTCGAACACCTGAAGAAGTCCGACCGGCTCACTGCGCTTCACGGTCAGGTAGATGCTCCGCCGGGGCACGCCCACGTCGAGCCCGGCTCGGCCATGCATCGTCAGGTCGAGCATTCCCGCGGCGGCCAGCAGGGCGTCGCGGATCGACTCGCCCTCCAGCCGGGTGGACCTGCGATGCCAGAGCAGCCGATTCTCGGGATCGCGTGCGGGGCCCGTCGAGCCTGCCGCGCCGGAGCGGCGATACGCGGCGCTGGTCACGATCAGGCGATGGATGCTCTTGAGGCTCCACCGCTCCGCCACGAGCCGACCGGCCAGCCACTCGAGGAGTTCCGGGTGCACGGGCGGCTCCCCCTGCGTGCCCAGGTCGTTCGGCGTGGCGACGATGCCGCGGCCAAAGTGGTGATGCCAGAGCCGGTTGACGATCACGCGGGCGGCGAGGGGACCTGCGCCCTCCGTCGCATCGATGAGAAACTCGGCCAGCCCGAGGCGGGAATCGGGCGACTCCTGCGAGCCGCGGGCCGAGAGCAGCCTCTCTTCCGCAGTGCCCTCCGTAAGTGCCGCCAGCACGAATCCGGGGGAGGCCTTCTCCTTCTTGCGGCCCACCTCGCCCCGGGCGAGCACGTAGACGTCCTGACTGCCGCTCTTCACCTTCTGCGAGTTGCCACTGATCACCCAACCGCCGTTGGTCGCCCCGTACACCGTCACGGTCGCCGGCTGCGGCTCCCGGGCGTCGACGTCGGCCAGGGCCGCTGCGTGCTGCAGCGCTGACGCATCAAACCGCCCCAGCCACCGGGCCGCCTCCCGGGCAACCGCCGGATCGTACGGGTCGCGGCCCGCTGCCCGGGCCGAGTCGAGAACCGCCGCGATCTCGCGGGCGGCCTGCGGGGCGGCGACGGCAGCCAGATCGGCTCCTCCGGCGTCGGTCGTGATCGCGAGCCTGAGCCGGGCGAGGCCGTGATGCCCGTCCTGGAATCGCACCTCCACGGTGAGCCGCGTGCCGCCGTCGAACCCGATCGGATCGACGAACGTGACGATGGCCGCCTGGTCGCCGCCGGCCTCATCCGGCACGCTCCAGCCGGTGAGATGGCTGCCGTCGACCGCCTTGTCGAGCTCGCCTCCCGAAGCCTGCGACGTCGCCGCCAAGGCCTTCAGGGAGGGCGTGACGGGGGCCCGCCCGGCATCCGCACCCAGCGGCGCGGCCGTGACCACCAGTTCGGAGAGCCGGAAAGCCCCGTTCGGGCCGGTGCCCGGCCCGCCGCCGGCCGCCGCCGGGGTGGCGAGCGCCTCGAGCCGCAGCGCCCTGATGCCGCGCTGGTGGGTGCGAAAGGTGAGCGTGTAGGTGTCGTCGGGGCCAAGACTTCCCGAAGCGACGATCGTGTCGTCAGCCTGCGCCGCGAGGCCGGCCTTCGCGGCCTTCGTCGACTCCGGGTCGAGCGTGAGCCACGGGGCGGGTTGCAGGGCAGGGGCCTCCGTCGCCAGCCAGCGGCCGAGGCGTGCGGGAAACTCGGCGGCGAGGAAGTCGTCGAACGCGGCCGCCACGGGCTCTCGCTCCGCGACCCACGCCGCCCGCCGCATCCGGGTGGCCTCCGGATCCAGGTCGATCGCGTGATCCTTCTGCACCGCCTTCCCGAGGCAGGCGATCATCGCGTAGTAGTCCCGCTGGGCGATCGGATCGTACTTGTGATCGTGGCAGCGGGCGCAGCCGATCGTCATGCCCAGCACGCTCGATCCGATCGCAGCGACCATGTCGTCGAGCTGGTCGTAGCGGATCGGCTCGACCGTCTTGGCCGTCACCTGCCCCGGATAGGGGCCGGCCACGAGGAAACCGGTCGCCGCCGTCGCGGCGTAGTCGCCGGGCCGGATCAGGTCGCCCGCCACCTGCAGGCGGATGAACTCGTCGTACGGCAGATCGGCGTTGACCGCGCGGATCACCCAGTCGCGGTAGTGATGGGCCCCCGGACGGTCGCCGTCGAACTCGTAGCCGCCGCTGTCGCCATACCGCACCGCGTCGAGCCAGTGCCGCGCCCAGCGCTCTCCGAATCGCGGGCTGGCCAGCAGCCGGTCGACCAGCCTCTCGTAGGAGTCGGGGGCCTCGTCGTCGACGAAGGCGGTGAGTTCCTCCGGCGTCGGTGGCAGGCCCGTGAGATCGAAGAACACCCGACGGACGAGCGTCTGCCTGTCGGCCTCGGCCACCGGCGTGATGCCCGCCTCCTCCAGCCGGGCGTGGATGAAACGGTCGATGTCGTTGTGCACCACGCCGCTCCCGCGGACCTCGGGCGGTGAGACCGGGGCCAGGCGGCGATACGACCAGTGCTCGCGTCCTCGGGCCACGTCGATCGTCCGTTCGTCGACGGTCGCGAGCGGCTCGTCCCGCGGATCGGGTGCGCCCATGTCGATCCAGGCCTCGAAGTCGGCGACCACCTCCGCAGGCAGTCGCCCCGCGGGCGGCATTTCCAGGCCGTCGTGCCTGAGCGCCGCCAGCAGCAGGCTCTCCTCCTTCCGGCCGGGCACGACAGCGGCCCCGCTTTCACCCCCCTTGGCCATGCCGGCCCGCGAGTCGAGCATCAGGCCCGCCTTGAGCGTGCCTGTCCGCAGGGCCTCGGCCGAATGGCACTCGTAGCAGTGCTGCACCAACACGGGCCGGATCTTCGACTCGAAGAACGCGACCTGCCCCGGCTCGAGGGAGGCCCCGGCGCACGCCGCTCCGCCGGCCGCGATCACCAGCCCGGCGACGAACCAACGAGCGTGCGGGGGGATGCCCTTCATGTCGAATCCGATACCCCGGAGGCTCCGTGTCTCATGCGGTGGTCAGGCTGCGCCATCGGTGAACAGATTCCTTCATCGGCCCGGCAGCGGGCCGGTGGTCGAGAGCCGGACGCGGCAGAGGTGAGAGTCGGCCGTGATGTAGAGCGTCGTGCCGTCGTCGCCAAAGCAGCAGTTCGCCGTCGCCTGGCCGGTGAGCAGCGTCCCCAGGTGCGTGCCGTCGGCCGCGAGCACGAGCACACCGCCGGGCCCCGTGGCGAACACGTTGCCCTGGAGATCGACCTTCAGCCCGTCGGGGAGGCCTTTTTTACGCTCTGCGAGCAGCTTCGTCCCGTCGAAGAACGTCCGCCCCGCGTCGAGGGTGCCGTCCGGCTGCACCGCGAACACCTTCCAAATCGGAGCCTGCGGATCCGACTGGGCGACGTAGAGCCGCTGCTCATCCGGCGAGAGGCAGATGCCGTTGGGGCGGGTCATGGTGTCGCACAGCAGCGTCACCGTGCCGTCGGGCGTCACGCGGTAGATGCCGCAGACGTCGAGTTCGCGGCGGTCGTCGCCCCAGCCCTCGGGCAGCCCGTACGGCGGGTCGGTGAAGTAGATCGCGCCGGAGGAGTGGACCGTGCAGTCGTTGGGGCTGTTGAACCGCCTGCCCTTGTAGTTGTCGGCCAGCGTCCGCTTGCCGCCGCGGGGCGTCAGCCGGCTCACCCGTCGGTCGCCGTGCTCGCAGGAGATGAGATTCCCCTGCCGATCGAGCGTGAGGCCGTTGCTGCCCCGCTCGCCCCCGTACTCGCCTGCGCCCGTGAAGCCCGCCGGCTCGAGAAACACCGACAGCCCCTCGGTCGCGTGCCAGCGCATCACGCGGTTGCGGGGGATGTCGCTGAAGAGCAGCGCCCGCTCGCGATCCACCCACACCGGCCCCTCGGACCATTGGAACCCGGTCGCGAGCACCTCGATCGCGGACTCCCGCGGCACGAGGGCGTCGAACCGCGGGTCGAGCCGCTCGATCGAGCCGAGGCTGGGCAGCAGGTCGGGCTGGGCACCTTCTTCCGCACGACCCGGGAGTTCGGCGAGGAGCGCGGCAGCCACGGCCGCAGCACCCCAGAGGCGACGTGAGAGCATCATGCAAGCACTTCCTGGAGGATCCGGCCGTGCACGTCGGTGAGCCGGAAGTCGCGGCCCGCATACCGGTAGGTGAGCCGCTTGTGGTCGAAGCCCAGCAGGTGCAGGAGCGTGGCGTGGAGGTCGTGGACGCTGGTGGGACGGTCGACCGCCCGGAATCCGAAGTCGTCGGTGCCGCCGTAGATGGTACCTCCCTTCACGCCCCCGCCGGCCAGCCAGACCGTGAAGCCATAGGGATTGTGATCCCGGCCGGTGCCCCCTTCGGAGACCGGCGTGCGGCCGAACTCGCCCCCCCAGATCACCAGCGTGTCGTCGAACATCCCCCGGGCCTTGAGGTCGGTGAGCAGGGCCGCGATCGGGCGGTCGATCTCCCCGGCGTGCTGCCGCAGCCCCTTGGCCACCTCCGAGTGATGGTCCCAGGGCTGGCCGGCCCCGTGCCAGAGCTGCACGTACCGCACGCCCCGCTCCGCGAGCCGGCGGGCGATCAGGGTCTGCCGACCATGCACGCCGTCGCCATACATCTCGCGGACGGACTGGGGCTCCTGCGAGAGATCGAAGGCGTCGGTGGCCTCGGCCTGCATCCGCGACGCGAGTTCGAACGACTGGATCCGGGCGTCGAGCCGGGGATCGTGCCGGGCCGCGCGATGGGCCGCGTTGAGGCTCTGCAGCAGCGCGAGCTGCCGCCGTTGCACCGCCTCGCTCGCATGCGGGCTCGTGATGTTTTCGATCAGCTGCTCCGCCCGCTCGTGCTGGCTGTCGATGTAGGTGCCCTGGAAGGCGCCCGGGAGGAATCCCGACTGCCAGTTCGCCTTGTCGGCGACCGGGTATCCCCCGG
>JBJTQP010000122.1:0-9307 GCA_046075685.1 Planctomycetaceae bacterium | reverse complement strand
TAAGCAATTAATAATTAGCAATTGATAATTGACAATTACAAACAATTAGTTATCCATTATCAACTATGCGGCCACCGACGGCGGCGTGAGCATCTCGACCGACGGCGGCACGAGCTACACGAACTTCACCACCACCAGCGGGCTCGGCAGCAATACCGTCCGCGGTGTGTTTGCCAGTGGCAGCACTGTCTACGCGGCGACCCTGAGCGGCTTCAGCATCGGGAGCCCCGGTCCGCTTTCGCTGATCTGGACCGCGACCAGTGGCACCTGGGGCGCATCGGGCACCACCTGGACCACGGGCAGCGGTGGTGCGACCGTGTTCATGGCCGGCGACACGGCCACCTTCAGCGGCACCGCGGGCGGCACCCTGACCCTCTCGGGATCGCTCGCCCCCGCCTCGCTCGCGGTCTCGGCAACCGCCGGCACCTACACCTTCAGCGGCAGTGCCGGAAACCTGATCTCCGGGTCGGGAGCGCTCGTGAAGAGCGGCGCCGGCGTGGCGGTGTTCACGAGCGCCAACGACTGGACGGGCGGTGCGACGCTCTCGGCAGGCACGATCCGCGTAGCCGCCGACGGGGCCCTTGGCAGCGGCTCGCTCGAGCTCAACGGCGGCACGCTAGCGTCGGCCAACGCCTCGGCCCGCGTCCTCTCGAACCCGGTCGCCTTCGGCGGCGACGTGGCGATCGGCGACGGAACGGGCACGGGGGCGATGACCTTCAGCGGCGGGGTCGATCTCTGGGGCGGCACGAGGTCGCTCACGACGGTGGCCGACACGACGTTCAGCGGCACGCTCGGCAACGGCGGTCTGACGAAGGCCGGCGCCGGGCGGCTCACCCTCACCGGCACGAGCACCTTCACCGGCCCCACGACCATCTCAGCAGGCCGGCTATCGGTAAACGGCATCCTTGGCGACACCCCCGTCGCCGTCGCCGCTGCCGCCGAACTCGGCGGCTCGGGATCGATCGGCGGCCCGGTGAGCGTGGCGGGCGGCGGCACGCTCGCCCCCGGCAACAGCATCGAGTCGCTGGCGACGGGCACGGCCACGTTCGCAGCAGCTGCGACCTTTGCCTACGAGGTCGATTCGACGAACCCGTCCTCGCTCAACACCGCGGCCGACCTGCTCGTCGTCAGCGGCGACCTCATCCTCGACCTGGGCAACGCCACGCTGCTGACGTTCGCCGACGTCGCCTCGAGCATTCAGCCGTTCGCGAACTTCACGACCGTGTTCACGATGATCAACTACTCCGGCACCTGGAACGGCGGTCTCTTCACCTACGGCGGCACCCCGCTGGCCGACGGCAGCCGCTTCACCGTGGGCAGCCAGCAGTGGGAGATCGACTACAACTCGTCCACGGGCGGCGACAACTTCACGGGCGACTACCTGCCGAGCAGCAGCTTCGTGAACGTGATGGGCGTGCCCGAGCCCTCCACGCTCGCGATCATTGGCATCGGCCTCGCCGGCCTACTCCTGGCCCGCCGCCGCGGCCGGGCTTGCTGAAGCGAGCCCTTCGCGAGCGCGGCCCCACGCCTCACGGCGTTCGGCTTGTACCGGGCACCCCATGCCTCACGGCCGTGGGCTTGGAGGAGCGGCCTGCTTGACCGACCACAAGCCGCTCAATATGGTTACCCATATGAAGACAACCGTGGATATTGCTGACGACCTTCTCCTCCGTGCAAAACGGGAGGCCGAGGCTTCTCAAACCACGTTGCGTAGCCTCATCGAAGAGGGCCTGCGGGAGGTGCTCGGCCGCAAGTCGCTCTCGAAGCGAAAGCCGATCAAGCCCGTGACATTCCGCGGAAGAGGGCTGCAGCCTGAGTTTCGCGGCAAAGGCTGGGACGCGATCCGCGACGCGATCCACGGAACCGCCAGGTCGTGATCGCCATCGATACCAATCTGCTCGTCTACGCTCACCGCGAAGACAGCGAGTGGCATGACGTCGCAAAGTCATGCCTTGTCGATCTCGCCACCAGTGGAAAGTCCTGGGCCATCGCGTGGAGTTCCCTGCACGAGTTTCTCGCCATCGTCACTCATCCACGGATCTATGCGCCCCCCACACCGCTGGCGATCGCCTTCGAATCGATCAAGGCCTGGCAGTGTTCTCCGGGCTTGCATCTGCTCCATGAGGGGCCTGGCTATCTCGACAAGCTCGAACGGCTGTGCGTCCAGGCACGGATCATGGGTGGGAAGGTTCACGATGCGCGCATCGCGGCCATCTGCCTGAACCACGGTATCGCGGAACTCTGGACGGCGGACCGCGATTTCTCCCTGTTTCCCGAGTTGAAGACGCGAAACCCGCTCATCGCCACGTGACCAGGGCCCCTCATGCCTGGCCGCTGCCACGTTGATGCAGCATGCGACCACCGTTTGTGGTCATCCAGATGGGCAAGCCGGACCTGATCGGTATCGTCGCCGGTCTTGTCGCCGTCGCCTTCCTCCGTCGCCGCTGAACGCCGAGCCTCCGCCGCCGCGGCCCCACCCCTCACGGCGTTGGGCTTCCACGCCCCCTGCCCGTGAAAGCGGAGTAAGATGACGTCATGGGTGACGAACACGTTTTTCCACGACTGCGGCCCAGTGTCAGCCACGCTGCATCGCGGCAGGCCGAGATCGACCGTGTCCGTCGCATGACCGTCGAGGAGCGGGTCAAGGCTGCCTTGGGAATGGCGTCGCGATTCGCGGCGTTGCGGCCCGCGCCCCGCAAGGCGTGATCCATGACCGACCCCGATGCGCTGATTCAGGCCGCCGAAGAAATCGCCGTCGTGCTTCAATCGCGAGGCGTGGGGGCCGTGGTGATCGGGGCGGTCGCCCTCGCGGCTCACGGCGACGTGCGGTTCACGGAAGGCCTCGATCTCGGCGTGAATACCGATCTCGACACACTCAACCGTGTCGCTGACGCCTTGCGAACGGGAGGGTACGACGTCGAAATTCGGGAGCCAGACGGCGAAGATCCGCTCGGGTGC
This sequence comes from Planctomycetaceae bacterium, assembly GCA_046075685.1. Classification (GTDB taxonomy): domain Bacteria; phylum Planctomycetota; class Planctomycetia; order Pirellulales; family UBA1268; genus QWPN01. The sequence continues at coordinate 6,349 of JBJTQP010000122.1, read as the reverse complement.
GTCGTCGATGTCCGAGGCGCCTTCGGTCTCGTTCAGATCGTGAACTTCGGTGGCCGGTTTCCGGCCGTCATTGACGGCGGACTCACGGCGGCCGACACGGTCATCCGGCCCGGCAGTAATCTGCGGATCATGCCGCTTGCCCACCTCGTCGCACTCAAACTCTATGCCGGCGGCACGAAGTCCCATGCCGACATCGTGGAACTGCTGTCTCGCAACCCCGATGCCGACACGGCCGCGATCCGGGACATCTGCCGCAACTGGCGGCTCCGCGGGCTCGATCCGCTCATCGACGAAGCACGAGCCGGATCGTAGGGGCTGCAGGCTGCAGGGAGCACCGAACCGCGATGGGCGGCCATGGGCACACCGCTCTCAATCCGAGCTCATCACGGGCGCGTCCCTGTGCGTTACGGTGTCGGGCTTGTACGAACCCCCGCTTGTGAAAGCCGTGCGGCCGCGGGCAAGTCCGCTCTCCCTCACCCCGAATACCCATCCGCGGGTACTTGCATCGCCGCCGGCGGGTCGCTCGCCCCGGGCACCAGCATCGCGTCGCTCGCCTCGGGCACGGCCTCGTTCGCCGCGGGGGCGACCTGAACCTCGACTCCGGCAACGGCACGCTGCTCACCGTCACCGACATCGCGTCGAGCGTGCAGCCCTTCGTGGAGAACACCACGATCTTCGCGCTCATCAACTACTCAGGGAGCTGGAACAGTGGCCTCTTCACCTACGGCGGCAACGTGCTCGCCGACGGTAGCCAGTTTCAGGTGGGCAGCCAGTGGTGGGGGATCGACTACAACCGCACGTCATCCGCCGGCATCGACAACTTCACGGCCGACTATCTGCCGAGCAGCAGCTTCGTGACCGTGACGGCCGTGCCCGAACCGGCGACGCTCACGCTTGCCTTGCTCGGCGTTGCTGCCGGCCTCGCCGTGGCCGCTTTTCGCCGTCGCGAGCGCGCTGAAGCCGCCTCTTCACGAGAGCGGCCCCAAGCCTCACGGCGGTGGGCTTCTACGACTGCCGCGATTGTGATGATCGGGTTCACTTCGCAGCAGCCCCAATGCTTCTGGCATTGATTGACAGCGGCACTGTGTATGCGTACACTAAACTGGAGTGTCGGTGCTCGACTGGTACTGGTGTAGTTTTCATGAGTACGGCCGAACTCCTCAACGAACTGGCGAAGTTGACCCCTGCCGAGCGGCAGGAGATCGTGCGTCGCCTGACGGAGATGGATGGCGCATCGGTCGATCTCCGAACCCGCGGCATCGATGCCGTTGCAGCCGCAGAACTGCGGAGCCGGCTGGAGCGGTTTGCCGAGGACTGGGACAGCCCAGAGATGACTGCGTATGACCACTACGATGCGGCCAAAGCCCTCCTGTAGCCGCGGCGACGTCGTTCTCGTCGTGTTCCCGCACTCCGACCTCCAGACGGCAAAAACCCGCCCGGCTCTGGTTGTGCAGGCCGACGATCTCAACACCGGCGTCGACCAAGTCCTCGTGGCGATGATCAGCAGTCGCATGTTTCGAGCAGGACACCCCAGCCGCGTCGGAATCGCCATGGCGTCCCCCGCTGGACGGCAATCGGGCCTGCTCGGGGATTCCGTCGTGATGGCCGGCAACGTGGCGACAGTCGCGGTCGCGGCGGTCGACCGGGTCATCGGCTCGATTCCGATGCCCGAGATCGACCAGGCCTTGCGACATACTTTCGCGCTCTGACGACCACCGCGGCCGTGATCACCGGGCTCACCTCGCCGCGTTGGGCTTTGAGGAATCCGTGCTTGCCAAATCTGCCGCGGCCGTACGGCCGCGGATAGCCACCATGAAATCCCATCGTTGACCGGCGGATTTTCATGGTTCTCACAAGGCCATGATCGACCGTGTGATTGACCAGCACCGGGCCACGCCGCCCCCCACGGCGTTGGGGTTCCACGCGCCCTGCCCGTGAAAGCCGGCCGGCCGTAGGGCCGCGGGCAAACCACCCGCCACTACCCCTGAAAAAGTTCCGCAACGCTGATCACGAGCCCCGGCACGACATCGCCCGCATCGAGCGACTCATCCTCGCGGAGCACGACCACGCGATGGGGACCACGGTAGGCATGCAGCGTGCGGGTGTTCGGATCGACGACGATCACGAGCCGCGTGCCGGCGGTCAGCCAGGTCAGCACCTTCTCCTCGACATCACTGAATGAATCCCGCGGCGACACGACCTCGCCGACAAGATCGGGCACGACCGTCACGAACCCCAGTTCGTCATCGATGCCCACGGCCCGCTCTCGGGCCACGAACGCCACGTCTGGTGCCCGCACCGTGTCAGGGTCGCGGGTCAGCAAAAAGCCTGTCTCCGCCGCATAGACGAGTCCCAACTGCCGGCTGCGAACGTGGGTTCCGAGGATCAGGCCAAGCACGTGCGCCACACGGCCATGCCGACCCCCAGCCGGAGACATCATCCGCAGGACTCCTTCGACGAGTTCGTAGCGATTGCCGTCCTCGCGCATGCCAAACAGCGTTCGAGCATCGACGAGTGCTGCTGACTCAACCATGACAACCGGTTTCCTTCACGGGCTCGAAGACGGAAAAACGAGTGTATCCCCGAAAAAGCGTCTCGAGCAATTCCTGGCGGCGCGGGCTTTCGCTCCACGGCGCAGGGCGGCTCCGGCGGCTCGGATCACAGGCCCCGTGCGCATCGCCGCAGGCGGCTCTCTCGCCCCCGGCAACAGCATCGCGTCGCTCGCCTCAGGCACGGCCTCATTCGCCGCGGGGGCCACCTATGCCACGGCGCTCGAACTCATGGCCGACCGCAACACCTGCAGCCACATGTATCGGCAGTCGCTGATCGCGTCGATTCTGGCAAGGCTTCCACAGCACTGCCGGACCATGCAGTCGGTGTTTGCCGGGCTGCCCGGCTGATTCGTCCCAGCCTGCGCGCGAGTCGTCCCTTTCACGTCTTCTGCCACTGGTCGACGCTCTGGGGCGGCGAGGCACCCCCGCCGGCGATCGTCTGGGGCGCACCCGCGTGGCGGCGGCGATCACGCTCGGCCACCAGCCGCTGAATCCCGGCGACAGAGTTCTCGATACAGGGCCTCGTGTGCGGTCGCCATGGCCGTCGCCGAGTGCCGTGACCGGGCGAGGGAATGGCCGTGCCTGCCGAGGCGGCCGGCCATTTCCCCGTCGGCGAGCAGGGCCGTGACCGCGCGGGCCAGATCGGCCGGATCGCCGGGAACGTGGAGCAGGCCCGCCTGGTCGCCGTCGAGCAACTCGGGAAAGGCTCCGTGGTTCGACGCGACCACGGGCACGCCCGCGGCCAGGGCCTCGATCGCCGACAGCCCCTTCGCCTCCGGCCGCGGCGTCGGCAGTGCGAACACGTCGATCGATCGAAAGAGGTCGAGCTTGGCCTGCCGGTCGATCTGGCCCAGCCAGCGAAACCGGTCGGCCACGCCGAGATCGCGGGCAATGTCGTGGCACGAGGCGACGTAGTCGCGTTCGGTGTCGATCGTCGCCCCGGCCGCGATCACCTCGACGTCGTGCCGGGCCGCCAGGATCGGCAGCGCCCGCACGAGTTGGTCGAGGCCCTTTTCCGGACAGCCGCGGGCGAGGAAGCCGATCACGAGCCGGCCGCCACGGCCCCTCCGCCGCGCAGCAAGGTCCGGCGGCTCGGCGGGAAACGCGTCGAGCCCGACACCGTGTGGAATCACGGCGACGCGACCCGGCAGCACGGCGAGCCGCCGCCCCATCGCCGCCGCGAAGGCTCCGTTGAAAGCCACGAAGCGATCCACGTCGGCCGCCCGCTCTCGGAGCAAGCCGTCGATCCGCGAGCGGTGCGGCTCGGGGATCGCATCCAGAAACACATCCTCGCCCGAGAGGCTGCACACGATCGCGGCCCCGGTCGCCTCGCGGATCGAGCGGGCGAGTCCCACAAGCAGCACGTTCGACAGGTGAACGACGTCGGGCCGCACGTCGCGGGCCAGCCAGCGGGCGAGCTTCGCCACTTCCTTCCGCTGCCGACCGTGCTCCCCTTCGAGCGTCGACACCGTGAGCCCGCCGAGGTCGGCCGCCTTCGCGCTGCCGGTGCGACCAGAGAGCCACTTCAGAAGGGATCGCGAATCAAGCGGCCGGTCCACGAAGGCCGGCGTGTGCCGGCACAGCGGCACGTGCTCCTGCAGCCAGACATTCACGCCCCCCATCACCACCTTCCGCTCGGCGATGTTTTCCTCGTCGGTCGTCGTCGGCACGTAGGCCGGCACGAGGATCGCATCGCAGCCGCGATCACGGAGGGATTTCACGAGTGCATTGTCGTGCAGGCAGGTGCCGCAGATGCGGCCCCCGGCACCGGCGGTGATGTGCACGATCCTCACGCGCCGCGGCCTTCGAGGTGCACGAGCACCAGCGCCAAGTCGGCCGGCGTGATCCCGCTCACGCGACCCGCCTGGCCGAACGTCCGCGGCCGGATCCGCGCGAGCTGCTCGCGGGCCTCGGCGCGGAGGTGCCGCACGCCGCCATAGTCGAAGCCCTCTGGAATCAATCGCTGCGCATGCTTCCGCTGCCGCTCGATCCGCTCGCGATCAAGGGCCACGTAGCCCGCATAGCGGATGTCGTTCTCGATCTGCACGGCTGCGTCCCGCGACACTGCCGCGAGCGCCGGCGCCGCCGCCACCGCATCGGCCCAGGTGAACTCCGGCCGCTTGAGCAGATCCGCGAGCGTGGTGCCCTTCACCCGCTGCCCCGCGAGAGCCGCGAGCGTGACTTCAATCTCGGCCATCTTCGTCGTGAGCCGCGACACACGATCCGGCTCGGCCAGACCGTGCCTCGCGGCCAGCGGGGTGAGCCGACGATCGGCGTTGTCGTGCCGCAGCGCGAGCCGATGCTCGGCGCGGCTCGTGAACATCCGGTACGGCTCGTCCACGCCGCGGGTCACCAGGTCGTCGATCAAGACGCCGATGTAGGAATCTTCCCGCTCGAGCACGAGCGGCTCGCGGCCGGCGGCCGAGAGCGCCGCATTGGCTCCGGCCACGAGCCCCTGCGCAGCGGCCTCCTCATAGCCGGTCGTGCCGTTGATCTGGCCCGCGAAGAAGAGGCCCTGCGCCCGCTTGCTCGCCAACGTCGCCAGCAGCTGATCCGGCGGGCAGAAGTCGTATTCCACCGCGTAGCCATACCGCATGATCACGGCCCGCTCGAGCCCTGGCACCATGCGCACGATCCGGTCCTGCACGTCGCGGGGCAGGCTCGTGGAGATGCCGTTGACGTAGATTTCCCGAGTCCGCCGCCCCTCGGGCTCGAGGAAGAGCTGGTGGCTCTCCTTGTCGGCGAACCGCACCACCTTGTCTTCGATGCTCGGGCAGTAGCGCGGCCCCCGCGACTCGATCTGCCCCGTGAACATCGGGGCCCGATGCAGGTTGGCCCGGATGAGGTCGTGGATCTCGGGCGTGGTCCGCGTGATCCAGCAGACCATCTGCTCCTGCTCGATGCGGTCGGTGAGAAATGAAAACGGCTGCGGCTCGGCGTCGCCCGGCTGCTCGTCGAGGCTGGCGAAATCGATGCCCGTGGCCGCAAGCCGGCAGGGCGTGCCGGTCTTGAAGCGGTCGACCACGAGGCCGAGCCGCCGGAGGGCCGCCGAGATTCCCGACGTGGTGCCCTCCCCCGCCCTGCCGCCGGTGGTTCGCGCCTCGCCCGTGTGCATCACAGCCTGCAGGAAGGTGCCGGTCGTGAGCACGACGGCCGCCGCACGATACTCCGCATCGCCCCGCACCCGCACGCCCCTGATCCGCCACGCCGGCGCCGCCACGCCATCGCCGCCGAGCGGCTCCACGACGAGGTCCTCGACCGTCTCCTGCCGCAGGTCGAGATTCGGAGTCTCCTCGACGATCCGCTTCGCCTCCACCTGATAGAGCCGCTTGTCGGCCTGGGCACGCGGCCCGTGCATCGCCGGCCCCTTCGAGCGGTTGAGCACGCGAAACTGGATCCCGGTGGCGTCGATCGCCCGCGCCATCACGCCCCCGAGGGCATCGACCTCGCGGACGAGCTGTGCCTTGCCGACGCCGCCGATCGCGGGATTGCAGCTCATCTGGCCGACGGTGTCGCAGTTGGCCGTGAGCAGGGCCGTCCGCGCCCCGAGCCGGGCCGCTGCGCACGCCGCCTCAATACCGGCGTGACCGGCTCCGACCACCAGCACGTCGTAGTCGTAGATCGAGGCCATGCCGCGAGTGTAGCAAGGGCTTTTTCGATCCCAGTGTGGCACTCCACGAACTCCGCTGTGCCAGCGAGGGGCTGCCCGTGCCCGGGAGCCGGCGTATGACGCCGAGCGAAGCCAGGATGGCGAAGCGAAGGCGGCATCCGAGTGAGTGGATGCCACGATGGCATCC
>JBJTQP010000121.1:0-3264 GCA_046075685.1 Planctomycetaceae bacterium | reverse complement strand
GGGCTCTACGAAGTGGAGGCCGTGGTCGAGAAGCCCACGCCGACTCGGGCCGAGCAGGATCTCATCGTGCCCGGACTGCGGGCTGGACACTATCTCTGCTTCTTCGGCATGCATGTGCTCACGCCGGCCATCTTCGACCTGTTGGCCGGACTCGGCGAGGCCGGACAGCGGCAACTCTCGCCGGCCCTCGACCAGCTCGCCCGCCGGGAACGGTATCTGGCCTACGAGGTGACCGGCCGCCGCTTCAACCTCGGCGAGACATATGGCCTGCTCGTGGCCCAGCTCGCCCTCGGGCTCGCCGGCGCTCACCGCGGGGAGATCCTCGCGGAGATCGTGGAGCTTCTCGCCCGACAGCCACAGGCCCGCTGACCATGCCCTCCACCGCGACATCGCGGCTCGTCGGAATCGTCACCGCCGCCGAGCCTGCAGTGCGGGATCGCTCGATCGAGTCGGTCTGTCGCGGCGCGACGCTCGAACACCTGCTCGCGGAGTGCGTTGCTCTGGAGCAGTTGCGGCACCAGAGCGGCAACCTCTACGAACGCGTGAGGGCATTATTTTTCCTCTACGCGATCCACCGGTTTTTCATGCCGGATGGGCTGGCATCCGCGGCCTCTGCCGCGGATGCGGGCGGGCTTTCGGGAGGCCGGGCCGCAGGGAAGGCAGGGATTCCCTACGAGGGCTATCAGCACCTGCTGAACCGGCGATTCGAGGAGGCGATCGAGACGTTTCTTCAGGAGCAGGCCACGCACGGCCCGTCGGATGCGATCTCGAGCGCCCTTGCCGCCGCCTACCGCGATCTCGGGCTGCAGACGCTCGCCAACCAGGTGCGTCGCAGCGTGCGCGGCCTGCGGGGCAACCAGTGGATGTTTCGCGTCGGCCACCCGGCAGACCACGCGCTGCGCATCCGGCCGGAACTCCTCACGCGGATGGCCGACGCCGGCGGTCGGGCCGGCATCTTTCCAGTCCTCCGGGAATCGACGCCGGTGCGGATGGATCTCTCACACTCCGGCTGGAGCGACATCTTCTTCCTCGGGATGGATTTCCCCGAGGGGGCGCGGGTGCTCAACGTGTCGATCGATCTCGCGGTGCACGGCCGCGACGCGGCGGCAAAGCCGCCGGTGGAAGCCTATCTCCGCGTGATCGACGAGCCCGTGCTCCGCCTCACGAGCGTGGATCTCGGCGCGTCGGCCGAGATCACCGATCTCGCCGAGGTGTTTGATTTCGCCCGCGACTATCTCGGCCTGCTGAAGGCGGCCTTGATCGCAGCCGGCATCGTGCCTCCGGGCGTGGAGGGCTCGGGAGAAAGCCTCGCCACGCTGCTCGAGCGGGTGGTGGGCCCCGGCCTCGGGCTCGAGCTCGTGAGCAGTGTGAACAACATCCCCAAGGGTTCGCGGCTCGCCGTGTCGACCAACCTGCTCGCCGCCCTGATCGCCGTGTGCATGCGGGCCACCGGGCAGGCGGCGTCAATCACCGGCCAGCTCACCGAACCGGAGCGGCGGCTCGTGGCGGCCCGGGCGATCCTCGGCGAATGGCTCGGCGGCAGCGGCGGCGGCTGGCAGGACTCGGGCGGCGTGTGGCCCGCCGCCAAGCTGATCCGCGGTGTGGCGGCCGCCGAGGGCGATCCCGAGCACGGCACCAGCCGGGGTCGGCTCCTTCCGCGGCACGACGCCGTGAAGCTCGGGGCCGATCTGCAGGAATCGCTCGTGCTCGTGCACGGCGGCATGGCCCAGAACGTGGGCCCGATCCTGGAGATGGTGACCGAGAAATATCTCCTCCGCAGCGAGGCCGAATGGGAGGCCCGCCGCGATGCCGGGCGGGTGCTCGACGAAATCATCGCGGCCGTGGAAGCGGGCGATGTGGACCGCATCGCGGCCGCCACCACCCGCAACTTCTTCGGCCCGATCCAGACGATCATCCCCTGGGCCACCAACCTCTACACCGAGACCATCATCGATCGCGTGCGGAGCCGCTTCGGCAGTCGCTTCCGGGGTTTCTGGATGCTCGGCGGGATGTCGGGCGGGGGGATGGGCTTCATCTTCACGCCCGACGCCAAGGCCGAGGCCCAGGCGGCGCTCGGCGAGATCATGCTGGCGGCGAAGCGGGAGCTCGAGCACGCCCTGCCGTTCGCGATGAATCCGGTGGTGTACGACTTCGCCGTCAATGAGCGGGGCACGTGGAGCGACCTGCTCGCCGGGCCGGCCGCGCTCATGCCAGCGGGCTACTACGCGCTCACCGTGCCCGCCTTGCTCAAGCGTTCGTCGCTGCCGGAGTCGCGACGGGCCGAACTCGACGCCTTTGCCGCCGCGTGCCGCACCGAGCCGCAGCTGGCGGGCATGGTCGACACGCTCTTCGATCGGCTGTTTCCCCGGGCCGCAGGGCAGGGTTCGGCTGCGGACCTCCATCAACTGCTCCGCCAACTCGGCTTTGACGAGGTGCAGCACGAGCAGATCCGGACCGACCTGCAGCACGGCAGGATCGGCCTCGCCCAGAACCGGCTGCCCGCCGCGACGGCCATCGACGACGTGGGTGATGACGACGTCTCGTGCGCTGCAGGCCATGGCGACGATGATGCTGCGTTTCGGGCGGCCGGGCTCGCGGCGATTGCCCGCGGCGAGGCGGCGGTGGTGACGCTCGCCGCCGGCGTGGGCAGCCGCTGGACGCAGGGCGCCGGTGTCGTGAAGGCGCTCAATCCCTTCTGCCGGCTGGGAGGCGGGCACCGCTCCTTCTTGGAGGTGCACCTCGCCAAGACCCGGGCCACCGGCCGGGCCGCGGGCGCCGCGGTGCCCCACGTGGTGACCACCAGCCACCTCACGCACGACCAGATTGCCGCCACGCTTCGTCGGACGGGCTGTGGTGGCGTGCCTGTGACGCTTTCGCCCGGTCGGGCGGTGGGCCTGCGGCTCGTGCCGATGACCCGCGACCTGCGGTTTGCGTGGGAGGAGACGGCGCACCAGGTGCTCGACGAACAGAAGCAGAAGGTCCGCGACAGCCTGCACGCGGCCTTGATCGGCTGGGCCGAGGCGGCCGGCGAGGGCGGCGACTACACCGACAACCTGCCGCAGTAGTGCCTCCATCCGGTGGGGCACTGGTACGAGATTCCCAACATGCTTCGCAACGGCGTGCTCCGGCAGCTCGTCGCCGAGCGGCCGACGCTTCGCTGCCTGTTCCTCCACAACATCGATACCGTGGGCGCCGACCTCGATCCCGCCCTGCTCGGCCGCCACCTCGCCGGCGGCGCCTGCCTCACCTACGAGGTGATCCCGC
>JBJTQP010000120.1:0-7172 GCA_046075685.1 Planctomycetaceae bacterium | reverse complement strand
GGTCGGCCGGGCATCAGGCCCGGAAACCAACGGGATGGAGGAACGGCATGCGGGCCGCAGGTCGTGAAGAAGGTCTGGGAGCAGGTCTGGGAGCAGGTCTGGGAGCAGGTCTGGGAGCAGGTCTGGGAGCAGGTTCTGGAGACCGCAGTCGCGGGTCTGGTTCGAGCGTGGTCGTGGGGCTGATCGCCCTGGCAGCCGCGGCCGCGGCCTTCGCGATCTGGTTTCAGTGGACCCAGACCCGGCGCTGCCTTGCCTTCTTTGGGCCTGCAGTCGCCCGACGGATCCAGGCGGCTCCGCGGGTCGAGGTCTGGATTCTCCACGCGGGATCGGGCCAGGGAAGGATCACTGCTGTTTCCCGGCACGATGTCTCGGCGGCCCCCGGGCTCGTTCACCTGCGGCATGGGCTCGTCGAAGACGCGAACTACGACTGGCATGCCCCGGGTGATGGCACGCCGGCGTGGAATGTGGCCGTTGCATTCTTCGACGACGACGCTGCTCCTCGACCAGCGGCGCTGGTCGCCTTCGACGTGGATCGAGGCGGGGCGATGACGGTGGTGGGTCGCCCGGGAAAGATCCGTCTTGGCCGGCTCGCGGCGGGACTTCGGAAGTGGCTGGCCGGGGTCGTTCCCGGCGCTGCCGCCGGTGACGTCTCCGGCTGATCGTCGCGCAGCCCGGTTCCGCCCGGTCAAAAACGCTCTTTCGAGGCCGGCGTGGCCCCCCTATCCTCCGCCGGCCTGGCGGCCTTCCCGGCAGCCCTCGAGGATCGATCGCATGCGTGCCATCGCCGTGGCCAACCAGAAGGGTGGGGTCGGTAAGACCACCACGTCGGTGAACCTCGCCGTGGCGCTGTCGCGGTCGGGGTGTCGCGTCTGCCTGATCGATCTGGACCCCCAGGCGCACGCGACGCTCCACGTGGGCGTGGCGCCGGACGCCGACGGGCCGACAGCCTTCGAGGTCCTCACCGGCGGCCGCCCGCTGGCCGACGCGTGCGTCGACGTCAGCGACACGTTCAGCGTGGTGCCGGCGCACATCGACCTCTCGGCGGCGGAGTTGGCCCTGGCGGCCACGCCGGGCCGTGAGTCGATCCTGCGGCAGCGTCTCGCCGACGACCCGAGGTGCGGCCCGGATCATTCCGTGCCGGGGCGGTTCGACTACGTGATCGTCGACTGCCCGCCCTCGCTGGGCCTGCTGTCGCTCAATGCGATGGCGGCCGTGGACGAGGTGCTCCTCCCGCTCCAGCCGCACTTCCTCGCCCTGCACGGCTTCAGCAAACTGCTGGAGACGATCGAACTCGTCGCGGATCACGTCAACCCGGGGCTCAAGCTCCTCGGCGTGGTGCTCTGCATGTACGAGTCGTCCACCCGATTGGCCGGGGAGATCGGCCGGGACGTCGGGTCGTTTCTGGCCGGCACCGGGACGGCCCATCCCGCCTGGCGCGACGCCCGGCTCTTCGACACCCGGATCCGCCGGAACATCCGCCTCGCCGAAGCCCCGAGCTTCGGGCAGTCGATCTTCGATTACGCCGCGGATTCCAACGGCGCCGAGGACTACGCCGCCCTCGCGGCGGAGGTCCGGAACGTGGCGGTGGCCGCGGCCAGCCGCAGCGTTGCCTGAGGGATGGCCCCGTGTCGAGAGATGGCCGTAGTCCGGGTTGCACCGGCAACCGTGCGGATCGTGACGGCTGGGATGAATGCGCCCGGCATCGCGGTCTCGCGACCGCTCCGCACGGGCTTTTCGCGTGGAAACTGCCGATCTTCCTCTATGATCCCGTGAACAGGGTTCCCGGCCCGTCAGGGGCCATGCCGGGTCAGGACTGTGTCCGTGCCGTCGAGTGAGCAGAGGATGCGCCGCTTTTGTTTCGCTTCCCGACTGGCGACAGTATGTGCGGCGCTGCTGGCCGCGGCTCCCGGGCATGAGTCGGTCGCCGCCGGCCGCGACGGATTCCGGAAACTGGCCGACGGCGTCCTGACCGTCGTGCCCGCAGACCGCACCACCGACGACGCGCTGCAGCGGGCCGACGTCGTCGAGATCACCCAGGGCCAGGCCGATCTGGCGTGGCAGCCGCACCTGGCCCCCGCCACAGCCACCTTCGTGGAGCGCGGCCGGAGCCGCGAATATCCGCGGGACATCTGGTGCCTGGAGTTCGCCTTCAAGCCGCCGCGGATGCTCGACATCGACGTGCCGGCCGATTCCCTGCGGATGCGCCGCACCCGGATCTGGTACCTGGTCTACAGGGTCAGGAACGTCGGCGGCCGCAGACTGCTCACCGAGCCGGCCGAAGGGCTGGTCGAGAACGGGGCTCGGCGGACGGAGACCTTCGAGACCCCGATCCGGTTTCTGCCGCACTTCGTGCTCGAGAGCCTCGAGCCCGTGACGGACGACGAGGGGCTGGCGTCGTATCGAGGCTACCTCGATCGGCTCGTGCCCTCGGCGATGCCGGCGATTCAACGCCGCGAAGACCCGAATCGACGATTCCTGGACAGCGTCGAGATGGGCGAGACCGAGATCCAGCCGGGCGAGGAGCGATGGGGCGTGGCCATCTGGGAAGGCATCGATCCCCGGATCGACTTCTTCTCGATCTACGTGCGCGGGCTCACCAACGCGATCCGCTGGCGGCCGAAGCCCGGTGAGGCGATCAGGCCCGCTGATCCCCCCGGTGCTCACATCGACGAGACCCTGGAAAGCCTGCGGTTGGACTTTTGGCGGCCCGGCGACGATCGCGCTGGCGGCGCCGACGAGATGAGCATCGGGTTCGCGGGACTGTTCGAACGGATGGTGCTCGGCGGCAGGCTGCTCGCGACCGCGGGTTGGCCGCGGAGCGCCGCCGCCCAACCGGTCGCCGGCCTCGACGCCCTCGGGATTCGCTGGACCGACCTGCTCGAGCCCGAGGGCGGCGGAGCGGCCGCGAGCCTGCTGCCGCTCGAAACGGTGCTCACCAGGGCTGCCGCGGTCGCCCCGGCTCGCGACCCCGTCGCCAGCCTCCGAATGCTGTTCGGCGATCTGGGCGTGGCTGCCATCAACGAACTTGCCGGGGCCGCGGCCGGCCCGGTGCCCGAGCCGCAGGCTGCCCGCCGCCAGGCGGCGCTGGCAACGCTCGGCCTGACCCCCGACAAGGTGGCCGGCGCGCCGCTGGCCTCGCTGGCCACGATCACGCGGGCGCTCGAGTCGCAGCCGGATGCGGTGTCGCGCCGATCGGCCGCAGCCGACGTCTTTGGCTCGTCGGCACGGCGGATCGGATGGCTGGCTGACGCGGTGGCCAAGGCGCGCGGTCTGGCGACGCTGCGGGCCATCGACGCCCGGGTCGATGAGATTGCTGCCGGGGACGCCCGCGCGGCCCTGGAAGCCGTCAGGCCGGCCGTCGAGGGGCTCGATGACGCTGCTCGTGAGCGGCTCCTCGCCGGCCTCGACAAAGACGCCGCCCGCCTCGGGCGGATCGCGCCGCTTGCCGGACCGGAACGCGAGCGGGCCGTGGCCGACGTCGTGCTGCAAGGCTTGTTTGGGCCCAGAGGCCCGGAGCTCTATGCCGCCGCCATCGAGCGGCACGAGGGCGTCGACTATTCGTGGGTCTTTCGCTACGAGACGGACCTCTCCGAACCGTAGGGCGGTTTTTCCGGTATTTCCCGGAAAAACGCTCGCGGACTGCCCTTGTGGGACGGTCGCGAGTAGACTTCCGGAACTGACAGGCATCCCGCCTGGCAGACATCCCGCGTACCGAGTGATTCGGGTCGGTGGTTCCCAGGGCGTCGACATCGAGGGTGATCGCAGATGGCACACAAAAAAGGTCAGGGTTCCAGCCGCAACGGTCGTGATTCCAACGCCCAGCGGCGCGGCGTGAAGAAGTTTGGCGGCGAGGCCGTCCGGGCCGGCAACATCCTCGTGCGGCAGGTGGGCACCAAGTTCCAGGCCGGCCGAAACGTCGGCACCGGCACCGACTACACGCTCTTCGCGCTCTCCGACGGCGTGGTGATGTTCGACCGCGAAGGCCGCCGCGTGAACGTGGTGTCGGCCCCTTCCGCCTGACCGGCGGCGGGACGAACCCGGTGACGTGCTGAAGGTGCCGGCGTGTTCGTCGACCGCGTGCAGATCGAAGTCGCCGCCGGCAACGGCGGCCGGGGCATCTGCAGTTTCCGCCGCGAAAAGTACGTGCCGCTCGGCGGGCCCGACGGCGGCGACGGCGGCGACGGCGGCAGCGTGATCCTCAAGGCGCAGCCGGGGGTCGATTCGCTCGCCGCGCTCGCGCACCGCCGCCAATGGCGGGCCGCCAGCGGCGAGTCGGGCGGGCCGGCCAACTGCCAGGGCCGCAACGCCGCAGACCTCGTGCTCCTCGTGCCCCCGGGCACGATCGTGGTCGACGAGTCGACCGGCCTGGTGCTCAAGGATCTCGCCGTGGCGGGCGACTGGATCGTGGCGGCGCAGGGGGGGGCGGGCGGCTGGGGCAACATGCACTTCAAGTCGTCCACCAACCGGGCCCCGCGGCAGACCACGCCGGGCGTGAAGGGGGAGATCCGCCGGCTGCAGCTCGAACTCAAGGTGATCGCCGACGTGGGGCTGGTGGGCAAGCCGAACGCCGGCAAGAGCACGCTGCTCTCCCGGCTCTCGCGGGCCCGACCCGAGATCGCCGACTACGCCTTCACCACCAAGACTCCGATCCTGGGGATCGTCGACGTGTCGCGGGACCGCAGCTTCGTGCTCGCCGATCTCCCCGGGCTGATCGAGGGGGCCCACGCGGGCGTCGGGCTGGGCCACGAGTTTCTCCGCCACGTCGAGCGGGCCGGGATCCTCGTGCACGTGGTGGAGCCGCAGCCGCTGGACGGCAGCGACCCGCTGGCCAACTACCGGGCGATCCGCGACGAGCTCGTGCGCTACGATGCGGCGCTCGGCGAACGGCCCGAGATCGTGGTCATGAGCAAGGGGGAGCTGCCCGGCGCAGCCGAGACCCGCGAGTGGTTCGCGCGGGAGATCGGCCGCGACGTGATCGGGGTGAGCGCCGTGACCGGGCAGGGGCTCGACGCGCTGCTGCGGGCGGTGGTGGCGGAGCTCGAGCGGCGGAAGGAGACGGCATGACGGCGGCGGGCGAGACGGTCGTCGTGGCCGACGTGGGCAACACGCGGATCAAGCTGGCCGTGGTGGCCGCGGGCCTCGCGGGAAGGCTGCCCGCGGTGGCGCTCCGCCAGGACCTGCTCAGCCACGAGTTTCGGCCGGCAAACCTGCGGCAATGGCTCGATCGGGCCGCGGCCGGGCCGGCGCTGGTGCTCGTGGCGAGCGTCCACGACCGGGCCGCGGCCGGCCTCGAGGCGGCGGTCGCCGAGGTGGCGGCCACGGGCCACCGGCCGCTGCGGCAGCACCGGATCACCCGCGAGCACCTGCCGGTGGTGGTGGAGGTCACGGAGCCCGGCCGCGTGGGGATCGACCGCGTCGCGGCGGCGGCGGCCGCCGCCGTGGCGAAGGCCGACGGGCGACCGGCGATCGTGGTCGACTGCGGGACGGCCACGACGGTCGATCTCGTGTCGGCCGAAGGCCATTTTCTCGGCGGTGCCATCCTCCCGGGGCCGGGGCTCCTGGCCCGCGCCCTCGCCGAGGGCACGAGCCGGCTGCCGGCCGTGGCGGATCTCGACAGCGGAGCGCCGCCGCCGATGCCCGGCGTGAACACCCAGCAGGCGATCGCGGCGGGCATCGGCTTCGGGATGCGCGGCGCCGTCGCCCGGCTCGTGACAGAGGGCGCGAAGGCGGTCGGCGGCGAGCCGCAGGTGTTCCTCACTGGCGGCTCCCGCGGGATCGTGCGCGACGCGGTCGTCGGGGCGACCGAAATCCCCGATCTCGTGCTCCACGGCATCGCCCTGGCGGCCGGAAGGCTACAATCCCGGCCATGACAGCCGCCCGCACGGAAGCCGCCGCCGACCGCGCCCGCGTCCTGGCCCTGGCCGCCGCCAAGGTGGCCGGGGAGACCCGTGGCACCGACGTCCGCGTCCTCGACCTGCGGAAGATCACGCCGGTGTTCGATTACTTCGTGATCGCCACCGGATCGAGCCGGCGGCAGATGCACGCCATGGCCGACGAGATCGAGGCGGTGCTGAAGAAGGAGCACCACGACCGCAAGCGGGGCGCCGAGGGCTACGAGGAGGGCCGCTGGATCGTGCTTGACTATGGCAACGTGATGGTGCACCTCTTCGACGCCGAGGCCCGCGGCTACTGGGACATCGAACACCTGTGGAGCGATGCCACGCCCGTGCCCGTGCCGCCCGGCGAGGCCGGCGGACGATGAGCGGCGCGGCTGACCCGGCCGCCAGGGTGAACTTCCGGGCGGCGCTGCGGCGGGGGTTTCGCCATGCCCTCGAGGGGCTGGCGGCCGACGGCGTGGTGGCGCTGGATCCCGCCGAGATCGGCCCGCTCCTCGAGCAGGTGCGGGAGACGGCCGACGCGAAGTTCGGCGACTATTCCGGCACGATGGCGATGTCGCTGGCCAAGAGGGCCGGCCGCAAGCCCCGCGACGTCGCCGTCGAGATCAGCACGCGGCTCGAGGCTGCTCCGGGCTATGCCGACCTCTTCGCGCCGCCGGGCGATCCCGTCGGCCCGGGGTTCATCAACGTCCGCGTGAAGGACGAGGCCCTGGCGGCGGCCGTGGCCCGGGCGGTGGCCGACGAGCGGCTCGGCGTGGCGGCGGTGGAGGAGCCGCTGAAGGTCGTCGTCGACTTCAGCTCGCCCAACGTCGCCAAGCCGATGCACGTGGGCCACATCCGCTCGACCGTGATCGGCGACGCGCTCTCCCGGATCCTCCGCTTCCGCGGCCACGAGGTGATCACCGACAACCACCTCGGCGACTGGGGCACCCAGTTCGGGATGATCCTCTGGGGCTGGAAGCACTGCCGCGACGACGCGGCCTTCGCCGCCGATCCCACCGCCGAACTCGGCCGGCTCTACCGGCTCGTGCGGAAGGTGGCCGACGCGAAGCCCGAGGAACTCGCCGCCGACCCGGCCGCGGCGGCGCTCGTGGCCCGGCATCCCGACGCCGCGCGGGAGGTGCTCGCCGAGACGGCCAGGCTCCACGAGGGGGACGCCGAAAACCGTGCCCTCTGGGAGCGGTTCATGCCGGTCTGCCGCGGCGAGATCGACCGCATCTACGGCCGGCTGCACGTGACGTTCGACCACACGCTGGGCGAGAGTTTCTTCCAGCC
>JBJTQP010000119.1:0-19849 GCA_046075685.1 Planctomycetaceae bacterium | reverse complement strand
GTCTCGAGACACACGATGGCCTCGCTGTTGAGGCTTCGCCGATGCGCGAGGGCGGAGGCCTTGAGCCGCTCGTACACTTCGTCGGGAACATTCTTGAGGGTCAGATTGGTCGGCATAAAGCCACCTCCGCAGAGGTTGCGTTATGGTTCCATAACGGTTCCGCGTCAATTCGACCGCACTCAGTCTTCCGGCAGCCGCGCCAGCACCCGCAGCGGGCCGCCGCTGCCGCCGGCGATCTTCATCGGCAGCGCCGCCACGAAGGCTCCTGCCTCCGGCAGCCGCTCCAGGCCGTCGAGATTCTCAAAGATCGGCACGTTCGCCGTGCAGAGCGTGACGTGCGACCCGAACAGCGACGACGGCCCGTGGTCGATGCTCGCCGTGTCGATGCCCACCGCCTTCACGCGGCGGTGCTCGACGAGCCACTTCGCCCCGTCGGGCGCGAGCCCCGGAAACCGCAGCAGCGGCACCGCCTCCGGGCCCTTCGCGTCGGTGCCGAGGTAGGCCGCGCGGTCGCCCCAGCGGCTCGACCAGCCCGTCCGCACCAGCACGATCACGTCCACGAGCTGCCGCCCATGCGCCGCCTCCCAGGCCACGAGGTCGTCGGCCGTCACCTCATACACGGGGTTCGCACCGCACTTCGCCCGCGCGTCGATCACGGCCGCCTCACCCACCAGCCGCCCAACCTCGATCTCGTCGGCCGTGTGCCGCCCCTCGGCGAAGTGCCGCGGCGCGTCGAGGTGCGTGCCGCCGTGCTCCGCGGTGGCGAAGCGGTTGGCGGCGTAGTAGTAGCCCTTGGGATTCGGACCGTTAACGCCGGGCTCGAACTGGAAGCCCTTCTCCGTCGGCCAGTAGATGGTGGCGGCATCGAAGGCGTGCGTGAGATCGACCCACGTGCCCGCCGCGAACCGCGCCGCCGTCGGCTCGCCGGCGGAAGCCACCGTCGCCGCACCCACACCCACCGCAACCGCGAGCGAGCGGAGGATCATCCCGGGTCGACGTCCGAATCACCATCGTCGCCGGGTGCCGAGCCCACCGGCACGCCCGCCGGCGGCCCGTCGGAAGCCTTGGCGCCGCCCTTCTCCGCGGTGGCCTTGTCGTCCACCCGCACGAGCATCATCTGCTCCACCTTGCCGCCGTCGCGGTGCACGAGGATCGTCGTCTGCTGCTGCGTGAGGTTGGAGAGCCCCGCCTCGTACACCGGCGTCTTCTTGTCGCCGATCGTCCACGCCGCCCGCTGCGACTTCTTGTCGACCTTGCCGGTGATGTTCATGGTCGAATCGCTGACGGCGTCGTAGTAGGTGCCCCGCAGCAGCCCAGACTTGTCGATCGCGAGGCTCAGGAACGTGCTCGGGTTGGTCTCCTCCGACCGGGCCAGGGCAAACACGCCGAGCGGCCGCCACTGGTCGTCGGCGGCGATCTTCGCATCGGCCCCGCCCTGCGACGCGATCGTGGCGGCCTGCTGGGCATATTCCTCGGCGGTGCCCACCCGCTCGCCCTGCACGTAGACGCCGTCGTCCTGGTAGCAGACGTTGGTGCCGTAGTTGTAGGCCACGGGCGCCGAGCCATATCCGCCCCAGCCGGCGAGCTCGCCCCACGCGAGCCCCATCATCAGGCCTGCGCCCATGCCCCAGCCCCAGCCGCCCCACCAGCCGCCCGGCCACCAGGCGTTGAAGTGGTTGCCGTACCAGCCCCGGCCGCCATACCAGCCGCCGTTGTAGAAGTTGTTGCGGATCATGGCGCCACGGTCGGCCAGCACGCCGGACGAATAGGCCCGCACGCCTCCGCGGCCGAGTGCGTCGCGACCGATGCCCTGGCCGGCGATCCGCTGGAAGTCGGCCTTCGAGAGTTCCCCGGCACCCCCGGCGAACCGGCCGGCCCCGAGGTCGCGTGCCGCGCCGCCATCGAGCCTGCCGCCACCATCCAGCCGACCGCCACCGTCGAGCGGTCGGCCACCATCCAGCCGCCCCCCGTCGATGCGGCCGCCGTCCTCGATCCTTCCGCCGTCGATCCGGCCACCATCGATCCGCCCGCCGTCGATCCGGCCACCGCCGAAATCGCCGCCCCGGAAGTCGCCACCGCCGAAGTCACGGCCACCGCCACCAAAGTCACTGCCGCCGCCACCGACGTCTCGTCCGCCACCGCCGAAGCCGCCGCCTCCGCCGCCGTGAAACCCGCCGCCCCCGTGACCGCCGCCGCCACCGTGCGCCCAGACGGCGGCGGGTGCCGCCACCTGGCAGGCGAGGGCTGCGGCCGTGAGCACCGTGCCCACTCGGCTCCCGGAACGTGTCATGCCGTGCATCGAAGCATCTCCAAACGGGGTACGCATGCGATCTGAAACCAGCGACGAGCGTCCGTCGCTCACCGGACCTTCTTGAACGTCAGCGGCTCGGCATCCGGCAGACCCACGCCGTCGATCGTCCGCTCGATCATGTGGGTCGTCACCTTGCCCTCGCCCGCCGGCGAGATCACCTGCACCCACGCTGCGGTGCGGCCCCGGACGGCGTCGGACGGCGTGCCCGACATCACCTTCTCGAACGACGTGCCGTCGAACTCGAAGTAGCCCTCCGCCCGGGCACCGGTCGAATCAAACACCCATGCGCGAATGAGCCCCGCATCGCGGTCGGCGTGGATCACCTCCAGCGCCTCGATGCCGTTGGGAAGGAGCGCCGCCTTGCCCGGCTTCGGCGTGATCTTCGTGCGGCCCACGATGGCATAGCCTCCGAGGGCCTTCTCGTAGGTGATCTGGATGGTGGCCCGGTCGGCCACTTCCGCCTGCCATGTGCCGAGGATCCACTCCAGGTCGTCGAGCGCCGCCGCGTGGGCGGGCGTCACCCGCGACTCGGCCAGCCGCCAGGCGGAGCCCTCCTTCACCCGCAGGGCCGTGAAGGTCGACTCCGTCGGCTTGTCGCCGGGCTTCTTCGTGAACCGCATCACCCCCGACACGCGGGCGATCGGCTCCGCGACCAGGTCGATGCCGCGAATCTCGATCGCCATCGACGCCTCGGGGCACCGCTCCCGCCAGAGCTTGATCGAGTCGACGATCGTGTCGCGGCCGGCGAGCCGCGTGCCACCCTCGAGCAGCTCCGCCTTCGCGGTCCACTGATCGGCGAGCGCCGCGTAGTCGCGGGCGTTGAATGCCGCCGCATACGCGGCCGAAGCCTTCTTCAGTTCGTCCACCACGGGGCTCGAGGCGGGGGCTTCGCCGCGGGCCGCTCCGGCCGCCACGGCCGCGAGGCATGCGGCCGACCACGACCACCGTCGAAAACCGGCTCTGCACATCAGAAACGCTCCTCGAAACCACCGATCCTCGCGGCCTGCCGACTCGGCGGCCCGCCATGAATCGGCGAGTCTAGCGAAGCTCCGCCGGTCCTGCATCGATCGGGCGCGGATACACTTCGGGCTTCTGGATTCTTCACCGGATTTCGTCGCGGTCACGGGAAGCGGGCGATGCGCATGCGGTTTCCTGGCCTGCTCGACTTCTCGGCCGGCTCCCGGTGCGTCGCGCTCTCGATCGCCCTCGCCACGGTCGCCTTCAGCACCGCGTCATTGCGGGCCGCGGACCCCGCCAGGCCCAACATCCTCATGATCGTGGCCGACGACCTCGGCTGGAGCGACGTCGGCTGGCACGGCGGCTTTGGCAAGACGCCGCACATGGACCGGCTCGTCCGCGAGGGGGTGGAGCTCGACCGCCACTACGTGCAGCCCGTCTGCACGCCCACGCGGACGGCCCTGATGACCGGCCGCTATCCGGGGCGGTTCGGCCCGCAGGCGATCGCCCCGAGCAATCGCCGCGCGCTGCCGGCCGGCACGGTCACGCTCGCCACTGCGCTTCAGTCGCTCGGCTACGCCACGTTCCAGTGCGGGAAGTGGCACCTCGGCTCGCGGCCCGAGTGGGGGCCGAACCACTACGGCTTCGAACACTCCTACGGCACGCTCACGGGGGCCGCCGACCCCTTGACCCACAAGTACCGCGCCGGCCCCTACGAAGACACCTGGCACCGCGACGGCGTCCGGCTCGACGAGCCGGGCAACGCCACGGAACTGATCACCGCGGACGCCGAGCGACGGATCCGTGAAGCAGCCGCCGAGCCTGCGGGCGACCGCCGGCCCTGGTTCCTCTCCGTCGCCTTCCACGCCGTGCACACGCCCGTCGACGCGCCCGACGAGTTCAAGCGGCTCTACGACGGCGTCCGCTTCGACGCCGACCCGGCGCGGCACGATTCGCGGCTGCGGCTCGCGGCAATGGTGTCGCAGCTCGACGCCTCGATCGGTCGCTTCGTCGCGGCCCTCGACGAGACCGGCCAGCGGACGAACACGCTGATCGTGTTCACCAGCGACAACGGCGGGATCGAGTCGCTCGAAAACCACTACGTGGGCAACGTCGCCGATTCGCCGCTCAACAGCGAGAACCACCCGCTCCGCGGCCAGAAGAACACGCTCTGGGAAGGCGGCATCCGGGTGTGCGCCTTCGCGAACTGGCCCGGCAGGCTCGCACCGCGAACGTGCTCCGCCGTGATCCACGTCGCCGACTGGTTCCCCACCCTCGCCGGGCTCGTCGGCTGGCGGTCCCCCGGCGACCCCGCCTGGGACGGGCTCGACCGCTGGGATGCGATCGCGGGCGTGCCGGGCGCGGAGCCCCGGCCGCGGCCCGTATGCATCGTCCACACCAGTGGCCGCGCGGTCGTGGGCGATCGCTGGAAGCTGATCGCGCGGAAGAAGGATCCGCCGCTGCTCTTCGACCTCGCGGCACCCTACGAGACGAGCGACCTCGCGGCCGATCGTCCCGCGCAGGTCGAGAACCTGATGGCGGTTGCCAAGGCCGACGCGGCCCGCGACCTCGTCGACCTGCCGGCCGACCTTCGGGACGCAGACCCGTGAGATCCGTCCTCCAGGCCGCCTGGGCGTGCCTCGCCGCATGCGGCATGCTGTTCACCGGGAGCCTCGTCGCGGCCGACTTTCCCACGCCATTCAACAGCGAGCGCGACGAGTCGGCGGCCCCGCTGCCGGCCGCCGAGGCCGCCGCGGGCATGGCCGTGCCCGCCGGTTTCCGCGTGGGCGTGTTTGCCGCGGAGCCCGACGTGCGAAACCCGATCGCGATGGCCTGGGACGCCCGCGGCCGGCTCTGGGTCGCGGAGAACCACACCTACGCCGAGCGTCCGCTGAGGCTCGACGTGCGGCTGCGCGACCGCGTGGTGATCCTCACCGACACCGATGGCGACGGCCGCGCCGACTCCGCCCGCACGTTCATCGACGGGCTGCTCTGCCTGACCGGTCTCGAGCGGGCCGCCGACGGCCTCTGGCTGATCTGCCCGCCCCGGCTGCTGTTCGTGCCCGACGCCGACGGCGACGACGTGCCCGACGGGCCGCCGCGGGTGGTGCTCGACGGCTTCGACGTCGCCACCGACAACTCCCACAACTTCGCCAACGGCCTGAAGGTCGGGCCCGACGGCTGGCTGTACGGCCGCTGCGGCGGCTCCTGCCCGGGTCTCGTCGGCCCGCCCGGCGCCGCGGCCGCCGACCGCGTGCGACTGGAGGGCGGCGTGTGGCGCTACGCGCCGCGGACCGGCCGCTTCGAGGTGCTCGTCCACGGCATGACCAACTCCTGGGGGCACGACTGGAACGAGGTCGGCGACGGCTTCTGCATCAACACGGTCACCGGCCATCTCTGGCAGATCATTCCCGGGGCCCACTATCCCTTCAACGGCCGGCTCGACCCCAACCCGCACGTCTTCGAGCCGATCGCGATGCACGCCGACCACTGGCACTTCGACACCGGCGCCGGCTGGCAGAAGTCGCGACACGGCGCCGCCAACGACCACGGCGGCGGCCACGCCCACAGCGGCCTGACGATCTACCTCGGCGACGACTGGCCGGCGGAATATCGCGGCCGGCTGTTCACCTGGAACTTCCACGGCCGGCGGGCCAACCAGGAGATCCTCGAGCGGGAGGGCAGCGGCTACGTGGGCCGGCACGGCCCCGACATGCTCCTGAGCAGCGATCCATTTTTTCGGGGCATCGATCTGGGCTACGGCCCCGACGGCGGCGTGCTGGCGATCGACTGGAGCGACACCGGCGAGTGCCACGAGGCGACGGGCGTGCACCGCACCAGCGGCCGCGTCTACCGGATCACGCACGGCGACCAGCCGCGGTCGGCCCGCGTCGATCTGGCCCGGCTGGCTCCCGCAGCACTCGCCGCCCTCACCACGCACCCCAACGAGTGGTTCGTGCGACAGGCCCGCCTGCAGCTCGCGGCGCGATTCGCGGCCGATGCTGCCGGATGCGCGGCCGCGGAGCGGATCCTCCGCGGGCAGGCTGCCGCCTCCGATCCGGTCACCGCGCTGCGGGCCGTGCTCACGCTCCATGCCTGCCGCAGGCTCGGGCCCGCCGACCGCGAGAAGCTGCTCGATCACGCCCACGAGCACCTCCGGGCATGGGGCGTGCGGCTCCTCACCGACGAGTGGCCGATCGACGGGGTGCATGCGCCGCCGCGCGTGCCGGCGGACGAGGCCGCGGAGATCGCGGCGGCCTCCGCGCGGCTCGAGCCCGCATTCGTGCGGCTCGCGGCCGACGATCCCAGCGGCCTCGTGCGGCTCGCGCTGGCCTCGGCGCTCCAGCGGCTGCCCGTGCCGGCGCGGGCCGCAGTGGCCGCCCGCCTGATGGCCCGCTCGGCCGACGCCGCCGACCACAACCTGCCGCTGCTCGTCTGGTACGGCCTCATGCCGGTGGTGGAGGCCGATCCCCTGCAGGCCGCCGACCTCGCCGCCGAGTCGACGTGGCCGAAGACGCGACGGCTGATCGCCCGACGGCTGGCCATGCTCATCGACCAACGCGGGCCACACGCAGCCGGCGGCGAGGGCGTCGCGCGCATCGTGGCGACCGCGGCGGCCACCGCCGACGCGGCGCTGCAAAGCGACCTCGTGCGGGGTCTCGCCGACGGCCTCGCCGGATGGCGGCGGGCGCCCAAGCCGGCGAACTGGGACACGGCTGCAGCGGCTCTCGGCCGCGACGACGAGCAGCTCGCCGCCGTGGTTCGCGACCTCTCGGCACTCTTCGGCGACGGCCGCGCCGCGGCGGAGACCCGCCGCCTCGTGCTCGATGCAAACGCGCCGGCCGAGGTCCGCCGCGCGGTGCTCGAGTCGCTCGTCCGCCAGGGAGCCCCGGAACTGCGCGACCTCTGCCTCGGCCTGCTCCGCGATCGGCGGCTCCAGGTCGTGGCCGCCACAGGCCTGGCCCGCAGCGATGATCCCGACGCCGCCCGGGCCCTGGTCGCCGCCTACCCGAAGTTCCGCAGCGACGATCGCCCCGGTCTCGTGGCGATCCTGTCGTCGCGGCCGGCCTTCGCCCGCGAGCTGCTCGCCGCGGTCGCCGCCGGCACGATTCCCCGCGGCGACCTCGCGGCCCACGACCTGCGGCAGATCCGCGGGCTGGGCGACCCCGCGGCCAACGCCCTGCTCGACGAGCACTGGGGTGATGTCCGCACCACGCCGGAGGAGAAGCATCGGCGGATCGAGTCCCTCCGCCGCGACCTCACGCCCGCCGCGCTGGCCGCCGCCGATCCCACCCGCGGCCGGGTGCAGTTCGAGCGCCACTGCAGCCGCTGCCACCGGCTGTTCGGCGCCGGCGAGGCCCTCGGCCCCGACCTCACCGGCGGCAACCGCACCAACCTCGACCACCTGCTCGAGAATCTCGTCGATCCCGGAGGCGTGGTGCCCCGCGAGTATCGCCTGTCGATCGTCCGCCTGACCGACGGCCGCGTGCTTGGGGGCCTCGTGGCCGGCCGCGACGAGACTACCCTCACGCTCGTAACGCCCACGGGGCGGCAGGTGATCCCGCGTGCCGACGTGGAGTCGGTCGAGGTGACGCCGCAGTCTCCCATGCCCGAAGGGCTGCTCGACCCGCTGTCCGCCGACGAGATTCGCGACCTCATCGGCTACCTGATGCAGCCCGCCCAGGTGCCTCATCCCTGAACGAGGCACGAGACACTCCGGGCCGTGTACCATTCGGTGCAGAGGATCCGGCGTGTGCGTTCACGCAGATGCCGAAGCCTGATGGGAACCATGGTCCGCACGTCCTGGAGGCATGATGATGTCGACCGTTTCACGCTCGTGGCCCGCCGCGGCCGCTCTGCTCGCCGCGGTCGTCGCTCCCGCAGGCCGCTCGTTCGAGCGGACGTGCCGGGCCGCCGACGCCCCCCGTGCCGACGTCTCAACCGTCGCCCCAGCCCCGGCTCCAGCTCCAACTCCAGCGCCGACCTCGAACCCCGAAGATCGCATCCACCACCTGCAGCTGCGTTCCACCGAGGCGCGGCTCCGCGTCGCGGAACTCGATCTCGAGCGTGCCATCGCGGCCAACGAGCGATTTCACGACGCGGTCGGCGACCGGGAGATCCAGCGGCTCAGGAACCACGTCGCGATGCTGCGGCGGCAGGTCGACATCGCCCGCGAGCATCCGCGGACGGCGGCCCGGCAGGTGTGCATCGCGGCGGCGGAGGCCGCCTGCGCCGACGCCCGGGGCGACCTCGAGGCTGCGGAGCGGGCCACGCAGCGCACGCCCGGGAGCGTGAGCGACATCAACGTCGAGCGGCTGCGGGCCAAGGTGGAGCTGGCCGACATCCGGCTCGAGCTCTGCCGCAATCTCGACTACGAGCTCTCGCTGCTCGCGGAACTCGAGTGGAACATCGAGCAGCTCACCGACGAGGTCGTCGACCTGCGGTACAAGGTCGAGGCCGGCGCCAGCCGAGATCCGGGAGCGTCTCGCTGAGTCACCCAGAAGAGATATCTCATACGGACTCCACGATCGACCGAGGGTTCGCCCACGCGGCCGCGGCGAGTCATCGGCCGGCGTCGATGAACACTTCCATCTGCTGCCCCACGAACAGCGGCGGCCGGCCGGCCGTGTCGGTGGCGTAGATCACCTGCAGCACCCGGGTGTCGACCCGCTCGGTGGTGTCGCCGGTGAGCGATTTCTTGGGAATCACGAACGGCTCCACGCGGACGAACTCCAGCGGATACTTTTCCTGGAGGTTGCCCCGGGGAAACGCCGCCGCGGGGTGCCCGGGTTCGAGCCGGGGAATGTCGTACTCGTCGATGTCCACGCGGACGTGCAACCGCTCCACGTTGCCCAGCACGATCAGCGGTTCGTTCGGCGGCGTGCCCACGAACTCGCCCGGCCGCACGTTGACCTGCAGCACCTGGCCGGCGACGAGCGCCCTGACCGTGAGCCGGTCGAGGTCGATCATGAGCTTGGCCACTTCCGCCTCGGTCCGCCCCAGGGCCGCCCGCGAGACGTCGCGGTCGTACTGCCACGTCCCGGCCTCGAGCAGGTCGAGATCGGCCTGCGACTTGGCACGCCTGGCCCGGGCCGCGGCAAGTGCCTCACGCCGCTGGATCAGTTCCTGCTCCGTGGAGACCTTGCGGGCAAACGTCTCCTCGTTTCGCTTCAGGGCGTCGGCCTCGCGGATCACCGCCGCCTCCGCCTCCGCAACCGCCGCGGCCCGCACCGGAATCTCCTCCGGCCGCGGCGCCGCCTCCAGCCGCACCAGGTCGGCCTTCGCCTCGGCAACGGCCGCCTGCTGCACCGCCAGTTCGCCGCGGAGGTCGCGGTCGTCCAGCCGAAACAGCGGCGTGCCCGCCTGCACCTCGTCGCCCACCTTCACCAGCACCTCCACCACCACGCCCGGGGTGTCGGAGCCCACCGCGATGTTCTCCGTCTGCGCCTCCACGATCCCGGCCGCGGCGACCGCGTCGGCGAACGGGTTGGAGGCGGGCGCGATCGGCGGCGGCGGAGTCTCCACCACCGGCCGGGATGCCGAGACGTACCAGCCGGCGAAGGCCAGCAGGGCCACCGCGAGCAGCGGCAGCAGCCGCTGCGTGACGAGGTCGGCGAGAGTGATCCCGCGGTCGAGCCGCCGGGGCTGATCGATGGAAGCTGCCATGCAGATCCCACTCTACCACGGGGCCGCTATTCCGGTGCGGCCTGCCCGGCAGCCACCACCGACTCGATCCGGCCGTCCTCCATCGACGCGATCCGGTCGGCGTAGGAATACACCCGCGCGTCGTGCGTGACCACGATCACCGCCCGGCCCGGCTGCACGGCCACCTCGCGAATCAGCTCCATCGTGATCCGGCCGTTCTCCGCGTCGAGGGCGCTGGTGGGCTCGTCGCAGATCAGCAGCCGGGGCTCGTGGACGAGCGACCGCGCGATCGCCACCCGTTGCTGCTGGCCGCCGGAGAGCTCGCTGGGCAGCCGATCGAGCCGGTTGCCGAGACCGAGCCGGTCGAGCACGTCGGCCGCCGCCTCCACGGCCCGGCGCCGCTTCCAGCCCGCGATGATCAGGGGCACCGCGGCGTTCTCGACGGCCGTGAGCGCCGGGAGCAGGTTGTAGGCCTGAAACACGAAGCCCACGTTCTCGCGGCGAAACCGCACCTTGCGGCCGTTCGACATCGCGGCGAGGTCCTCCCCGAGCACGACCACCTCGCCGGCGGTCGGGTCGAGCGTGCCGGCGATGATCGACACCAGCGTGGTCTTGCCGCAGCCGCTGGGCCCCACGAGCATCAGCAGCTCGCCGGCCGGCACGTCGAGGTCGATGCCGCGGAGCGCCCGCGTCACGGCCATCCCGCTACCGAAGTCCTTGGTGACGCCCCGCACGTGCACGGCGAGGTCGGTGCCGGCCTGCATGGGGCTCATCCTCGAAACACGATCGCCGGCTCGACCACGAGCACCTTGCGGACCGACACCAGGCTGGCGATCAGTACGATCAGGAACACCGCGACGGCGGTGATCGCGAGCACCTCCCACGGCATGAAGAACGCCAGCCGCGACGCCCCCCTCACCCACCAGCCGAACAACGCCGCCAGCCCCACGCCCACGCCGTAGCCGACGAGGCCCACCTGCAGCCCCTGGGCGAGCACCATCGCCAGGATCGTCCAGTTGCCGGCGCCCATCGCCTTGAGCGCCCCGTACTGCCGGATGTTCTCCACCGTGAACAGGTAGAAGGTCTGGCCCGCGATCGCCGTGCCCACGAGGAAGCCCAGGAACACCGTGATCCCGAAGTTGAGCGGCATCCCGGTCTTCCGCAGGTAGTAGGAGACCGTGTTCCAGAGAAATCGCTGCGGCGTGACGGCGAGCAGCCCGGTCCGCTCCTGGATCCGCCGGCAGACATCGGCGGCGGCCACGCCGGCCGCGGGCTCCGCGAGCACGAAGGAGAGCACCTTCCGTTCCGGCGGCGCGAACAGCACCGCCTGGCTGTACCGCGTGTAGATGATCGGGAAGCTCGTGAACGTTCGCCGGGCCCGCGTGATCCCCACCAGCACCGCCCGGCGGTCGTTCATCTCGAACGTCCGCCCCAGGCGATAGGGCTCGCCCGGCCAGAGCTTCTTGTAGCCCGCGTCGTCCATGATCACCGCGTCGGGGCGGCGGAGGTCGGTCACCGAGCCCGCCAGCATCTGCCGCGGCGCCCCCACGAGCGTGGCGTCGTCGAGGCCGAGCAGGATCATCTGCTCGAACACCCCCTCCGGGAGCCGGGCCCGGGCGATCCCCTTGTAGAGCCGCACCGCCCACGCCACCCCGGGCACGCTCTTCACGCGGAACAGCTCCGTGTCGGTGAGCGGCTTGATGTCGTCCACATACTGCACGCCCGCATCCATCACCCAGATGCCGGGCCCCGCCACGTCGAGGATCTGGCTGACGGTGAACGACATCAGGCCGCAGAAGATGGAGGCCTGCTGCGCGATCAGCAGCGCGGCGAAGATCACGCCGAACACGATGCCCAGGTACTTGACCCGGTTGCCGACGAGCATCTTCCATGCGATCCAGAGCATGGAGGCATGGTATCCGATCCCGCCCCGGCCGGCGTCAAGGCTGCGGCTCGGCGTCGAGCGCCGCGAGCCGGCCGGCCGTCCGCAGCACCATCCGTCTTCCGACCACCGCCGGCGTGGCCCGGCACTCCTCCCCGAGGGACGCGCGGCCGAGCACCTCGAAGGCGT
Organism: Planctomycetaceae bacterium; assembly: GCA_046075685.1. Classification (GTDB taxonomy): domain Bacteria; phylum Planctomycetota; class Planctomycetia; order Pirellulales; family UBA1268; genus QWPN01. The sequence goes on along the minus strand of JBJTQP010000119.1, from coordinate 7,865 downwards.
CGCCTTGGGCCAGCGTCACCATCTCGCCGTCGGCCGAGACGTTCCGCACCGTGCCGCCCACCGCGATCGGCGACGCCGAAAACGTGCCCCCCACCCTGCCCCGCCAGCGGATGCCGCCGGTGGCCGCATCCACGCAGGTCACCACGCCGCGGTCGCCCCAGAGGTAGATCCGCCCGCCCACCACCAGCGGCGTGGGCACGTAGGGAGCGGCGCTGCGGTCGAGGGTGAAGGCGATCTCCGGTTCCACCAGATCGCGGCCGCCGGCCGTGTCAGGCATTCGCACGGCGACCAGCCGCGTGTCGCCGCCGCCGTCGCCCGAGGTGCCGATCGCCAGCGGCCCGGCGAGTTCGCGTGACCAGATCAGCCGGCCGTCGTCGAGCGCGTGGCAGGCGACGATCCGGACGCCGGCGGCCTCGTCGGCGCTGGCGGTGTAGATCCGACCTGCACGCACGACCGGAGAGGCATGCCCCCGCCCCGGCAGCGGCGTCGACCAGGCCAGGTCGGCCTCCGACCACTCCACCGGAAACCGCGCCTCACGACCGCGGCCGGCCCCGTCAACGCCCCGCCACCGCGACCATCCCTCGTCGGCATGCGCCCCGGCCAGCACGGCCGCCATGGCCAGCACCACGATCGCGTGCATGCACGAGGCCCGCGTGCCGGCGATCCCCGTCCGCCCCACCATGACACCTGCCCGTGCGTCCGAGAGTCCGTCGTTCGCGGCCGCACTATACACCACGTTGTGCCTGCCGGCGGCCGGCCACGGGCGGGCCCTGCGGGTCTTCGCCCCACATCGGGCCGCGTGGTGACGATCGCATCATGAAGGGCCGGCCACCGACACCGACTGCAAGCCGCAGCCCGCCGCGGGCCGATCACCACTGACGGCCGGCTTCCCCTCTGAATCGATCATCACCACCATGCGCACCCTCGTGATCACGGCCGTCGCCGCGGCCGCGCTTGTGCCCGTTTCGCCGGCCGATGCCGCCAGCACCGGCTTCGACCCCCGGGTCATCACCTTCGGGGAGACCCGCCAGCAGATCCAGAGCACCCCGGTGCTCGAGCGGCCTTACCGGCCGCTCCACGTCTACGGCAACACCGTCCGCCGCCGGCACCACCGCGGCGTCACCAAGGGCGGAAACTGACGCCTCGATCGTCGCTGCGAGCGCATCTCCCGGGAAGGGCCCCGCTCCCCCGGTTGGGCTGACGGCCGCGGCATGCGATAGACTCCCTCCCGGCGGCGGCCGCTCCGGCAGCCGCTGTCCGAGGGGAGACCACGCATGTGCCACGTGCGCCGTCCATGGCTCGCCAGCCTCGCCGTCGCGGCGCTGCTGACAACCGCCCCTGCACGGGGTGACGTCGTCGCCCCCGTTGCCGAGCAGGAGAGCGTCGCCTCCCTGCGGCAGACGGCGACCTTCCAGCAGACGCGGGCGATCGATCCGCCCGCAGGCCGCGGCAGGATCCTCGCGTTCCACCCGCTTGCCGACGGCGGCGTCGTGATCGCCACTGGAGAGGGTGAGCGGTACGGGGCGGCGCCGCTCGCGGCCCGGATCGCCGCCCTCCTGAAGCGCTCGCAGAGCCCGCCGGCAGGCCCGCCGCCGAACCAACTCATCTGGCTGGATTCCAGCGGTGAGACACGGCATGCGACACCGCTCGCCTTCGCCTGCAAGGGGCTGACCGTGGCGGAGGACGGTGGCGTGATCGCCGTGGGCGGCGACCGCGTGGCCGTGTTCTCGGCCAACGGAACACAGGTGGCGGAGGCCACCGCGCCCCACTTCACGCTCTCCGCCGACGAGCAGGCCCGGCTCCGCGAGGAGATCACCGAGCAGCACCGCGAGCAGATGGCGTCGCGGCAGGAGCAGTATGAGGGGATCGTCCGCGTGCAGGAGCATCTCGAGGAGATTCCGACCGACGACCTCACGCCGCGGCAGAAGGCTGAGCTGGCCCGGGCGCGGATGATGGAGCGATCGTACAAGGCCTTGCTCGACCAGGGCGACGTCTCCGGGGCGCGGGCCGTGGAAGCCGGCCTCGCCAAGGCCCGCACGATCCATCGCGTGGCCGCCTCCCGCGAGCACCTGTTCCTCGTCGCCAACGAGCCCGCCGGCTATGGCTTCGGCGTCTGACGGTGCGGCCGCGACTTCGCGAATCCCGAGAAGATCATCGACAGACTCCGCGGCTGCTGCGGACAGATGGACGTGCAGGTCATCGGCAACGAACTCGTGATCGCGGAAAACGCCGCCCACCATGTGGCCATCTACGGCCTCGACGGCGAGCCGCTGCGGACGTTCGGCCAGGCGAACCGCACCGATGTCCGCAAGGGATTCGGCGGCTGCTGCAACCCCATGAACGCCTGCGCCGGCCCCGACGGCAGCCTGCTGCTCTCGGAGTCCAACGGCATCGTGAAGCAGTTCACCCCCGACGGCACGCTCGTCGACATTCTCGGCGCGGCGGGGGTCAGGCCGGGCTGCAAGAACTCATCGATAGGCTTTTCCAGGGACGGCAGCCGTCTCTACTATCTCGACATCGAGAACGGCCGGGTGCTCGTGCTGGAGAAGCGGACGTGAGGCCGACGCTCGCCCTGGCCGCCGCGGTGGTCGCCGCGTGCAGCGTGGTCACCGCCGCCGAGCCGCTCCGGCTCGCGGTGATGGATCCGCTGGCCAGGCAGCTTTCCTGCCCCTGCGTGCAGGGCTACGCCCAGCGCGACTACGAGGAACTGGCGTCGTTCCTCGGCGAAGCGCTGGGCCGCGAGGTGCAGGCCGCGTTCGGCGAGTCGCTCGACGCGTTCCGCGAGGGCGGATTCGATCTGGTGATCGGCAAGCGGTCGGTGATCGAGTCGGATGCGGCGCGGCTCGGGCTCGACGTCGTCCCCGTCGCCGCGTTGGCGGGCAAGGACGGTCTGACCACGCAGCGGGGCCTGGTGATCGTCCGCGGGGACGATCCGGCGCAGGCCGTCGCCGACCTGAAGGCGCACCGCATCATGCTCGGCCCGGCCGACTGCGACGAGAAGCATGCCGCCGCCCGGACGCTGTTCGCGGCCGCCGGCATCGAGCTTCCGCCCGACTGCCAGACGGCGGGGTCGTGCACCGTCGGGGCGGCGGCGGTCGTGGAGGCGGCGGCCACGGGCTCGCCGCCCACGGCGACCGTGATCTCGAGCTACGCCGCGCCGCTGCTCGAGGGCTGCGGCACCATCAAGAAGGGCGACATCCGCGTCGTGGGCGAGACCGGCGAGGTGGCGTTCATCACGGCGTTCGTGTCGGGCGACGTCGATGCGGCCGACCGCGAGCGGATCCTGGCCGCGCTCCTCGACACGAAGTCGCTGCCGCTGCTCCAGATGGCGATCGAGTCGCAGGGCGGCTTTGAGCCGCTGCCTGATCACCGTTCACCGCCCGCCGGCGCGGCGTCCCCCGCCCCGGCGCCGCCGCCAGCTCCAGCGGCCGCCCGGCCGCCCGCGGCCGACTGGCCCGGCTGGCGGGGCCGGCAGCGCGATGCGGCCGTTCCCTGGCTGCCCGACGCGCTGCCCGAGAAGCCGACGGTCGTCTGGAAGCGGCCGCTCTTCAACGAGGGGCTCGGCGGCGTGGCGGTGGGCGAGGGCGTGGTGCTCGTGGGCGACCGCGATGCCGACGACCGCCACGACGTCTTCCACGCCCTCGACGCCGACACGGGCCGGCGGCTGTGGACGCTCGAATATCCCGCAGAGGGACGGCTCGACTACGGCAACTCGCCCCGGGCCACGCCGCTGATCCACGCCGGCCGCGGCTACCTGCTCGGCGCCTTCGGCCATCTGCACTGCGTCGATCTCGCCGACGGCCGCGTGGCCTGGGAGCGGCACCTCCGCGACGACTTCGCGGCCGCGGGCGACCTGGTGTGGGGCGTCTGCTCGTCGCCGCTCGTCGCCGACGGCAGGCTGATCGTGAATCCGGGCGGTCCGGAGGCGTCGGTCGTGGCCCTCGAGCCCGTCACCGGCAACGTGCTCTGGCGGACACCCGGCGGCGGGGCGGCGTTCGCCTCGTTCGTCGACTGCACGCTCGCTGGCCGCCGCCAGCTCGTCGGCTTCGACGCGGCGAGCCTCGGCGGCTGGGACGTCGCGTCCGGCACGCGGCTCTGGACGCTCCCTCCACAGGTCGTTGGCGACTTCAACGTGCCGACGCCTCTGGTGCTCGCCGACGGCGTGGTGGTGGCGACGGAAAACAACGGCACGCGGCTGGTCGACGGCGCCGGCATCCGCCGGGCGGGCTACGCCGGCCTCGCGCCCGACATGCACACGCCCGTGCTCTGCGGCGCGCGTCTCGTGGGGATCGTGAAGGGCAAGGTGCACTGCCTCGCGACGCCCGACCTCGCCCCGGTGTGGACGAAGTTCGACCGCTCGCTTGCGGGGCACGTGTCGCTCGTCGCCTCGCCGGAGCGGGTGCTGGCCTTCACCGACAAGGGCGAGATCGTGCTCATCGACCCGCGGGGCGACGCGCTCGACATCCGCGGCCGGCTCCAGCTGCTGCCGCCCGGCCAGTCGACGTACGCCCACCCCGCGGTCGTGGGCGACCGGATCTTCGTCCGCGGACCGCGGGCGCTCGCCTGCGTGGCGCTTACCGCCACCGCTGCCGCCGCCGCGACGACACACTGACCGCCGGCGGCCCGTCGAGGGGCTCGACGGCGAGCAGGCCGTGCACGCGATACTCCTGATCGCTGCCGGCCATGAAGCACCGCCGCCGCGTCCGCACGAGCCGGCCAGCGCGGAACACGTGCCGGCCGTCCACCCGAAACCACGCCCCCTCCGCGAGCTCCTCCACCCGCACCCGGCCCGCTGCCGCCTGGTCGTAGCGGGCCAGCGCGAGGAGCAGGCCGCGGTCGCTGCAGGTGGCCGCCGTTGGACTGGCAAGCGACCGCCGCACGGCCGCCGCGAGCTCGGCCGGAAACACCCGCTCGTCGAGGAAGGGCTGGAGCACCGCCGCGAACTCGGCCTGCCATTCGGGGCCGTGGGGCCGCACCCAGCGCCGGCTCCGCGCGTGCCGCTCCCAGGTGGCGGCATGCGCCACCTCGTGGAGCAGCGTGGTCAGGAACGCCCACGGGTTGAGGTCGGCATTCACGGTGATGTGATGCCTCGGCCGACGCGGCGGATGGGGCGGGCGGTGGTCGCCGAGCTTCGACCGCCGCGGGCGCACCACGCGGAGGTCCATCCGCAGGCCGCCGCAGGCCCGCGCCACGTGGTCGACCGCAGCCGGCGGGAGGTGAGGCCGAGCGATCTCGACGAGGCCGCGGGCCGAGCCCCGCGTCGCGGGCATCATGGCCGCACCCCGGGGATCGCGAGCGTCGGCACGGCGTCGGCGGGCACGTCGTGGGCCGCGAAATACCGCTCCACCGCTGTCACGTCGGCGGCCGTGGGCGGGGGCGGCGTGTCGTCGCGGACCACGCGGTCCACGCGTGCCGCCCCGCCCACCACCGTGCGTCGCTCCTCGACGGTCCACCGCGGGCCGAAGTGGTAGACGGCGTAGTACATCGCCGACGCCTGTGCGGACCCCACGCCGCCGCAGCGGCAGGCGTCGTGAAACATCCGATGCACGTCCTGCCAGCGCCGCCCGCGATCCACGCAGGCCACGTCGTGCACCACCGAGGCGTTGCGAAAGCGACCCTCGAACGGGCCGCCGATCAGCGACCAGAAGGCCCGCGGAATGCTCGCGCCGTTGACGACCGACGCCGCCGGGGCCTCCCAGCGCACATCGCGGGGATCGACGTAGCCGAACGGCTCCACGAGCGTCATGTCGCGGCCGTTTGCATCCCACTTCGCCACCACGTCGCCCACGAAGCGGCCCCAGCACGCTGTGGAGCCGGGCTGTCCGAAGGAGTCGCGTGGCCTGCCGACGGTGGCCCCCTCCGGCGTTTCCACCGATCGGCCAGGTGGACAACGGCCGGGCAGGGCTTTCTCGGCCGACGGCCGGTCCGCGGCCGCATGCTCCCGGGCTTCGGGCACCGCGAACGTGAGCGGCTGCGGCGTCGAGCGGCCCACCAAGTCTGCGACCAGCGGCCGGGCGGGCTCCGGGAGCGAGGCGTCGTCGCACGACACGCGGACGAACGCCTCGGCCCGCTCGATGGCGAGGTCGTACTGCGGGCGGTCGCGGGCCGCCGCCGCGAACCGCTCGAACGACGCCACCAGCCCGCTGGCGATCACCAGGGCCTCGAGCGCCGCCCGGTCGCCGGCGGCGAGCGTCTGTGTGTCGATCCGGCAGCCGCGGACCTGTCCCGCAAACCCGCCCGAGAGCATGAAGGTGATCCACATGGCGTGCCGGCGTGCGTCGAAGGCCTGGCCCGCATTATGGTCGCGGCGGGCGATTTCGGCACGGTGGCAGTGCGGCACGGCACGCGTCGACCATGGACCGCCGCCGCCAGATCGAGAATCCGCCGCAGACGAGACCGGCGAGCACAACCGCGCACGCCGAGGGTTCCGGAACGGCGGCGAGGCCTCCCGCGGGGCCGTTATACGCCCCCGCGTCGAGCAGGCCCGTGGAGAGCAGCGCTGCCGCGTCGAGCACGTCCACGAGCCCGTCGTAGGTGAAGTCACCCTCGTTCCACGTCGCGAGCAAGCCCGAGTCGAGCTTGCCGCTGGAGAGGAAGTTTGCCGAGTCGAGAATATCGACCTGCCAGTCGAGATTCGTGTCACCGGCTGCCGCGAAGGCGAAGGTCGTCGAGCCGTCGCCGTTGTCGAGCCAGCCCACCGTGCGGCCCCCTTCGCTGCTCGCCGCCGCGCTCGAGGTGATGCCGCCGGCCCCGTTCCAACTGCCATCGCCCATGCCGGTGATGATCGCGGCGACGAGGTCGGCTGCCGAGAGTCCGGCGGAAACCGTGACCAGGCCGGTGCCGACGTCGACAAGGCCCCCGGCATTCGCCGCCAGTCCGCCGACCACCGTCTGCAGACCGGGCGCCAGCACCACCGTGCCGCCCGCGAGCGGCACGAGGCGACTGGACCCGAGCGCCGAGGGGTGTGCCAGCGCGATCCGCCCCGCCCCGACGGTCGTCGAACCCGTCAGCGTGTTGGCCTGGTCGAGCAGCAACGTTCCCGCACCGGTCTTCCGCAACGATCCACCGGTGGCGATCTGCGGATACATCACCTGGGAACCCGTTCGGACCGTGCTCGCGGGCACGTCGGCGACGATGGCCGTCGTGATGTTCGCCGTTACGAACGTGCTGTTCGCCACGGGGTCGAAGACCGCCACCATCGTGCCGGGAACATTGCTCGACGAGACCAGCACGGATCCCATGTAGCCGGAGATGGTGTACATCCAGTCGCCCGGCAGACGCAGCGCCCACGAGCCGAGACCACCCGTGCCGCTGAAACTCGTGAGCAGCAGCCGCCCGCCGCTGGAGAGCCCCAGGGAGGAGATCGCAAGCGGCGCTTGCTGGATGAACTGAGACCCGGCGCCGCTCACGGAGAGCGCGGAGGTCGTGCGGTCGACCCCCGTGAAGCGGAGCACGGCCCCGCTCGACAGGCTCACCGAATCGGCGGCATAGGCTCCCCCCGCCTGCACGATCGAGCCGGATCCACTGAGCGAGAGCGTAGGTGTCGTGAGCGTGCCGCTGTTGAGGCGAAGAACGCCGCCGTAGGAGATGGAGGCCCCGATCCATCCTCCCGACGTGCTCGATACCGTGACATTCGAATTCTGGGCGAAGACGCCGTTTGAGGATACACTGAGGTTTGAAACTTGTAGCGCCGAGTTTGCGGTGAATGTGGAGCGGCCCAGCGTTGCGCTCGTCCCCGAGACTTCTAGAGCACCTGGCATGCTCCCGCCCGAGTAGGTGACCTTTCCGCCGGACGACACATAGTTTGTGCCGGGGGTGGGGTTAAAAACATCGCCCGGCCGGATGTCGAGCGCGGAAGCGTCGAC
>JBJTQP010000118.1:0-7544 GCA_046075685.1 Planctomycetaceae bacterium | reverse complement strand
ACGGGCAGCCCCTCGCTGAGATTTTCGTAGCCGCAGGCTTGCAGCCTGCGGAGTCCGGCTCCTGGCTGCGCCGACCAATCCGCCGATGGCGGATCGGTGCCCGGGCATACGCCGGCTCTCGGGCGCGGGCAGCCCCGCGCTGAGATTTTCGTAGCCGCAGGCTTGCAGCCTGCGGAGTCCGGCTCCTGGCTGCGCCGACCAATCCGCCGATGGCGGATCGGTGCCCGGGCATACGCCGGCTCTCGGGCATGGGCAGCCCCGCGCTGAGATTCTGCTAGCCGCGGGCTTGCAGCCTGCGGAATCCGGCCCGCCGCGGAGTTGAACCGACGCGCGAGGATCAAGTGGAGTCCGTATTGCATGATCTCGCGCAGCCGCCATCCGGGTGGCGTTGCCGTTGCCCTGTGTGATGCATCGGTCCGGTTCGTGGTGGACGACATCGACCTGATCACGTGGCGGGCGGCCAGCAGCATCGCCCAGAGTGAAATGGAAGGCCTGCCATGATCCGGATGAATGCGGCATTCTTGGGCATGGCCTTCGTCGTGGCGTCGACCGGTTGTGGCAGGACCGAAGGTCGGCTCGCGGTGACCGGTTCGGTGACGTTCGACGGCAAGCCGCTGTGACCCGAGGGGCCTCGGCATCTCGAGTGCGCGCTCGCCCGCGAGGCGGCGCACTGATTCCGGGCATGCAGGCAGCACGTCATCGCGGTCACCGGCGGCCCGGCAGGCGTTCAGCGCACGTCGATGTCGACGCGAACCGATCCTGATCCCGACGCGGGCACGACGATTTCCGGGGGCTTGAAGTTCGGCGGCACCGCCGAGCCACCGTCTCCCTCCGACGCGCCGCCCGTGCGCGGCTTGGCGCACTCGACCCGGGCCTCGTACCGCCCCGGGCGCAGCCCGTCGCCGTTCTTGAACGTGGTGACCGTGAACGCACCATCCTGCATGAACAGCGCCGTGCCCGAACGCGGCTTGATGCCCTCGCTGCCGGCGCCGCCATCCACCGGCACGAAAAAAACGTAGCCGCCCGCGGGCGGGGGTTGCCCGGCGAACGTGACGCGGCCCTCGACGGGCACAAGGCCCCGCGACCCGCACCCCGACGCCCCGCCGAGCGCCAGCACGGCGGCACTCAGGCACAACACCCGCGTGAAACTCATGAAGTACCTCATTTTTCCGTCACCGGCACGACGTCCCGGGCGGCCAGCGAGATGGTGCCCATCGCCCAGAGCATCTCATCCTCGATGTTCTCCACGAGGAAGCGGGTCGAGGCGTCACCCATCGCGACCATCGCCCCGCCCGGATGCCGGCTCTTGATGCCGTTGAGCCGGTAGTCGATCGAGGAGGACACGCCCGGGGGATCGTGCTGCCCGTCCGGGACGATCTCCGTGCGCAGGGCGAAGGTGTTCAGCGGGATGTTCGTCAGCACCGTCATGCCCGGCATGTAGACGGCATTGTGCACGGTCTCGTTGGGCAGCGTCTCTCCCAGCATGATCGTCTTGGTGAGGCCGTCGGACACCTTCTTGAAGGCCACGGCGATCGGCTCCTGCGAGAACATGCCGATCGACACGCCGGCGAAGCCCTGATGGCTCGTGGGACCGATCAGGTTGCAGCAGGGATTGTTGGGGCCCGGCGTCGTGGAGGCACCCCAGGTCGCGTTGGTCGGGCAGTACATGCACCCGGGACGGTCGATGAGGACGGTTGGCCCGAAGCAGTTGGCATACCAGATGCCGTGCATCTCGCTGGTGAGCCGGATGTTGTTGTAGTTGCAGCGGTTCTTGAAGACCGGCTGCTGCCCGGACGGGTCGCTCGGGCAGATGTACATCGGCAACTGCTCCTTCACGAGTTGGGCGTTCGCCGTGGTGCGGCCCGGTCCGGCCGTCGGGCTGCCGGCGGGCTTCGTCGGGTCGAACTGGTCGTACAGTGGCTGCGTTTCGAGGTAGGGAAACAGTTCCACGGCCCAGGTGTCGGGAGTGGCCAGCTGCCAGCTGTTCTTGGAGTTGTTCGCGGTGAAGGCCGAGTTGTTGAGGTTGCGGTTGCCGTAGCCGCGGGGCAGCGCCTTCTTGGCGTTGTGATAGCCGTGCAGGGCGAGGCCCACCTGCCGCATCTTGTTGCCGCAGGCCGCGCGGCGGGCTGCTTCGCGGGCGGTCTGCACAGCGGGCAGGAGCAGGCCGATCAAGGTGGCGATGATGGCGATCACCACCAACAGCTCGACCAAGGTAAAGCCGGAACTCCTTCTGTCGTCTCGCATGATCCCCTCCCGAAACCTCGTCCCCACACGCCACACTCTACCCCGCCCCGGACCGCGACGAAACCCCGGCCCGGCCGCCCATGCCGCATCTTTTTGGCCGTGAAATGGCCGTCTGTGATCAGTCGGCCGTCTTGAAGGGCATGGTGGAGCCGCAGGCGGTGGACTCGCCGTCGAGCACCAGGCACAGCAGCATGAGTTCGAGCCCCGACTCGGCGGGGGCCTGGAGCGTCACGGTCGGCTCGGTGGCATCGATCGGCCCGACGAGGCTGTGGAGGCTGCCCGCGTCCTGGCGGGCGATCCACCATCGGTAGCGACGCGGCGACCGTGGTGAATCGGTCACCGTGGCGGCGGCCACGAATGGCTTCCCGGGTGGGAGGATGATGTCGCACTGCGTGCGGCCGTCGATCTCGATGCGGTCGAGCCGCGGAGCCCGGTCGCGCGGATACGCTCCGGCCCAGAGGCGGGCCATCTCGTCGGCCAGAGGCGTAAATCGATGCTCGTCGTCGGCAGCCTTTCGCGCCCACGGGTCTGCGGTGAGCAGCATGCTGAAGTAGGTGATCCGCTCCCGCTGCCACTGCCCCCATGAGAAGGCGCAGCCGCCAAGGCAGTCGTCGGCTGCCGCGATCCGCTCCCAGGCCTTGGCGAAGTCGGCCGCCTTCGAGGTCGCGGCCTGCTCAAACCGCACGCCCCAGGATGTCTGCGGACCCCACCACGGCCCCGTCGGCCCGAACTCGGAGAAATAGAACGGCTTCGGCCAATGCTCGTGCAGGCTCGTCAGGGCGGTGGTGACGGCTCCCGCGCCATAGACGTTGGCGCCGATCACGTCGATGTCGGGGGCGTGTTTCCGCACCAGTGCGACGCTCTCCTGCGGCGCGTTGACCATCGTCAGGCTGGTGGGCATGTCAGGGTGGCGAGCGTGGACGATTCGCGACAAGCGGTCGGCCTGCGCGAGGTAGCGGGGCTCCAGCCGCACCTCGTTGCCGAGGCTCCACATCACGATCGCCGGATGTCCGCCGATGCGTTCGACGATCGCGGCGAAGTCGCGATCCATCGTCTCGGCCGACCGCACATAGGAATGCTCCCAGGGCCAGCCCTCACGGCCCATGTTACGGCCTTCGTGGGGCATCCAGTGGCCCACGATCACCCGCAGGCCGAGCGCATGCAGGCGATCGAGGTCGGCGGTCGTCGGGGCGGCATACGTGCGGACGGTGTTGGCTCCCCGTGCCACGGCGTCGGCGAGCCGCAGGTCGCCGCAGACGCCGCGGATCGGCTGCTGACGGAGGCGGGTGAGCCACGTGTCGCCGGCCGCACACCTGCCGCCAAGGAAGGTTGCCATCAGCATCACGATCAGGTGCAGGGGCGTCATCGCACGGCACTCGGGGTTTCAGGGGACGAGGTGCGGGGCCGGGGGGCGGAGTTCGTGCCGCATAGTCTGGCACGGCTCCCGGGCGGCGGGTTCGTTTTACCGCCGCCGGAATCGGGCCGCCGATTGACGGCGTCCCCCGGCAGCGGTATCACGTTTCCCCGGGGAATCGCGGCCGAACTCGTCGCGGCCGCGGCGGTCCCCCTGGTCACCGGTTCAGCCCCTGCGCGGAGTTCTCGGCCATGATCCTCGGCAAGCTCTGGAAGGCCCTTGCGGCCCAGATGAACAAGATCGCCAACTTCTTCTGGACGGCCGACCCGATCGCCCAACTCCAGTACGAATACGACAAGGCGGTCGACCAGCTCAAGGAGGGCCGCGAAGGTCTGGAGCAGTACCGGGCCCTCGTCGAACGGGTGACCCGCCAGGTGAATGGCGACCGGCAGCAGGTGGCCACGCTCGAGGCCCGCATCAAGGCCTACCTCCAGGCCGGTGAGCGGGAAACGGCCTCCAAGTTTGCCCTCGACCTCCAGAAGGCCAAGAAGGAACTCGCCGAGAACGAGGCCCAGCTCAAGCTCCACGAGACGGCCTACAACAACAATGTCACCAAGATCAAGCACGCCACCAAGAAGCTGTCGGAGCTCAAGGACAAGATCCAGAAGTACGACGCCGAGCTCAAGCTCTCGCGGGCGGAGGCCGAACTCGCCAAGCTGGCGACCAGTTTCAACTTCGACATCACCACCGACTTCGGCCAGATTGAAGACGTGATCCAGGACAAGATCGGACTCAATCGGGCCAAGGTGCGGGTGGCCGCCGACCTGTCGGGAGAGGGGCTCGAGGACATTCGCCAGGAGGAGGCCGTGGAGAAGGCGATGGCCGACCAGGCGCTCCGCGAGTTTGAGATCGAGATGGGCATGGTCACGCCCGAGACCGCCGGCGTGAAGGCCGACGACAAGGAACTGGGATCCGAGCGGGCCACGCAGAAGGCGACCTGATCCCTGGCGCCCCGAGCCGCAGTTCGAGGAGCCGACCGTGAGCACCCCCGTCACCCCCGTCACCCCCGTCACCCCCGTCGTACCGCCGGCTGCAGCCGGCATTCCCGCCGCAGGCGGGAACGGCCTCGGCACGTCCGCCGCCGCCGGCGGAGTCGGGTCGTCGCTGCCGGAGTGGTGTCCGCCGTGGGCCGAGCGGCTCGGCGACGCGTATCTCTCCGGCACCAGCTGCGTCTTCCTGCTGCACGGCAACGTCCGCGACCTCGTGCCGGTCGCTCCGCCCGGAGCCGGACGGGCCGCGGCTGATCCAGGGGCCTGGGGCACGGTGCCGGATTTCCTGGCGCGGGAGATGTTTGGACGCTGGGACGTGGTGCTCGCCTACGACGTGGGGAAGGGCCTGCGGCCGCTGGCCGGGCCTGACCCGAACCGCCTGCGGACCATGGCCCAGTGGCTCACCGAGCGGATCGGCAACGCCACCACCTGGCCCCGCGACCCGGACCAGGCGGTGACCGCGATCGACGCGATCCTCGAGCGAAACCTCATCGACCCACCCGAGCAGCGGAAGCGGATCGCCGTGGTTCTCGACTACGCGCAGTACCTGGTGCCCGACGGCGAGTCGGCCTCGCGGAGCGCGGCCAGCCGCCTGGTGCGGGTGCTGGGGTGGGCCACCAACCCGCTCCTGCGGCGGGTGAACGTCTCGATCGTGCTGCTCGCCGACACGATCTCGGAGGTGCATCCCCGGCTCGTGCAGAACCCCGCCATCACGACCATCGAGGTGCCGATGCCCGATGCCGCCGAGCGGGAGCGGTTTGCCGAGGCCACGGCGGCCGCCGCCGGTGTGAAGCCGGAGCAGATGGCGGCGGTGCAGCGGGTGGCCGCGCTCTCCGGGGGCCTCACGCTCGAGAGCCTGCGGGCCGTGATCACGCTCTCGGCCCGCGAGGGCACGGCCCCGGACGGTCCCGAGTTTGCCGCCCGCAAGAAGGACCTGATCGAGCGGTCGTGCCGCGGGTTGATCGAGTTCATCCAGCCACGGCTCACGCTCGACGCGGTGGCCGGGCACGTCGATGCCAAGCAGCGGCTCGAGTCCGACGCCCGTGCCATCCGCCGCGGGCAGCTCGACGCCGCGCCGATGGGCTACCTGATCTGCGGCCCCGTCGGCACGGGCAAGAGTTTCATCGCGGAGTGTTACGCAGGCAGCGTCGGCATCCCCTGCGTGGTGCTCAAGAACTTCCGCAGCAAGTACGTCGGCGAGACCGAGGGCAATCTCGAGCACGCGCTCGGCGTGTTGCGGAGCCTGGGGCCCGTGGTGGTGGTGATCGACGAGGCCGACGCGGCGCTCGGCAACCGGCAGAGCGACGGCGACTCGGGGACGAGCGCCCGCGTGTTTTCCATGATCGCCCGGCAGATGGGCGACACCCGCTATCGCGGCAAGATTGTCTGGATGCTGCTCACCAGCCGCCCCGACCTGCTGCCGATCGACCTCAAGCGCCAGGGCCGGGCCGAGGTGCACATTCCGCTCTTTTATCCGCACGACCAGGCCGAGATCGACACGATGTTCGCCGCGATGGCCCGGAAGTGCGGCGTGAAGCTTGCCGCGGGCCTGCCCGGGCCCGTGGATCTCGAACTGGGCCTGTCTGGAGCCGACATCGAGAGCGTGGTGCTGGCCGCCCGCCGCAAGGGCCTGGAGCGGGCTGCTGAAGCGGGAACGGCGAGCCCCGAGACCATCTCCGCCGACGACCTGAAGGCGGCGCTCGACGACTTCATGCCAAGCGCGCAGGGGCTCGAAAAGGAGATGCAGGAGATCGCGGCGGTGCTCGAGTGCACCGAGAAGCGGTTCCTCCCCGAACGCTGGAAGAAAACGGTGGGTGAACCGGGCGGCCGGTCCCACCTGCAGGAGCGGCTCGCCGCAATCCGCGACGTGATAGGTTCCTGACCCCCCGCACGTGACCGAAGCCCACCAGACCCCGAGGACCGCACCGATGGCAGCCAAGACCCCGTGGTTCGACGATTCGACCGACACACCCTTGATCGCGGAGTACGCACGCAAGCTCGACTCGTTTCTCGACGCGATCGCCGACTCGCGGGTCGAGATGCATGAGCTCGAGGAGCAGGAGAAGCGGGTCGTGGCCTTGATGAAGGAAGTCGAGCCGATGCTGTCTCCGGAGGCCCACGAGAAGGTCACCCGGCTGCTCTGCGAAGTGACCGCCTACGACCTGATGCAGGCGCTCCACATGGCGGGTCACGCCCGCGCGAAGACGAAGTTCCGCGGCTGACTTCCGGCCGCTCCACTCCGACCACCACCACCCCGCGAGTAAAACCATGTCCAGTCAGCCCAAGGCCCCCTTCTGGCTCGCCGTGTGGGCCGTGATCCTCGGCCTCGTCGCCCTCGCCGCGTGGCGGGCCGGGATGCTCGAGCCGTTTGGGTTCGGCCGGCCTGGCGCCGGCGGCCAGCGGCCCATGGCCGCCGGGGGCGGTGCCGGCGGACCTGGCGCGGGCGGCCCCGTCGGGGGTGGCGCGGAGGGGGGCGGCCCGGGCGGCGGCGCCGAGGGCATGACCGAGGCGCCCGACGTGTCGGTGCCGACGACGGTGAAGGAATACACCTTCAAGCCGGCCGAGCGGCTCCCGCCGGTGAAGGGCGTGAGCGGATACAAGCCGCTCGAGGACGACACCGTCCGCTTCGCGCTCAACGTGTGGGCGGGCTGGGCCCCGATCATCCGGGCCAACAATGGCTTCAAGGCGGGCAAACTCTGGCAGGCGCCGGGCGGCAAGCCCTTCAAGGTGGAACTCGTGCTGATCGACGATCCCGTGCAGATGCGCGACGCCTACGCGGCCGGCGAGGTGCACATCGGCTGGGCCACGCTCGACATGGTGCCGCTCTTCATGGAGGGCTTCGTCGACCGGTCGGGCAAGCCCAAGGATCCCGGCATCATGCCCCGCATCTTCCAGCA
>JBJTQP010000117.1:0-16509 GCA_046075685.1 Planctomycetaceae bacterium | reverse complement strand
ATGTGGCTGATGCTGCAGCAGGACTCCCCCGACGACTACGTGATCTCGACCGATGAAACCCACTCCGTGAGCGAGTTCTGCGAGAAGGTCTTCTCGCGACTCGACCTCGACTACCGCGAGTTCGTGGACATCGACCCCCGCTACTTCCGGCCGGCCGAGGTTGATCTGCTACTCGGTGATTCTCGCAAGGCGCGGCGGAAACTCGGCTGGACACCCAGGGTTTCTTTCGACGGCCTGATCGACCTGATGGTTGAATCCGATCTTGAACTCGCCCGCAAGGAACAGGTGCTCATCGCCGCCGGACACGACTGCAGCCTGCCCAATCGTTGACGACTCAAACCCGGACATGCTGAATCTCGCGGCGCAACGCATCGTGGTGACGGGTGGCGCTGGGTTCCTCGGCCGCGCAGTGAAGAGGGCGTTGCAAGCACGGGGGGTGGCTGATGACGAGATCGTGGTACCCCGACGCCACGACTTTGACCTCACTGTCGAGGCTGATGTGGCGCGACTCTACGCGGTCGCCCGCCCGGACGTTGTGATCCATCTGGCAGCTGAAGTGGGGGGGATCGGGGCCAACATGGCCCATCCCGGCAGGTTTTTCTTTGCCAATATGGCAATGGGCGTGCATCTCGTCGAACACGCCCGCCGCGTGGGCCTGCGGAAATTTGTGCATACCGGCACCGTCTGCGCCTACCCGAAGCACTGCCCGTTGCCGTTTTCGGAGGACGACCTGTGGAATGGGTATCCCGAGGAGACCAACGCGCCGTACGGCGTGGCCAAGAAGGCGATCTTCGTGATGCTCGACGGATACCGCCGGGAATACGGCCTTGCCAGCGCCGTCACCGTGCCGGTCAACCTCTATGGGCCGGGCGACAACTTTGACCCGGCGTCGAGCCACGTGATCCCCGCCCTGGTCCGCAAGTGCGAGGAAGCTCGTCGGGCCAACGCCTCCGAGGTGGTCTGCTGGGGCACCGGTTCCGCCACCCGCGAGTTTTTGTACGTGGACGATGCAGCGGAGGGGATCGTGCGGGCGGCCGAAGTGATGGAGGAACCGCTGCCGATCAACCTCGGCGGCGGCAGTGAAATCGCGATCCGCGACCTCGTCGTCCGAATCGCCGCCGCATGCGACTATCGGGGGCGGATCGTCTGGGATACCTCGAAGCCGGATGGACAGCCTCGACGAGTGATCGACATCTCCCGGGCCCGCTCGCTGCTCGAATGGTCGCCGAAGCAGGATTTCGACGCCGGACTGCGGGCCACCGTCGAATGGTGGCGGACCCAGGCCGGGGTCTGAAACGCTATCCGTCGACGGGCTCGAGCGCCCCGTGCCCCAGCAGAAACTTTCTGATCCCGGCTGGGCCGTCGAAGGCCACGGTGCCGATCGAACGCGGGCCGTCGCCGCTGATGCCGGTGATCACACCGTCGCCGTACTCGGCATGCCGCACCCGCTGCCCGGTGACGTACGTTCTCCGCACAGGCCCGGCACCCGCCATCCGCAGCGCGAGGTCGGTGGCCCGCTCGATCGCCGCCTCGACGCCGCGGCGCCGCCGCCGGGGCGCCTCGCGGGGTGCGGCGTCCTGCGAGTCGTCGAAGTCGACCGTCAGGCCATCGCTGCGGAGGAGGCGGAGATGTGGACGAGAGCCGGTGGGGGGCTCGTGACCGGCGTCGTCGAAGTCGTCTCCCTGACGCCGCGCAGCGTCACCGAACGGATCAAACTCCCCGCCGCCACCCCGGATCGCAACCCCGCCCGGGGCCTCACTGCCGACGACTACGGTCTCCGTGCCCTGCATTTCCGTGAGAAACAGGCTTGGGGCCGAAATCCGCCTCGTGCCCCGATAATCCCGCATCCGTGCACAGCTTGCGTGCACCTCCTCGCGGCCGCGGGTGATCCCCACGAAGACCAGCCGCCGCTCCTCCTCGAGGTGCTCGGGACGGTCGAGGCTCCGCTCGTGCGGCAAGATGCCGTCCTCCATCGCCACCAGGTAGACCACCGGGAACTCCAGCCCCTTGGCAGCGTGCAGTGTCATCAAGGAGACGCGGTCGGCCGCCGCGTCCCAGGCGTCGGCATCCGACACGAGCGCCGTCGTCTCCAGGAAGCCCCCAAGCGGGTCCTGGGTAGCGGTCTCGTCGCCGCGCGGATGCACGAACGACTCGTCGAACTGCCGCGCCGCGGTGACCAGTTCCTCCACGTTCGCCAGGCGATCCTGCCCATCCTCGTCGTCCTCCTGCTCGGCGGCGAGCATGGCCCGATAGCCGGTGCGATCGAGGACGGCCTCGAGAATCTCCGCCACCGAAGCATGCCGCCCCGCGTCGGTCGCCAGTTCGGTGACGAGTCGGGCGAACGCGGAGAATGCACCCGCCGCCCGCTTGGGCATGCCCGGGATGGCCGCAGCCACGGTCACGGCCTCGAGTCGTGTCATCCCGTGATCCTCGGCCCAGGCGGCGAGTCGATCGAGCGACTGCCGGCCGATCCCACGGGGCGGCACATTCACGACCCGAAGCAGCGCCTCGTCGTCACGGGGATTCCGCAGCAGCCGGAGCCATGCGACCGCGTCGCGAATCTCCCGTCGTTTGAAGAACTCGAGGCCGCGGACGAGCTGGTAGGGCACGCCGCGAGACCGCAGGGCCAGTTCGAACGTCCGCGAGAGCGCGTTGGCCCGGAACAGGATCGCATGGTCTCGAGGTGACCGGCGCCCCGTGCGGACGACCGCGGCGATCTCCGTCGCGATCCGCTCCGCCTCCTCCGCCCCCGAGCCATCGAGCACGATGCGAACCGGCTCTCCGGGACCGGCGTCGGTGAGCAGCCGCTTCGGCTTGCGACGGGCGTTGTGGGCGATCAGCCGATCCGCCGTCCCAAGGATGCTCGCCGTGCTGCGGTAGTTGTGCTCGAGCGTGACCACGGTGGCCGCGGGATAGTCACGCTCGAACTCGAGGATGTTGCGGATGCTCGCCCCCCGCCAGCCATAGATGGCCTGATCGGGATCGCCGGTCACGGCCAGATGCGGATGGTCGATCGACAGGCCGCGAAGGATCGCATACTGCACCGCGTTCGTGTCCTGATACTCGTCCACCAGGATGAACCGGTGTCGGGCGTCGAGTTCCCGCCGGAGTTCGGGGTGCTCGGCGAGCATGGCGGCCACGTGCACGAGCAGGTCGTCGAAGTCGACGGAGTTGGCCCGCAGCAGCATCTGCTGATAGACGGGCCAGACGCGGAGTGCCAGGTCGTCGGCCGGCCGGCCCCAGCGGGGCTCGAATGTCTCGGGGGTGAGCAGGTCGTTCTTCGCCCGCGAGATGACGCCCGCCAGCCGATCCACCGGGGTGTGCGTGGCGGCGAGTCCCAGTGACTTGACGGCCCGCTTGAGGGTCGCGGCGGTGTCGTCGGGGTCAAGGATCGAATAGTCGGCCGTGAGGCCCACGAGCCGGGCGTGGCGACGAAGCAGGCGGGCTGCGAACCGGTGGAAGGTGCCCATCTCGACAGGCTGGTTGCCCACGAGTTCCGCGACCCGCCGCCGCATCTCGTCAGCGGCCTTGTTGGTGAACGTCAGGGCGACGATCCGTTCGGCCGGCACGCCCTCGGAGACGAGGTGGGCAATCCGGTGGGTAACCACCCTGGTCTTGCCGCTGCCAGGGCCTGCCAGCACCACGAGCGGCCCCTCCACGTGGCTCGCCGCACGCCGTTGGGACTCGTTGAGCGTGGTAAAGGACGGGGTTGGCACGGGCGCGACGAGGCAGGCACGGCAGGCTGAGTGGTGGCAGCCACGACCGCCGTCGGGGAACGAGGTAGGCGATTCCGACCGTCTTTGATTATAGTGTTGACTGGTTCAGGCGGGTTACGGGCCCGCCTGCCCACCGCTGACACCTCGATTCGCACGGGAGGGACCCCATGCCGCGAGTGCCGTACAAGAACCTGATGCAGTCCGACGAGATGGCCGAAAAGCTCGAAATGAGCACGGCCGAGATCGGGCTCTCCGTCCGGACGACCAACTGCCTTGAAGAGAAGGGAATCTTCACGGTCCACGATCTGCTCAACTGCACCCGCGCCGATCTGCTCTCGATCTCGAACTTCGGTGAGAAGACGCTCGAGGAGGTGTACAAGGCGCTGGAGAAGATCGGATTCTTCCGTGCTGCAGGCCACTCCTCCGAGGGAGTTCCCCAGCGGATCGAGCCCGTGGCCCGCTGCTCCTGAGGCCGGCACGCGGGCGGCTTGGCGGTCAGGAGTGGAAGCGTGAAGTTTCCGCGATTGTTCGGCAAGAAACGCGGCCACCGCCGCACCGGATCGCAGGCCTGGGCGTCGCTCGGCGACGCCGCATTTCACGCAGCCCTCGTCGCCGGGGGGCTCGTGTTCGCGGCCCTGCTGCTCTCGGGCGTGGCGGTTCCGGAGTGGCGGATCAACCATCACTTCCTTCCCACCACCTGCACGGTGCTGGGCAAGGGTCTCGTGCACCGCACCGCCTTCGCCTCCGACGGCGGCACAACCTCGACGTGGCAGCCGTGCCTCCGAGTTCGTTACGGCACCGACGGCCAGAGCCGTGAATCCTGGAGCACGCCGTCCCGAGGAACCCTGACGAGCGACCGTTCCCGGGCGCTCGAGGCCTTGGGGGCATGGCGGCTGGGCGACGAGGTGCCCGGATGGTACGACCCCTCGGCACCCGCCACGGTGGTGCTCGAGCGCGGCTACAGCTGGTGGATGTGGCTGCTCACGCTGCTGATCCCGGGAGCGCTGTTGTCGTTCGGCGGCATGGGCCTCGTCAGAGCGCTCCGCCGCTGGGGACGATCCGAGGAGCGGTGCGCCGTGTCGTCACGATTCACGGAACTCCTCGATCCGCTGGCCTCGGGCCCCCGCCAGGCGAGCGATCACCCCGGCGTCCCCGCGTGCGACGACCTCGTCAACTCGCCGGGCACGGTGCTCGCCTACCGGCTGCCGATCGACAGCCCCGAGAGCTGGACCCTGCTCGGCTTCGGCCTGTTCGCCCTGCTCTGGAACTCCGTGCTGGGCGTCCTCGGCGTGGGCGCGGTGCTGGATCTCCTGCGGGGCCGAATGGACTGGCTGCTGCTCTCGCTGCTCGTGCCCTTCGCGGCGGTGGGGGCGACCGGGCTCGTGATGTTCTCCCGTCGGCTGCTGGCGGCGACTGCCGTCGGTCCCACCCAGCTCGAAATCTCCCGGCAGCCGCTGCATCCCGGCGACACCTGCGACGTGCTGCTCGCCCAGGGCGGGGCGGGCATCATGCGGTCCCTGCAACTGTCGCTGGCCGTCGAGGAGCAGGCCACCTTCACGCAGGGCACCGACACCCGCACCGACAAACTGACCGTCTGGTCGGAGCGCATCCACGACTGGCACGACCTCGAACTGACCCCCGGCACGCGATTCGAAGCGCGAACCCGGCTGACGATTCCGGCCGACGCAATGCACTCGTTCGCCTCCGAGCACAACGCCATCCGCTGGAATCTCGTGGTGCAGGGCGTGCCCGACCGCTGGCCACCCTTCACCCGCTCCTTTCCACTCGTGGTTTTCCCACCCCCGCCGGCCGGCACAGGCAGCGAGGCACATCCATGACGGCCGTTCCGGAGGTCCACCGACCCACGCCGCGGGTGCTGGTGCAGTTCTCGCACACCGACCGGCGATACCTGTCGCTCGACGCCGTCGAGGTACGGTACGAGGCTGACGGGCTTGGCGACGAGCCTGTCAGGGCCGTGGAGCACTCGGTTCTGTGGTTCACGGAAGGCAAGGGCGAGGAGGACATGGGCGTCCATTTCTTCGAGCGCGTGACCGATCGCGGCAGGCTGCCACCCCTGGCACCGTCCGGCCAGTTCTCCTGCCGGCTGCCCCGCAGCCCGCTGAGCTATGAGGGCGTGATCGTGAAGATCCGCTGGTGCGTCCGCGTCCGATTCTTTTTCGCCAGCGGCCGGGACTACGTGTCCGAGCACGAGTTCCGCGTCGGCGGCGTTCCTCCGGCACGCGTCGCCGTGGCGTCGACATGACCGTCGCCGGCACCGACGGCGTCGCCGATCACGGCCCGCCACGCTCCAACCCCTTTGCGACTCGATTCACGAAGCCAGGGTCGATTCCGCCGCTCGCCGCCGACGGCAGCCCGCTCGACCTGGAACCGCTGCTCGAGCAGCTCGCCGGCGGCTGCGTGGCGATCACGGGACCGCATGGCAGCGGCAATACCACGCTGGTGCGGGCGTTGCTCGCCGCCGCGGCCAGCCGGGGCAGGCACGCGTCGTACGTCCAGGTGCGGACCGCGGCCGACGGCCTGACGGCCGTGAGGGCGACGACCACCCTGCCGCGCGCCGGCGTGATCGCCATCGACGGCTGGGAGCGGCTCCCATTGGGCACAGGCCCTCTGCTGGCCGCGATCGCCGGCTGGCGGGGCGTGACGGTCGTCACCACGGCGCACCGTGACCCCGGGATTCCTGTCATCGCCACCTGCCGTCCGACGCCGGCGGTGATCGTCGCCGCCGTCGAACGGCTGCCGACGCACGGCGGCCTGATCGATGCCGAAGACCTCCAGACCGCCTACGACGCGCACCGCGGCAACATCCGCGATGCCTTCGCGGATCTCTACGACCGTTTTGAATCGCGTTCGGCCGGCGGCCGCCTGAAGCGGTCGTGAGGGTTGGTCCGACGACGTCGGTTCTGCGGCGCAGCGGGTGAGAATTCAGGATTCCACCGGCCGGTTTTCTTCACGTTCCGACAACCGCGCAACCTAGGCTTGCGTGATGCCGTCGAAGGTGGTGGATGTCTCCACCGGGCGGCACGCGGAGGACCTGCGATGACGATGCGACGCGTGCCCGTGCTGCTCGTGGTGTTTGGGGGCGGTCTGTTCGCCGCCCCGCTCCCGGGGCGAGCCCAGTGCTGCTTCAACGACCTGTTCGCCGGCTGCTGCCGGAAGCCGGCCGCCTTCGCCGTGGCGCCCGTCGCCGCACCGATCATGGCGCCGATGGCCGCGCCGATCGCCGCTCCCCCACCCCCGGTGATGGTGCCTGTCCAGCAGACGAGCTACGTGCCTGAAACCACCTATCGCACGCAGTACCAGACCGTTCCCGTCACCAGCTACAAGCCGTCGTGCGAAGTCGATCCCTGCACCGGCTGCACCCGGGAGTGCATGCAGCCCGTCACGCAGTATGTCCAACAGGCCGTGAATGTTCCCGTCACGCAATACCGCGCGGTGACCACGACGAAGTACGTGCAGATGCAGCCCGGCTACGCGGGGGGCTACCCGGCGGGCCAGCCGGCCGTGGCGGCGCCGGGGTCAATGCCCGGCATCGCGCCCGTGCCGGCTCCTGCAGCCAGCCCGTTCGCCGCCCCGGTTCAGACCGCGCCCCAGGGCTGGGGAGCCGCCGGCGCCGACATTCCCCAACAGTTCGTGCCGAACTCACAACCCCCGGCACTCCCGCCGGCCGTCGTGCCGCAGACGTACCAGCAGCCCATCTCGCCCCCGACCGGCAGCCTGATGCCGACCGTCCCACAACCGGGTGCCCAGCCGCAGGCCGTTGGTCAGACACAGATCTCGCAGCCCCAAGCGCTGGTGCCCATGCCGTCGACCGTGCCGTCGACCGTGTCGCCGGCGCCGTCGCTCCGGCCCATTCCGGAACTCCCGAAGGCAGCCGCCACATCCCCGTCACCCACCTCACCCATGCCGTCCACCTCACCCGTGCCATCGACGGCACCGGCCTCGCCGACCGGCACCGCACCTGCGGCTGGCGCCACGAACCCGCTGACGCCGGCTCCCGCCCTGCCGAGCGGACCTGCCGTCGGCACCACGCCGTCGGGCATGCCGGTCCTGCCCGGTCAGGGGCCGAAGGCGTCCACCAACGCGTTTCCGAGGCTCCTGGAACCCACGAGTCACACCACGTCCTGGCAGCCAGCCATTCTTGATCCGCTGCCCGCCGGCCGACGCGCGGGCTACCCGACGGCCGCCCTGCCACTCCGCCTCCAGCAGTGATCCGCCGCGGTCCGCGGCCCACGACTTGCCGCCCGCCACGTTTCCTCTGACACTTCCGGCATGCGGGACATGACCGCGGACCGAGGAACGTCGAGGCCCCGTGACGAACGCCGACATCGCCGCCGTCTTCGACCGCGTCGCCGACCTGATCGAGTACCAGGGAGGCAACGTCTTTCGCGTGCGGGCCTACCGCACGGCGGCCCGCACGATCGGCGGCCTCGTCGAGCCACTGGCTGTCGTCCGATCCGACCCGACGCGCACGCTGACCGATCTCGAGGGCATTGGCGACGATCTGGCTGACAAGATCGAAACCCTGCTCGACACGGGCAAGCTTCCACTGCTCGAGGAACTCACGGCCCAGGTGCCGGCGGCCGCCTTCGAGCTGATGCGGGTGCCCGGACTGGGGCCCAAGAAGGTCAAGCATCTTGTCGACGTGCTCGGCGTCGACTCGCTCGACGCCCTGGAGCAGGCCTGCCGCGACGGTCGGGTCGCGACCGTGAAGGGCTTCGGTGCCAAGACGCAGGCGGCGATCCTCGAAAACATCGCCTTTGCGAAGGATCCGGCGCATGCGCGGCTTCTCTGGCACGACGCCGATGCGATCGCCCGCGATCTCCTCGACTGGATGCGGGCATGTCCTACCGCCCACCAGGTGGAGGGCGCGGGCAGCTGGCGACGCGGACGAGAGACCGTGGGCGACATCGACATCGTGGTCGAGAGCCCCGAGCCGGCTGCCGTCATGGACCACCTGCAGCAATGGTCCGGAATGTCTGCCGTCCTGCTCCGCGGCGACACCAAGACGAGCATCCGCGGCCCGCGGGGCCTGCAGATCGATCTCCGGGTCGTGGGTGGTGAATCCTTTGGTGCCGCGCTGCAGTACTTCACCGGCTCGAAGGAGCACAACGTCAAGCTCCGATCGCGGGCCCGCGATCGGGATCTGACCATCAACGAGTACGGCGTGCACCGGCTCGACGGCGACGGCTCCCGCACGACCGTGACGATCGCCGGCGGCAGCGAAGCCGGGGTCTACGAGGCGGTCGGCCTGCCCTGGATTCCGCCGGAACTCCGCGAGGGAGGCGACGAGATCCGGCTCGCCGCGGAGGGCCGGCTCCCGACGCTCCTGGAGCTGACCGACATCCGCGGCGACCTGCACATGCACACCACCGCGACCGACGGTGAGGATACGCTCGCCGACATGGTGCGGGCGGCGATCGACCGCGGCCTGGAATACGTGGCGATCACCGATCACGGCCAGCGGGTGACGATGGCCCGGGGCCTCGACCGCACCCGGCTGCTCCGGCAGTGGGAGGAAATCGATCGGCTCAACGAGTCGCTCGCCGCCGAGGGCCGACCGCCGATCACGGTCCTCAAGGGGATCGAGGTCGACATGCTCGAGAAGGGCGGACTCGACCTGCCCGACGAGGTGCTGGAAAAGGCCGACTGGGTCGTGGCCAGCCTGCACTACGGCCAGCAGCAGCCGCGGGCGCGAATCACGGCCCGCCTCATCGAGGCGATCGAGAATCCGCACGTGGACGTGATCGGGCATCCGACGGGCCGGCTCATCAACAGGCGACCTCCCTACGACGCGGACATCGAGGCCGTGATCGCCGCGGCGGCCCGCACCGGCACCTTTCTGGAGATCAACGCCAACCCATGGCGCCTCGACCTCGACGACCGGCATGCCGCCGCGGCGAAGGCGGCGGGCGTGAAGCTGGTGATCTCGACCGACGCACACTCGACGGGCGGCCTCGACGTGATGCGGTGTGGCGTGCTCCAGGCGCGGCGGGCGGGGCTGGGGCGGGACGACGTGGCAAACACGCGGCCGCTGGCCGCCCTGCAGGATCTCATGGCCCGCAAACCCTGAGATCAGCCCTCACCGTGTTGGCGACGTGACGCAGCGGAAGCCGCAGTGGTTCGTGGCGCTCGAGACTTCGCCCTTGCCCCGGGTGCCCACGATGTACCGTGCGCAATACTGCTCGCTGCACAGGAACGATCCGCCCCGCTGCACGCGTTTCGCCTGACCGGGCTCCGCAGGATCGTGGCTGTCGGCAGGCCCCCGGGGATTGGCGGCCACGCCGTCGGCCCGTGCGACGGCGTAGGTGTCGGGTCGATACCAATCGGCGCACCACTCCCAGACATTGCCGGACATGTCGTGAAGACCGTAGGCGTTGGCCGGATACGTCGCCACCGGCGCAAGGCCGGCGAAACCATCCTCCGCGGTGTTCTCCTTCGGGAATCGCCCCTGCCACGTGTTGGCCATCCATCTGCCACCGGGACGAAACTCGTCGCCCCACGGATAAACCGCACCGGCCAGGCCTCCGCGGGCGGCGAACTCCCACTCGGCTTCCGTCGGCAGCCGCTTCCCCGCCCACGTGGCGAAGGCCTCGGCGTCCTCGAAGGCCACGTGGACGACCGGTTCGGCATCCCGCCCATCGAGGCCACTGCCGGGGCCGGTGGGATGCCTCCAGCTTGCCCCGGGAACATATGCCCACCAGCGGAGATGCGCCATGCCGGTCGCGTCACGCAGCGGCACGTCCGCGTCGGGCGGTGTGAAGACGATGGAGCCGGCGACGAGGCTCTCGGCGGAGGCTCCCGGAAAGTCCTCCGCCCGAGGCTTCCGCTCGGCCACCGTGATGTAGCCGGTTGCCGCCACGAATCTCGCAAACTCGGCAGTGGTGACCTCGCTTCTGTCCATCCAAAAGCCCGCCACTCGAACCCGGTGAATCGGTCTCGCGTCGTTCATCGGATCCGTGCCGCCGAAGGGCAGGCCGCGGGGATCGCCGCATCCCATGGAAAACTCCCCGCCGGGAATCCAGACCATCCCGGCAGGCGCCTCCGCGGTGTTCCGATCCGCCGCCATGGTCGGGGCAAACGCCGGTGGAGCGCTGGAGCGGGATGGCGTTGGCCGTCCCGCCAGCAGGGCGCCGATCGCGAGCATCAGCGGCAGGAGCCATGCGGCCCACCACCAGCCCTTGAAACGACCCTCCCCTGCGGTGCGCATCAGGTCGCATCCTTTCGGACCAGGCCCGTGACCCGGTCGCTCACCTTTCGCCTGCCGGTTGCGTTCCACCAGCGGATGCACCTTCGCAGGCCTTCACGCGTGTGCCGCACCTCCTCGCGTCGCGCAGTCCTCAGATCGTGCCGGGCCCGGCGTGTCCGCCCGTCGTTCGCCCATTCCCGAAGTCGGCGGGCCGCTGCTGCATGGTCGGTGTAGTCGCCCAACCGCTTCTGGAGACTGCGGAGGGGGCGGTCGCACGACTCCACCGCCTTCCGCCCGCCCACAGCGATGCAGACTTCGACCGCGTAGCGGAGCCGCTTGCCCTCGATCCGCACGCGATGCACGTGGCGGCCGTCACGAAGCGTGCGATCGGCGCGTTTCAGGAAGTCCACCGCCAGGCGACGACATCGCCGGCGGGCGCAGGCCGCGACGGACGCGTCGGCGGAACTCAGGCGGAGGCCGGCGACCACGTCGGCGGCGTGAACCCGCCACGTCCGCCGCCGGGGTGCTGAGGCCTGGTCCACGATCGACTGCCGTGTGGCCGGCCGCAACGCCACAAGCATGTGCAGCACCCGGCAACGCAGGCCCGGTCCTGGCAGCGACCCTGGCTCCCGGTAGCGGGCGATCAGGACGTCGAGGTCCCGGGCTTCGCCCGCGGCATGACGCATCCGCCGCAGAGCCCGCATCAACCACCGCCTCGGGCGGCGGGGCACGAACGGCCGGAATGCCTGGAGGACAGCGGAGGCGCGACGGGTCGCCACCCGCAGGCGATGAATCGATTCCGAAGTGGCTCGCTTCGCCCCGGCGCAGACCACCGCGCGATCCACGTCCGAAAGGCGTTGCAGCAGCACGCGACGGGCCGCGGCGACCGCCGGCAGTTCACGCATCGAGCGAGCGGAAGACGTCGCCATGGAAAAACATCCGACTCGCCACAGGCGCGGGGCATCCGGCCGCGGCAGACCGCCCGACGGTCACTCTACGGGCTCGACCCGCCCCGTTCCAGCGACACCAACCGTCCTCGGCCCTGGAGCCGACGAAGCGGGCGTTGGCTTCGAGACCAGCACGTCGGACACGAAGATGGTGCCGCCGCCCATGGCGCCTTCACCGGACCAGAGGCGGCCCTTCACCTCGATCGTGTCACCCGGGCCGACGAGGTCGAACCGCGCCGCATCGAGGGCCACGACCGCGTCGGCGGTGATGCGAAAGGTGATTCGCCGCAGTTTCCCCGCATCGACTCGGAGCGTCACCAGGGCGTTTCGCATGCTCACCACGGTGCCCACGATCGTTTCCGGTCGCCCGGCACGCACCGGATCGGCAACAAAACCAGCCGGTGGACTGACGACCTCCACCGCAGCCACCGGTTCTCCGACGTGACCACGAGCGTCCACCTCCGCCTGAAGCCGCACGACCATCCCGGGGGCAAGCACATCGGCAGACGCCCGCCCGACCACCTGGAAACGAGTCACGCCAGCCGGGTGGAACCGCGCGACGAACGGCGACGAGCCTCCTTGGCCAGCGTCGTCGAACGCGATCAGCCCCCCCGCCGCCTCCCCCGAAACGCCGCGGACTATCCCGGAAAACTCCTTCTCCGGCAGGAGATCAATGACGAGCTTGTTCTCTGCGACCGGCACGGTGATCGCCTTGTTCGTGCCGCGGCACGCCCCCAGATTCCAGAGCCGCTCGTAGGACCGCTGGAGGGTCGCCGATTTGTAGAACGTGCCCCAGTGGATCGTGCCGTCCGCGGCGACTGGCGGCAGGGAGTCGTGACCGTCGGCGTAGGGGTTGTACGGCGCCGACTGCCCGCGGGCGACCGCCCAGCCGAGCATCAGGGCGAGCAACACCGCGCGGTGCGAACGAAACATCGGACGGTTCCGGAAAAGGTGACGACCAAGCCTGCGATCACCCTACTTCGGCGCAGTCGGCCCCGCAAAAAGTCCATCAGCACATCGTGACGGATGCGCCGAATGTACGGCCCTCCCTCGCCCCCCGGCCCAGGCCGGAAGCAGGCTCAGTCAGTCCGAGATCGGACTCCACCGCCTTCACGCGCCGCCGCGAGTCACTCGTCGCCCGGGTCCGCGGTCGCCACTCCACCGTCGACGGCCGGTTCAAGCCCGCCCTCGGCCGGCCCCGCCTCGAGAAGCGGAAACTGTCGAACGAGCAGGTTTTCGCGATCGCTCCGCAGCGCGTCGAGAGCCTCCGGCCGCACCCGCACTTCGGCCGTCTGGTACGTGCCGAAGCCCGTGCCGGCCGGAATGAGGTGGCCGAGGATCACGTTCTCCTTCAGGCCGACGAGGTTGTCGGTCTTGCCGGCGAGCGCAGCCTCCGTCAGCACCTTCGTGGTCTCCTGGAAGCTGGCCGCGGAGATGAAGCTCGAACTCTGCACGCTCGCCTTCGTGATTCCGAGGAGTTGGGTGCTCGCCGTGGCCGGCTTGGGCTTCGCACCCTTGGCCGGTGTTCCGCCGAGCGTCTCGATCTGGGCGTTCGCCTGCGCCAGCACGTCCTTGGGCACGATCGTGCCCGGCTCGAACTCGCCGTCGCCCTTGTCCGTGATCCTCACGCATTCGGCGATCCGCTCGTTGGCGGCACGATACTCGAACTTGTCCATCACGCTGCCCGGCAGCAGGTTGGTGTCGCCGACGGTCTCGATCTTCACCTTCCGCAGCATCTGCGACACGATGATCTCGATGTGCTTGTCGTCGATGTCCACACGCTGGCTGCGATACACGTTCTGGATCTCGCGAACGAGGTACTGCTGCACGGCCTCCTCGCCGGAGATTCGCAGGATGTCGTGCGGCACGAGGGGGCCGTCGACGAGCGCCTCCCCCGCCTTGACGATGTCGCCCGCGTGCACCCGGAGGTGCTTGCCGTGCGTCACGAGGTGCTCCCGCTCCAGGCCGCTCTCGTTCTTGACGACGATCGTCCGCTTGCCCCTGCGCTTCTCGCCGAGCAACTCCACCTTACCGTCGATCTCCGCCATGATCGCGGGGTCTTTCGGCTTGCGGGCCTCGAAAATCTCCGTCACGCGGGGCAGACCCCCCGTGATGTCCTGCGTTCCCGACGCCTCGCGGGGCGTCTTGGCGAGGATGTGACCGGCAGCGACCATCTCGCCCGGAGACACCTCGATGTAGGCCTTCTCCGGCAGATAGTAGAAGTCGAGGATCTTGCCCGACTCGTCCTCGAGCACGACCTGCGGGTGATAGACACCCTTGTGCTCCATCACGACGCGCCGCAGGTGACCGCTGGGATCCTTCTCCACGCGGAGCGTCTCGCCCTCGATCACGTCCTCGTACCGCACCTTCCCCTTGACCTCCGAGAGGATCGGGATCGAGTGCGGATCCCACTGCACCAGCACGGTGCCGGGCTTCACCTCGTCGTCGTCCGCCACCTTGAGGATGGCGCCGGCGGGGATCTCGAACTTGTCCAGCTCCCGGCCCTTCGCGTCGAGGATCGAGATTTCACCGTTGCGGGCGAGCACGACCGCCTCGCCCTGCTCGTTGTTCACGGTGCGCAGCCGCGTGAACCGCACCGTGCCGCCGCGCTTCGCCTTGTACTCGCTCTCCTCGATGGCCCGCTGACCCACGCCGCCGATGTGAAACGTCCGCATCGTCAACTGCGTGCCGGGCTCGCCGATGCTCTGGGCGGCGATGATGCCCACCGCCATGCCCTCCTCGACGAGCGAGCCGGTGGAGAGATCCATGCCGTAGCACAGCCGACAGACGCCGAGCGGCGCCTCGCACGTCAGCGCGCTCCGCACCTGGATCTTCTCAAGACCCAGTTCCTCCACCTGCTGCGCCATCCGCGGGGTGACCAGGTCGTCCTCACGGACGATCACCTCGTCGGTGGCCGGGTTACGGATGTCGCTCCGGCTCACGCGGCCACGGATGCTGTCGGCGAGTCGCACCTCGACCTTCTCGCCCCGATAAATGACGCCCTTGGTGATGCCCTGGGTGGTGCCGCAGTCGTGCATCGTGACGACCACGTTCTGGGCGACGTCCGCGAGCTTGCGGGTCAGGTAGCCGGAGTCGGCGGTCTTCAGCGCCGTGTCCGCCAGACCCTTGCGGGCACCGTGGGTCGAGCTGAAATACTCGAGCACCGTGAGGCCCTCGCGGAAGTTCGCCTTGATCGGCGTCTCGATGATCTTGCCCGACGGCTTCGCCATCAGGCCACGCATGCCGGCGAGCTGGCGGATCTGCTCGACACCGCCACGGGCACCGGAATGGGCCATCAGATGAATCGGGTTGACGTAGCCCGAACGCCGATTGTCCTTCGCGTCGGTGTCCTGCTCGAGCTCCGCCATCATCTCCTTGGTGATCTGCTCGCGGGCGTGCGTCCAGGCGTCGAGCACCGAGTTGTACCGCTCGCCGTCCGTGATCACGCCCTTCTGATACTGCCGGTGAATCTTCATCACCTTGGCCTCGGCCTCGCCGATGATCCGCGTCTTGCTCACCGGCGTGATCAGGTCGTCGGTGGCGAATGACAGGCCGCTCTTCGTGCTCCAGCCGAAGCCGACGCGGTTCATGTCGTCGAGCAGATCGATCGTGCGCCGACGGCCGAGCGTCTGGTAGCAGTCGGAGATCACCCGGGCGAGTTCGCTCGACCGCATCGGGATGTTGTAGAAGAGCATCCCCTCCGGCAGGATCGAGTTGAAGAGCACGCGGCCGGCCGTGGTCTCGATGACCGCACCGGGCCGCGACTGGGCCTCGACGTCCGTCTTCAGCCGGCGCTTGGCCGGCAGCCGCACCCTGATCTTCGCGTGCGTGTCGACCTTGCCCAGGGAGTGGGCGATCTCCAGCTCGGCGAAGTCTTTGAACACCATCCCTTCGCCCTTGCGGCCGGGAATCGCCATGGTGAGGTAGTAGCACCCCATCACCACGTCCTGCGACGGCGAGATGATCGGCGCGCCGTTGGCCGGGCTGAAGATGTTGTTGGTCGAGAGCATCAGCGTGTGGGCCTCGACCTGGGCCTCGATCGAGAGCGGCAGATGGACCGCCATCTGGTCGCCGTCGAAGTCGGCGTTGAAGCCCTTGCAGACCAGCGGATGCAGCTTGATCGCGTTGCCCTCGACGAGCACAGGCTCGAAGGCCTGGATACCCATGCGGTGGAGCGTGGGGGCGCGGTTGAGGAGCACAGGATGGTTGTGGATCACCTCTTCGAGAATGTCCCAGACCTCCGCATCCTTCCGCTCCAGCATCTTCTTTGCGCTCTTGATCGTGTCGGCGTGGCCGAGCTCCTTGAGCTGCCGGATGATGAACGGCTGATAGAGCTCCAGCGCGATCTTCTTGGGCAGACCACACTGGTGCAGTTTCAGTTCGGGACCCACCACGATCACCGACCGCGCCGAATAGTCAACGCGCTTGCCCAGCAGGTTCTCGCGGAACCGGCCCTGTTTCCCCTTGATCATGTCGGTCAACGACTTGAGCGGCCGGTTCGAAGAACCCAGCACAGGCCGCTTGCAGCGGTTGTTGTCGAACAGGGCGTCGACCGACTGCTGCAGCATCCGCTTTTCGTTGCGGATGATGACTTCGGGAGCGTTCAGATCAACCAGCTTCTTCAGCAGGTTGTTCCGGT
>JBJTQP010000116.1:0-2782 GCA_046075685.1 Planctomycetaceae bacterium | reverse complement strand
ATGACCTCGGCGAACGGCCGGCGACGGGGCACGGGAAGCCCCGAGCCAACCCAGGGCACCGCAGGCTACAAGCCCGCGGCTACGGGGTGCATGCGCCGCGGCATCCGTAAGCCGGAGACGACGCCGGGACGGCGGCGACGGCGCGACAGTCGCATGGCGAAGCGCAGACGGCGTCGAGTGAGCCGAGGGCAGGATGACCTCGGCGAACGGCCGGCGACGGGGCACGGGAAGCCCCGAGCCAACCCCAGGGCACCGCAGGCTACAAGCCCGCGGCTACGGGGATCGCGAACCACCGGCATACTGCCGGTCCGCACTCAGCGAGGGGCTGCCCGTGCCCCGAGAGAGGTGCAGTGCAAAGGCCGTGCCACGCGGATGGAGTTCCGCCGTGGGCGGAGTGCCGTCGCCCGGGGCTTCGCTCCCGGGTACCCTGTCGCCACGTTTCGGCACCCTGGGATCGCAGTCGATGGACCAGCACGCTCTTCCCCAGAAGCATCCGCCCTTCACCGACGATCGCGAGGCCGGCCGCTGGTGGCTCGCCAACGTCTATGCCGGCGACGACGCCGTGCAGCTCACACCCCGCGCCGTGATCACCGGGATGCTGATCGGCGGGCTGATGTCGGTGTCAAACCTCTACGTCGGTCTCAAGAACGGCTGGGGACTCGGGGTGACGATCACGGCCTGCATCATCGCCTACGCGGTCTTCAAGTTCCTCGAGCAGTTCGGGGCCCGGCCTTTCTCGACCCTCGAAAACTACACGATGTCGAGCGCCGCGAGCGCCGCCGGCTATATGTCGAGCGCCGGGCTCGTGTCGTCGGTCCCCGCCCTGCTGCTCACCACGGGACGCGAGTTTGAGTGGTGGGAGCTGGGGCTCTGGATGACGGCCTTGTCGATGCTCGGCGTGTTCATGGCGATCCCGCTCAAACGGCAGCTGATCAACGTGGATCAGCTCCCGTTTCCTTCGGGCATCGCCACCGCCGAAACGCTCACGAGCATGCACAGCGCGGGGGCCGAGGCGGTGGCCAAGGCCCGGTCGCTGTTCGCGGCGGCCGTCGTTGGTGCGGGGGTCGCCCTGTGGCGCGACCTCGTGGCGGGCATCAAGGCGATCGCCGGCTGGGCGCTTCCCGCCGACATCCCCTTCGCCCCCCTGCCGTTCGCCCGCGACCTGCTCACCAGGTATTCGATCGGCATCGAGGGCTCGCTGATCATGGTCGCGGCCGGGGCGATCATGGGCCTGCGGGTGGCCACCTCGATGCTGGTGGGCTCGATCATCTTCTACGGGATCATCGGCCCGATCCTCGTGGAGCAGGGCATCGCCCAGCCCGGCTACCGCGGGATCGTGGCCTGGGTGCTGTGGCCCTCGACGGCGATGATGGTGTCGTCGGGCCTGTTCTCCTTCGCGCTGCGGTGGAGGACGGTGGTGCGGGCCTTCGGCGGCCTCGGCCGCCTCGTGGGGGGCGCGGCCGCCGCCGATCACGACGACCCGCTCGTCCGCGTCGAGGTGCCGTCGAGCTGGTTCATCGCCGGCACGCTCGCGTCGGGCACGGCCTGCGTGATCCTCGGCCACGTGCTCTTCGGCATCACCTGGTGGATGGGCGTCCTCGCGGTGCTCGTCACCTTCTTCCTCTCGATCGTGGCCGCGCGGGCCACCGGCGAGACCGACATCACGCCGATCGGCGCGATGGGCAAGATCACGCAGCTGATGTACGGCGTGGTGGCTCCCCAGAACATCACCACCAACCTGATGACGGCGTCGATCACCTCGGGCGCGGCCTCGCACGCCGCCGACCTGCTCACCGACTTGAAGAGCGGCTACCTGCTCGGCGGCAATCCCCGGAAGCAGACGATCTCACAGCTCTTCGGCGTGATCGCCGGCACGATCGTCTCCGTGCCGGCGTATCTGTTCGTCGTGCAGCAGCATCCGGAGAAGCTCGGCACCGAGGCCCTGCCGGCGCCGTCGGCGAAGGTCTGGGCGGGCGTGGCCGAACTGCTCGCCAAGGGCATCGGAGCCCTGCCCGCCGGGGCGCTGGAGGCGATCGCCATCGGCGCCGTCATCGGCATCGCGCTGACGCTCGTGGAGGAACTGGGGCCGAAGGCGTGGCGGCCCTGGCTGCCGTCCACCACGGGCCTGGGGATCGCCGGCGTGATCCCGGCCTACAACTCGTTCTCGATGTTCGCCGGGGCGCTGCTCGCGTGGCTGTTCGCGCGATGCCGGCCGCAGGCTGCGGAGACCTACACGGTGCCGGTGTCGAGCGGCCTGATCGCGGGCGAGAGCCTGATGGGCGTGGCCATCATCCTCGTGCTGGAAATCCTCAGGGCGACCGGAGTGGCGACCTGACAAATCCCGGCCGCCTCGGACACGACCACCCAGAGTCCTTCGCACCTTCCTCGTGGACGTTCAACCCGTGAAGATCCAGCAGTACTACCTGGCCTGCCTGTCCCATGCGTCGTACCTGATCACCGACGAGCAGACCCGGACGGCGGCCGTGGTCGACCCCCAGCGGGACGTCGACCAGTACCTCGCCGATGCCGCGGCCGCCGGCTGCACGATCCGGCACGTGTTCCTGACGCACTTTCACGCCGACTTCATCGCCGGCCACCAGTAGTGTCCGGTTGACGCACGGGCTCCTCGTCAGAACGCCATGTCCCGCAAGGGTTTACGCTCAATGATTGTTGTACACGACTTCAACTCGGCAGGACATTTGACCCCCGGCAGAGCGGATTTTCCGCCGCCGGAAAGGGCACGGTGGTCTTGTGTTCGACGGGCAGTTCGTGTTCTCGCAGG
>JBJTQP010000115.1:0-18471 GCA_046075685.1 Planctomycetaceae bacterium | reverse complement strand
GCCTCGGGATAGCCCCAGTTCGCCCCGGGCAGGTCGGTGCCCACGGCGTGCATGCTGTTCCAGTCGAACTTCCGGTTGGGCAGCTTGTGGATCAGGATCGGCAGGCGGACGTCGCCCGACTCGAGCACCCGCAGGAGGAGTTCGTGGTCGATCTCGCGGTAGCCCTCCGGCTTCTCGAAGGGAATGCGGTTTGCGGGATCGTCGGTCACGCAGAGCCGGTAGTTGTAGGCCTGGAGCCCTTCGTCGCCGGTTCCGTTCACGAACGTGGCCAGGTCGACCTTCTTCACCCACGGCAGCAGTCCGCTCGCGGGATCGCCGGGCGTGATGTAGGGATCGACGGCCGTGGTGAAGTGGTCCTTGTCGCCCTGCGTGTAGTGGGGCCGCGGCTTCTTGTCCCCGAGCCGGATGCCGGCGAGCGATTCGCCATACTGCGACTCGGGCTCGCGGCCGACCGTGTAGGAAACGCCGGCCTTCGCCATCACGTCGCCCTCGAAGCTGGCGTCGATGAACACCCGTCCGCGAAACACGCGGCCCGCTACGCTGCGGATGGATTCGATGCGGCCGTCCTTCTTCACCACGCCGGCTGCCAGATCGAGCGGCTCGTTGGTGATCACCTCGACGCCCGCCTCGCGGAGCCAGGCGTCGAACACGCCGCGGGCCACCTTCGGCTCGAAGTGAAACACGCGGTCGTCCGACCCGAACGCCGCCCGCTCCTCCGGGCCGTAGTGGCGACCGATCCGCGTGTAGAACGCGGAGGCCAGCCCGCCGATCGACCACGCCTTGCCGACGTCGCTGCTCGACAGGCCTCCGGTGGTCATCCCCCCGACGTGGTTCGAGGCCTCCACCACCACGACCGAACGGCCCATGGTGGCCGCCTGGATCGCCGCCGTCAGGCCGGTGGCCGTGGCGCCGTAGACGATCACGTCGGCGGTCACGTCGGCGGTCACGTCGGCCGCCCTGGCAGCCCCCGGACACGCGAGGAGCGTCGCCACGAGCGTGGCGAGGCCGGTGAGAC
The DNA here is from genome assembly GCA_046075685.1 of Planctomycetaceae bacterium. Classification (GTDB taxonomy): domain Bacteria; phylum Planctomycetota; class Planctomycetia; order Pirellulales; family UBA1268; genus QWPN01. The sequence goes on along the minus strand of JBJTQP010000115.1, from coordinate 17,456 downwards.
GAGCCGGGACACAAGGAGCCATGCGCGAGAAACCCCGGGGTGGAACGGCGATCTCGCATATCCTATCGCCCACGGACACGCGTCCTCGTCACCCGTTTGGGTATGGGCTTTCTGCAGCCATGACCTCTCGCCCCTCTTCATGCGGCGCGATGCTCGCCGGGATCGCGATGCTCGCGGCGGCGTGTGCGGGCGGGCGGCATGGGCTCGCCGCCGATCCTGAGCAGAGGAATCTCCGCGGCTGGACGGTGCACGTCGACGCCCGGCTGCTCGACGAGATGCCGGAGCAGACCACGCGGGCGCTCGACCTGCTCGACGCCCAGCTCGGCGAGATTGAGCGGGCGGTGCCGGCGGCGGCCGTGGCGCGGCTCCGCGAGGTGCCGCTCCACCTCTCGCCGGAGTACGCCGGCGTGCCGCCCCGCGCCGAATACCACCCCGACCCCGGCTGGCTCCGCGACCACGGCCGCGATCCCGCCATGGCCCGGGCCGTCGAGTTCACCAACGTGCGGATCTTCGAGGCCGAGACCGTGCGGATGCCGAACTTCGCCCTGCACGAACTCGCCCACGCCTACCACCACCGCGTCCTGCCGCAGGGCTTCGACAACCCAGCCGTGCGGGCGGCGTTCGAGCGGGCGACGGCGAGCGGCGGCTACGACGCCGTGGAGCGGCGAAACGGCGCCGGCCGGCCGCCGACGACGGAGAAGGCCTACGCGCTCACCACGCCTCAGGAGTTCTTCGCCGAGACGACCGAGGCCTTCTTCAGTGCCAATGATTTCTTTCCGTTCACGAAGGCCGACCTCGCGCGGCACGATCCGGAGACGGCGGCGCTGCTGGCGCGGCTGTGGGGCGTGGCCGCGGGGCCGGGCGGCCTCCCGCAGCCCGCCCGCCCGCAGCTCGGGCCGGTTGCCCGGGGAGCCGCCGGAGAGCGGCCCAACATCGTGATCCTCTACGCCGACGACATGGGCTTCGGCGACCTCGGGGCCAACAACCCGGCGTCGAAGATCCCCACCCCCCACCTCGATCGCCTCGCTGCGGAGGGGATGCGGTTCACCGACGCCCACTCGTCGTCGGGCATCTGCTCGCCGTCGCGGTACGCGCTGCTCACCGGCCGCCACCACTGGCGCGACTTCCACGACATCGTCAACTCGTTCGGCGCCTCCGCCTTCAAGGCGGGCCAGCTCACGCTGCCCGAGATGCTCAGGCGACAGGGCTACGCCACCGCCTGCATCGGCAAGTGGCACCTCGGCTGGAACTGGAACGCGATCCGCCGGCCGGGCACGAAGCCCACATCGCACGCCCACGGCGACTTCGACTGGGCACGGCCGATTCCGGGCGGGCCGCTCGACCACGGCTTCGACACCTACTTCGGCGACGACGTGATCAACTTCCCGCCGTACGCGTGGATCGAGAACGACCGCGTCGTGGAGCCCCCCGACACCACGCTCGAGGAGGTGCCCGGCCAGCCCAAGGAGGGGCGGTGGGAGTGTCGCCCGGGCCCGGCGCGGAGCGACTGGGATTTTTACCGCGTCCTCCCCACGCTCACCGAGCGGGCCGAGGCCTTCGTGCGCGCGCGGAAGGGCGACCCGCAGCCCTTCTTCCTGTACGTGCCGCTGCCGTCGCCGCACGCGCCGATCATCCCCACCGACGAGTTCGACGGCCGGTCGCAGGCCGGGCCCTTCGGCGACTTCGTGGCCCAGACCGACGACGCCTGCGGCCGCGTGCTCACCGCCCTCCGCGAGTCGGGGCTCGAGAACACCACGATCGTGGTGTTCTCGGCGGACAATGGCGCCGAGGTCTACGCCTACGCCCGCGACGCCGCCTTCGACCACTGGTCGTCGGCGCCGTTTCGCGGCATCAAGCGGGATCTTTACGAGGGCGGCCACCACGTGCCCTTCCTCCTCAGGTGGCCGGGCGTGACGCGGCCCGGCGCCGTCTCGGACGCGCTGGTCTCGCAGGTGGACCTCATGGCCACGCTTGCGGCCGCGGTGGGCTTCGACCTGCCGGCCGACGCGGCCGCCGACTCGCACGACCTCCTGCCCTGGCTGACCGGTCGGGCCGCGGCGCCCCCGCGAACGACGATCGTCCACAACACCAACGCCGCGCAGTACGCGATCCGCCACGGCGACTGGCTGCTGGTGGACGGCGACACCGGCGTGATGGAGCCGAAGAGGCGGTCGCCGCCCGCGGCCTGGAACGAGAAGCACCGCTATCCGGCCGACGACGGTCAGCCGGTGGAACTCTTCGATCTCCGGAACGACGTCGGCCAGCGGCGAAACCTCGCCGCCGAACGGCCCCAGACCGTGGCCGACCTCCGCGACCTGCTCGCGCGGACGCGTGCGGCGGAGCGGTCGGCGCCCGCGGCCGGCTCAGGTGCTCAGACGGTCAGCCCATCCCAGGAGCCCGGCGATGCTCGTGAGCATCTTCAATGACGTGATCGGCCCCGTGATGCGGGGGCCGTCGAGCTCGCACTGCGCCGCCGCCCTGCGGATCGGCCGGCTGGCCCGCGACCTCGCCGGGGGCACGCCCGACGACTTGCTCGTGGAGTTCGACCGCGGCGGCTCGCTGCCCACCACGCACGAGTCGCAGGGCTCCGACATGGGGCTCTTCGGCGGCCTGCTCGGCTGGGACGCCGCCGATCCCCGGCTGCCCGACTCGGCCGCGGCGCTTCGTGCGGCGGGCACGCGGGTGCGGATCGAGACGGTGGACGTGGGCGACCCGCATCCCGCCACCTACCGGCTCACGCTTCTCCGCGCCGGCCGCACGCACGCGCTGCGGGCGATCTCGACCGGCGGCGGAATGATCGAGGTGCTCGACATCGACGGCCACGCGCTTGCGCTGCACGGCGACTGCCATGAGACGCTCGTCGTGGCGGCGGCACCCGAGCGGGCGGCGGAGATCGCGGCCCGCATGGAGGCGCTCGGCGACGTGGTGGACCGCGTGTCGCTGCTCGGCGGGGCCGACGCGGTCGTGCGGGTGCAGTCGCAGGCGCCGCTGCCCGCGGCCGCGGTCGAGCCGCTGCTGGCAGGCGGACTCGCGGCCCGCGTCCATGCCCTGGCCCCGGTGCTGCCCGTGCCCACCCGCCGCGACTCGCGGGTGCCGTTCAGGTCGGCCGCCGAGCTGCTTGCCGCCGACGCCGGCCGCGACCTGCCGCTCTGGCGGCACGCAGTGGCCTACGAGATGCAGCGGGGCGGCCTCGCGGAACGCGACGTGATCGAGCGGATGCTGGCCATCGTGCGGATCCTGCGGGCATCGATCGCGGCGGGCGTGGCCGGCACCAGCTTCGACGACCGCGTGCTGCCCGCGCAGGCGCCCGCCTTCGCCGCCGCCCTCGGCGCCGGGCGGCTCGTTGGCGGCGGCTCGCTCAACCGCGTGGTGCTCGCCACCACGGCGCTGATGGAGGTGAAGAGCTCGATGGGCGTGATCGTGGCGGCGCCCACGGCCGGCGCCTGTGCGGCGCTGCCCGCGGCGGTGATCACGCTCGCCGAGGATCTCGGCCTCGACGAGGAGGCGATGGCCCGGGCCCTGCTCGCCGCCGGCCTCGTGGGCGTGTTCATCTGCACGCCGTGGTCGTTCGCGGCGGAGGTGGGGGGCTGCCAGGCCGAGGGGGGCTCCGCGGCGGCCATGGCCGCCGCCGGGATCGTGACGCTCGCCGAGGGCTCGCTCCGCCAGGCGCTCGCCGCGGCATCGCTGGCCATGCAGAGCATGATCGGGCTGGTCTGCGACCCGGTGGCCAACCGCGTCGAGGTGCCGTGCCTCGGCAAGAACGTGATGGCGGCCGCCAACGCGCTGGCCACCGCCAACATGGCCCTCGCCGGCTTCGACGAGGTGATCCCCTTCGACGAGGTCGTGGCGACCGCCAGGCGGGTGGCGGGGCAGATGCCCCGCGAGCTCCGCTGCACGGCCCTCGGCGGGCTGTCGATCACGCCCACCTCGCTGGCGATCGAGGCCCGGCTGGTGGCGCGGAAGCAGGCCTGCGGCGCCGGCTGCGGCTGCGGGTGAGCGGGATGCGTTGGCTCAGCGCCGCGAGATCGAGCGCAGCGGCGGGGCATCCTCCGCCGCCTCGATCATGCGGATCGCGTCGCGCACCGCCTCGATCCGCTGCTCATTGAGCGGCCCCTCCGGAAACTCCTCCGCCTCGGCCTGCGCCTCGAACGACTCGATCAACTCCCGGAGCGCGGGCACCGCGGGCTGCGCCGCCGCGCCGAAGGACGCGAGCTCGTGCATGATCTCGCCTGTCCGCGACTCGCTGCCGTGGCCCCCCTGCGTCCGCGCCAGCGTGAGGGCGGCGTCGATGGCCTCGCGGAAGTGATGGCGGGCGAGCGCCCGGAGGCCGGCGAGCCGGATCTCGTTGCCAAACATCGTGTCGGCCGGGCAGCGGGTCTCCACCGCCGTGAGGATGTCGGGGGCGAGGGCCGCGACGTCGGCGGCGGTGAGCTGGTGCTCGAGGAGGTGCCGGAGCGTGGCCCGGGCCATGCCGTCGGCGTTTCGCGACACGGCGCGGATGGCCGGATGGAGGAGGCCGCGGTCGACCCCGTCGAGCGACGGGTGCAGGAGACCGCTGAACAGCGTCTCGGCGAGCTGGCCGTGCGCGATCTGCACCGGGTCGTCCCAGGCGACCGGCGTGCAGGGCTCGGCGCCGGCCGCCGCCGCGCGGAGCATGTCGGGCAGGGCCGGCGCGGCCGTCGCGCCGAGCCTGCCGAGCGCCTCGGCCGCCTTGGTCCGCAGCCAGCGATCCTCGTGGACGAGCAGTCGCACGCAGACGGGCACCGCGGCGGCGGCCCGCAGGCGGCCGAGCGTCTCGCAGGCGCCCTGGGCGGCCCGCGTGTCGTCGCCCTCCGCCATGCCGATCAGCGTCGGCACGAGCCGGGCCGCCTCCGGCCGCCGTGCCAGCTCCTCCGCCGCCCAGCCGCGCGCCACCGGCGACCAGCCCCCGAGCGCGGTCACGAGCTCGTCGAGCGGCAGCCTCTCCCGATCGATGTCGAAGCGGCCGGCCGCGATCGCCTCCGTCACGGCCGCAGTGTCGAGCGCGTGCCCGGGTGCCGCCTCTCGGCCCGTGATCAGCAGCGTCCGACGGGGCAGGGCATAGGTGAGCACGAAGCAGGCGGTCGGACTCAGGCCGTAGTAGCTGCTCGGGCCGCCGTAGGTGCCGTCGTCGGTCTGTCCACCGCCGTACTGCTCGCTGCCGTCATACGCGAACGATCCGTCGCACCGGCGGGCGAGATCGAAGTGCCACGACGCCTCCCGGAAGAAGGCCGCTGCGGCGCTCGGGCCGCCGCAGCCCGCGCCGAGGCCGCTCCAGAGGTAGCTGAAGCCCTGGCCCGTGTGGCCGTACTCACGGTTGGCGTAGGCCGCAGTGGCCATCATCGCGAAGTACCGGGCCGCCCGGGGCTGGCCGCCCTCGAGGGCGAAGAACAGCGCCGCCAGCGAGTTCTTGCCGTTGTTTTCGTGGTAGGGCCAGGGGGCGTGCTCGCCGTACGGAATCGAGCCCTTGTCGACGTAGTAGCCGAAGAAGCGGCAGGCCCGGTCGATCGCCGCGACCACTTCAGGATCCGTCACGCCGCAGCGGCGTCCGGTGACGATCGCGAGGTTGGCCACGAGGCCGGCCGCGTTGACCGGCCCGTATGGCGGGATCGAGCCGTGCGGCCCGCCGTCCGCCGCCGGCTCGGCGAACCCGTGGCCGAACGTGCCGTAGCGGCTCTGGCCGCGGGCCAGCGCCAGGGTGAGCAGTTCGATGGCCGGGAGCACGTGGGGGTCGCCGGTGCGGAGGTGGTATTCGCAGAGGAAGAGATTTCGGTATCCCATCTCCCACGTGCCCATGCGCCGCGGGTCGAGTTCCGGGGCCGTGGTGGCAAGCCGCCGGGCGAGGTCGCGGACCCGTGGCAGGTGCTGCTCGTCGCCGCTGGCGAGCAGTGCCAGACCGTTGACGGCGGCCCAGATGTCCTCGGCGAGCGGCTCGCGGGCGAGCACGGCGACGGCGCGGGCGAGGATGCGGGCCGACTTCGGGCAGTCGTAGGGTGCGGTGCCGGCGTAGTCGCCGAGCACGGGCAGTGAGAGCTGCACCTCGTCGACCGTTCCCGCGCGCCAGCGGGTGAGTGCGAGCGCACCGTCGCCGGCCACCGTCTCGGCCCGCTGGATCGCCCGCGCGATCGCCTGGCGGGCGTCGCCCGTGAAGGGCCGGCCCTCGGCGCCGAGAATCACGTCGTCGATCGCCATCACGCCCGCGGCGGGTGTGCCCGCGCCCACGTGCGTGACGAGGATCTGCCGGCTCGCGGTGGTCGTCCGGCCCTGCACGCCGTCGAGATCCGTCGCGGCCTTGGTGTGGATCCAGCCACGCATGCCGGTGGCGCCGAGGTTGTAGGTGGCCGCGCGATCGACGTCGCGGCTGACGGTGAGGTCGGGCGGGCCGGCGGAGCGCTCCTCGGCGACGCCCCGGGCCGCGACGCCGACGAGCGCCGCGGCGAGGGCCGCGGCACGATGGACGCGGGACGGCGGGGCGGACGTGGGCATCATCACGGCCTCGGGATCGCACGCGGTGCAGGAAACGACCGCGGGAGTCTACCGTGCTGTGCTCAGCGGCGTGGGGTGGCTTCGGCGTCGGGCTTGTCGGCCGTCTGCACGCCCGACCGGGCGGCAAGCGCCGCGGCGACGACGTCGCGGAGCGATGCATCCCACCAGCGATCGAGCGCCGCGGGCAGGGCCGCCACCGCCGCCTCCTCGGAGCTGCAGGCCCGGAGTTCGCGAACCATGGGCAGCAGCGCCTCCGAGTCGTGCAGCCACGCGGTGCCGGCGGCCCGCGCCTCGTCGTCGTCGAGCGAGCGGAGCAGCGAGGCTGCGCAGTGGTCGAGGCCGCAGTCGTCGAGCGCGGCGAGGATGGCGGCGGAGTCGGCGTGAAACGCCGCGGTGGAGAGCCGCGTCTGCCCCTGACGGGCGAACGAGATCGCCATCGACGGGATCGGAATCACGGAGGCCGCCGCCAGGTGGGCGAGCGGGCCGTGGCTCGTCGTCGCCAGGAACGCGGTCACCTCCCAGAGGGCGCCGGTGGAGTCGTGTCGCGCGGCGAGCGTCGCGATGCGGATCAGCCCGGAGGGCCACGCGGTGCCGCCACAGGCGCGGTCGAGCCAGCGCCAGGCCTGTGCAGCGCCGGCGGCGGCCACGGCCATCACAGGATCGTCCGCCGCCGCGAACCGCTCGGCGGCGGGAATCGCCGGCAGGGCGGAGGCGTCGTCCTCGGCGGCTCGCGCGAGCGCCTCCGCCACGCGGCGATCAGCCACGGCGAAGCCTCCGCGGTCGACGGTCTCCCGGACGTTGCGGGCGACCGCGGCGACGGGCGGCAGGGCGTCGGCGAGCCACGGATGCAAGCCGGTGGCCGTCGCCAGCCGGTCGGCCGCCGAGCCCAGCGTGTCGCTGGTGAGAAAGCGGATGGTCGACGACACGGGCGCATCGTCGTGCCAGGCGTCGGCCCCCGCCGATCCGCGGAGCGTCTCCAGCGCCGCGGCGAGGCGGCCGGGACCGGCTTCGATGTCGATCCGGTCGCCGTCGGGGAAGCGGATGTCGAGCAGGCGGCCCGAGGCGGCGTCGATCCGCAGGCGTGCGGCCTCGGTGTCGATCGTGAGCACGTCGCCATCCCACGACGCCGTCGACGACCGCTCGTGGAGCAGGGCCAGGCAGAAGACGGGCTCGATCCGCGCCGTGAGCGCGACGGCCGCCGCAGCCTCCCGTGGCCGCGGCGCGAGGCGGGCTCCGCAGGTGAACGCACCGCGACACCGATGCCGGCCCTGCTCGACCACGTCGCGGAGCGTGCAGGCCACGTCGATCACGGCCCGCAGCCGCACGGGCACGGGAATCTCGAGCCGGCCGTCACCCCGCGGCAGGAAGCACCCCAGGCCGCCGCCGCTGGCGGCGATGCCGCAGGCTTCGGCGCCGCCGGGAAGGGCCGTGACCAGGATGCCCTCGCGGGTCGAGATCGTCAGGGCACCGGTCGGCGCGGGGGCGCCGGATCGTGTCCAGGTGGCCACCAGATCGTCGTCGTCGGCCAGCGTGGTGAGCAGCCATGACCGGCAGCGGAGGATCGCCTCCTCCTCACGCGACAGCGGATCGCCCAGCGGCGGCACGGGCGGGTAGGCGTCGAGATCGAAGATCGCCAGGATGCCGGCGGCGCCGTCGGGGCCGGGCTTGAGCTCCTTGAACTTCACCTCGTGACGCACGAAGCGGCCCGTGGCCCGCAGCGTCTCCTGCCAGGAGAGGCGATCGTGCTCCGTGACGGCGGCGCCGACCGTGACGCCGAGCAGGTTGCCAAGGGCCGCCGTCGTGGTTCGGGATGCGGGGGCCAGTTCGATCTCGCGGAGGACGGCCGGCGGCGGCAGGTCGGTGAACGCGACCGCGAGCGTGGCCTCGCCGGCGCCCCGCACGAGCGACACGTCGCACCGCGGTCCTGTCGACGCCGGCTTCTCCACGGCCCGTGCGGCGGCGAACTGGCCGTGGTCGCGGAGGACGCGGGCGATCGCCCCCCGGAGTTCGCGGAGATGGTGGGCGTCGAAGGCGGCGGGCTGACCGCGGCTCCACAGGGGAGGCTCGAGCGTGGCAGGCTGGCCGCGATGATCCACCCAGCGGACGCCGCTCCAGCCGCCGTCGGCGTCGACGGCCTGCGGCACGGCATCCGGCGGCGGCCGCTGCGACTTCAGCCACGACTGCAGGTCGGCCGCGAGGTCGTCGGGAAGGCCCGTGATCTCGATTCCGGCCGCCGTGAAGCCGGGACCGGGCACGACGTCGACCGCCACGCGGCCACCGTCGACCTCGGCCTCGACCGTGGCGGTGGCCGTGGCGTCGGGATGGCCTGACCGCTGGAGCGCGGCCGCGGCCCGGGCGGCCACCGCGGCGAGGTAGCCCTTGCGCGTGGCCAGCGGGCTCGTGAGCAGCAGCAGGCCGTCGTCGTTGGCCAGCGCGCGGGCGAGCAGGTCGGGCCGCGGATCCTCGACACCGCGGACCACGTACTCGCGGGCGGCGGCGGTGAGGCCGCCGTACATGGCGGCGATGAGGACGAGGCAGCGAGAGGAGCTGCGCATGGAAAGCCCGCACGGAAGACCCGGATCGAGGGCGGGAGGATACCGACCTCCCGGGGCCGCACCTACGCCAAAAACCGCGGCGCCCTCCGCGGCTGGTCGTCAGTGGGGCGGACGTCAGGGGGCGGGGTTCATCCGGCCGCGCGGCCGCCGAGCGAGGCGAGCGACGCCGATGCCGCCGCCTCGCGCTGCGATCGCCGCAGGGCCTCGACCAGCGGCGAGCGGCGCCGCACGCTCCGCCCGTGCAGCATGTCGTGGCCCAGGTCCACCAGGCTCGCCGCCGAGATGTCGTGCGGGGGCCGGGCGAGCGTGTAGGCGGCCACGTTCGTCGCCACGCGGTGCACCAGGCCCTCGGCGCCGAGCCGATCGAGCATCTCGACCGCCACCGGCTCGGGCAGGCCCGTCTCCTCGACGATCGAGGCCAGCGACACCGCGCGGCCGGTCGCGAAGCCCTCGGCCACCACCTCCATCAGCAGCAGGATCGACGACGCGTCGAGCAGTGCCGACCGGGAGCGGAGCCGCTCCATCTCCTCCACCTCGTGGCGGCCGCCGAGCCGCTGCACGATGGCGGCGACCTCCACGCCGAACAGGATGCAGATCCACATCGCGTAGGTCCAGAGCATGAGCACCGGCACGAAGCCGAGCGGGCCGTAGAGGTGGCTGAAGGAGAGGGCGTTGTTGATGTAGGCGGCGAGCCCGACCTTGCCGATGTGGAGCAGCACCGCCGACACGAAGGCGCCGCCCACGGCCGACCGCCAGGAGACCTGCGTGTTGGGCAGGAGGACGAACGTGCCGAGGAGCATCAGCGTGATCAGGCCGACGCTCCAGGCGATGCCCAGCACGTGGAGCAGGCCCGAGCGGGCTTCCACCGAGGCGATCCACCGGCCGACGTGCCCGTCCACGAGGAACAGCAGCGCGATTCCGATCGGCCCCACGGTGACGACGGTCCAGTAGATCGGCATGCGTCGCAGCCAGGAGCGCCCCTGTGGAGCGCGGTAGATCGTGTTGAAGCAGTCTTCCACGGTCACCAGCATCGCAACCGCGGCGTAGATCATGCCGGCGAGGCCCACCCAGCCGAGTGTTTCGAGGTCGATCGTGCCGAACCTGCGGATCATGTCCTCGAGCCACATGCCCAGGGACACGCCCGCCGGCTCGTCCGGGCCGCCGGCCGTGGGCGTGATCCGCACGGCGTCGAGCCCGGCCGACTGCACGAGCTGATGGACGAGCGACTGCAGCTTGTCGGTGCCCTGCATCCCCTTGAAGAGGGCGGTGCTCACGATCGCCAGCGGCATCAGGGCGAATAGCGTGTGGAAGGCGAGTGCCGCCGCCATCTGGAGGGCACGGTCTTCCTGGAGCCGCCGGCCGCCGACGCGGGCGAGGTCGTACCAGAACCGCGCCGTCGCCTGCCAGTGTGTGAGCTCCTCGCGGGGATGATGGACCACGCGGGAGATCCATTCGGCCGCGTCATGAACGAATCGGCGGATCACGGGCACTGCCTCCGGGACACAACGACGGTCGAGCACCACTGTAGCAAGCGGATGGAGCACGCCGACGACTCGACGTCGGCCGGCCGGGGCGGCCGCGTGACCGTCCCGTGCCACATCGGCTATCCTGCCCGCGTCGGAGATTTCGTGCCGAGACCGCTCCAGGAGATTACCCGTCGATGGAAGAACCGCTCAGCGAGATCGAGGGCTGCGACCTGCTGGCCCGCCTGTTCACCAAGCGCGGCTACGCGATCCGCCGGAACGTGCTGTTCCGCGAGTACGGTGTCGAGTTTCACGTGGACGGCTGGGATGCGCAGGCCCGGGTGGGCTTCGAGTATCTCACCAGCGAGGACGACGATCACGACGACCTGACGCTCGAGGAATACAACACGCTGACCGCGGCACAGCGGCGGGGTGATCTCGCGATGTTCATCATCGATGAGGTGGAGCCGGTGTCCGCGGAGGCGCTCGCGGCGGAGGCCCATGAGTTTCTCGACGAGGTGGCCGACGCGGCGCACGCCCGGCTCAAGGCGGCCGCCCGCCGCACGGCCGCCACGAAGAAGAAGGCCGCCGGCGGGACGAAGCCTGCGGCCCGGCGGGCCACGGCCACGAAGACTCGTAAGGCTGCAGCCACATCGTCGACCAAGGCTCGGTCGAAGGTGGCCACGAAGACATTCGTGAAGAAGGCTGCCATGAAGAAGGCGGTCGCGAAGAAGGCGGTCGCGAAGAAGGCCGCCGTGAAGAAAGCGAGCATGAAGAAAGCGAGCGCGAAGAAGGCAGGCACGGCAGCGCGAAAGACACGCGGCGCGCGGAGCGGCAGGCGGTGAGCGGCTGCGATTCCGTGGCTGGGCCGCCGGCGGTGGGCCTCGGGCTCTGGAAGATCGACCGCCCGCGGGCGGCCGACCTCGTCTGCGAGGCGATTCGCATCGGGTATCGGCACCTCGACTCGGCGTGCGACTACGGCAACGAGGTGGAGGTGGGGGCGGGGATCGGCCGGGCAATCGCCGCCGGCCACTGCCGGCGCGACGACCTCTGGGTGACATCCAAGCTCTGGAACACCTACCACGAGCCGGCCCGAGTGCGGGCCGCGTGCGAGCGGTCGCTCGCGGACCTCGGCCTCGACCACCTCGATCTGTACCTGATCCACTTTCCGATCGCGCTGGAGTTCGTGCCCTTCGAGGAGCGCTACCCACCGGGCTGGGTTTGCGATCCGGCGGCGGCGCATCCCCGGATGCATCCGATCCGAGTGCCGCTGGCCGACACCTGGGGGGCGCTGGAGCGGCTGGTCGAGGCCGGGCTTGTGCGGCGGATCGGCCTGAGCAACTGCCCGGTCGGGGTGATCCGCGAGATCGTGGCCCAGTCGCGGATTCCGCCCGCCGTGCTGCAGGTGGAGATGCATCCTTTTCTGGCGCAGGAGCGGCTGCTGCGGTTCTGCCGCGAGTCGGGGATCGCCGTCACGGCCTACTCGCCGCTGGGCGCGGGCTCCTATGTGCCGCTGGGCATGGCCGCGGCGGACGACTCCGTGCTCGGCCACGACACGGTGCGGGGGATCGCCGCGGCGGCGGGCTGCACGCCGGCCCAGGTGGTGCTCCGCTGGGGCATCCAGCGGGGCACGGCGGTGATCCCGAAGACGTCGCGGCTGGAACGGCTGGCGGAGAACCTTGCCGCAACGCACGTCGCCCTCGACGACGGCCAGATGCGGGCGGTGACGGCGCTCGACCGTGGTCGGCGGTACAACGACGCCGGCGTGTTCTGCGAACGGGCCTTCGGCACGTTCTTCCCGATCTTCGACTGAGCGGCCGTCCTCCGCCCGGCCGCGTGGTCGCGAGCGCCGGCGATCAGGCGCTGCCCAGGAACACGAAGGCCTGCGGGCCGCCGCGGGCGTGCACGCCCACCTGCTCCACCGCCACGGAAAACCCCGCCCGCCGCATGCGGTCGGCGAAGGCCGGGTCGCGATCCGTGGACCAGACCGCAAGCACGCCGCCGGGCTGCAGCGCCCGGCGAGCGCGTTCCAGGCCGCGGGCGGAGTAGAGCCTGTCGTTGCCGGCGGCGACGAGCCCGGCGGGACCGTTGTCGACGTCGAGGATCACGGCGTCGAACCTGCAGGGGGCCGGCTGCAGGGCATCGGCCACATCGCCCTCGACGAGTGTGACCCGCCGGTCGGCCAGGGCGTCGGCGCCGAGCCCGAAGGCGGGCTCGCGATTCCAGCGGACCACGGCCGCGACCAGCTCGACGACCACGACCTCCGCATCGCCCGCCAGGCAGCGGAGGCAGCGGCGGAGCGTGAAGCCCATCCCGAGCCCGCCCACGAGCACGCGGGCCCGGGAGCGGCCCGCGATCGCCGCGCAGGCGAGATCTGCCAGCCGCTCCTCGGAGTGATGCTGGCGGCTCGACATCAGCTCGACGCCGCCGATGCGGATCGTGAGGTTGCCGTCGTGCTCGTGGAGCGTCAGCGGTCGGCCGTCGGGTGTGACCGCGCGGTCTCGGAGAATCGTGGGCTTCATGATGGCGATGCGCCGGTGTCAGCCCGCCGCAGCCGGATCCTTTCCGTCCACCCATGGGCCGGCCAGCCGCTGGTAGTCCTTGGGCTCGAGCCGGCTGCCCGTGTCGCCGGCGTGCCAGCCCGGCACCTGCCGCGGCTTCGAGCCCGACCTGGAGAGCGCCTCCCACTGCTTCGCCCAGCCCGGGTTCCCGTCGGAGTACCTGCCCGTGGCGGCATCGAAGTGAAACACCTTGCCCTGGCGGTAGCTCATCGCCCCCAGGATCACCGTGGTCACGGCCGCAGCGCCGAGGTCGGGCGTGTTGTTGCAGCGGGCGGGATCGTCGGCCTCCATGGCGTCGAGCCAGTTCCGGAAGTGGCAGAGCGTGGAGTCGGTCTTCTTGACGTCGGCGGCGGCAAGGTCGGTCTTGATCACCTCGTCGACGATCGTGGAGTCGAACGTCACCTGGGGCCGCTCCGCCAGGAACGCGAACTCGGTGACCTGCTCGCCGTTGCCGAAGTCGAAGGCCCCGTTGTGGCCGCGGATCACCTGGCGGATCCGCGACGTCTCGTTGCACATGGTGGCCGTGATCAGCCCCTGGCAGCCCTCCTGGTAGTCGGCCACCACCGTGGCGACGTCGGGCACGTCGCGGCCGTCGAGCTCGAGGTAGATGCCGCCGGCCCCGACGACCCGGGCCGGAAACCGCAGTCCCGTCGCCTTGAGCATCGCGGTGGTCCGGTGCACGAACAGGTCGGTGAACATGCCCGAGCCAAACGGCCAGTAGCACCGCCACTGCGCGTAGACGGCCCGGTCGAAGTCCAGCGGCGGGGCGAGTCCCGCATCGACGCCGAGCCACCGCCGCCAGTCGATCGTGGCCGGGGTCATGGCGGGGTCGAGCTTGTAGTATCGCCACTGGCCGATCGCCGAGTTGCGGAAGTACTCCGTCTGGAAGCCGAGCACCTTGCCGAGTTTGCCCGCCTCGATCAGTTCACGGGCCTGATCCCAGACCCTGAGGCTGGTCGACTGCACGCCCACCTGGACGACCCGTCCGGTCTCGCGCCACACCTTCACCACGTCGAGCGCTTCCTCGACGGTCTTGGTCATCGGCTTCTCGGCATAGACGTGCTTGCCGGCCTTGAGGGCGTCGACGATCTGGCGGTGATGCCAGTGGTCGGGCGTGCCGATGCAGACGGCGTCGACATCCTTGTCGGCGAGCAGGTCGGCGTAGTCGACGTAGCGTTTCGGGTCGACGCCGGTCTCCTCCCTGATGAAGCTGCAGACCTTGTCTTCCTGATGCTTGTAAACCTCGCTGACGGCGACGAGATCGATCATCGCGCCCTGGTGCCGGAGCCGCGCGAGCGTCTTCACATGGGCGCCGAACCCCCGGCCGCCCGGACCGATGAAGCCGATGCGAATGCGCGAGTTCGGCGCCGCTGCGACCGCCCGGGCAGAGGCGGCTGAAAGTCCCGCAGTGGCGAGCGACGATGTGCCGAGGAACGATCGGCGGGAGACGTCGGCGTGGGGCATCGGGTCGGCTCCGAGGCGACGAAAGGATGGAACGCGGCCCGATGATCCTACCCGCGATGCTTCGCAATCCTGGTGGTGTGTGGGGCGCGTGCGTTCTCCCCGTAGCCGCCGGGGCACTCGGTTTTTCGTGGCCGCAAGCCTGCAGCCTGCGGAACGCGGGTTGTTGTGGTGCAGGCTGCAAGCCCGCACCGACTGGGGAGCGGCAGGCGGTTCCCGTAGCCTGCGCCGGCGGGGTCGCGGCGCGGTTGCACGCGCCGTTCCCTCAGCCGGCCGGGCACCTCGCGCCGAAGTAGCCGTGCCGATCGATCGCCTCCGCCACCGGAGGCGGCACGAGTTCCCGCCACGAGGGGTCGCCGGAGCAGATCCGCCCGCGGACGTCCTCGCTGGAGTAGGTGCGGAGCGAGGCCGGGTCGCAGGGCAGCGGCAGGATCAGGCCGTTGCCCCGGAGGTGCTCGAGCAGGTGCGTGAGATGCGGGGCGACGGTGAGCGTGTCGGCGGTGATCACGGTGCCGGTGACCACGTCGCGGGTGGGGTGCACGTAGAGGCGGACGCCGTGGGTGAACAGCCGCCCGAACGCCTCGAGGATGCCGCCGTCGAGCTGCCGGTAGTGGCCCTCGTTGAACAGCTCGCGGAGCAGGGGCACGCCGAGGACGAGGCCCGTGGCCTCGACCTTCCGGTCGGCGAGGTACTCGCCCAGCGCGTAGAAGGCGCCGATGTCGCTGACGAGCACCATCTTGCCGAGCGTGGTGATCAGGTCGACGCGGGCGAGAAAGTCGGCGTCTTCCGCGGTGCCGCGGTCGCGGAGATTGTTCATGGTGATCTCCATGATCTCGCGGACCGGGCCGGCTCCGGGTTTCACGGCCGCGTCGAACGCGGCCCGGGCCCGCTGCAGCATCTCCACGTTGAGGCTGGTCACTGGTGCGAACCGGCCGCGCTCGACGAGCACGCGGGCGTGGCGGATCGACTCCGACGCCAGCAGCGGCGTGCCGTCGGCGTCGAAGAGCACCGCGGGCGTGAAGCCGCTGCGGACCAGGTGCAGGCCGAGGAGCCGGTTGTCGGCATCCTTGAAGGCGGGGCCGGCGACGCGGATCCAGTCGATCTCGAGCCGGTCGCGGCCGACGTGCTCCAGCAGCGTCTCGATCAGCGTGCGGGGCTGCTTCCAGTGGGCGAAGGCGGCATGCACGAGGTTCACGCCGAGCCGGCCGAGGGCGTCGGCCTGGAGGGCGTTGGTGGGGTCGAGCAGGCGCACGTGGAGCATGACGTCGCTGGTCGCCGCGGCGAGCGCATGCTGGAAGCGGATCGCCATCCAGGCGTGGCACTCGTTGCCGCCCGCGAACGAGCGGGCAGCGGCCGTGTCGGCCAGGGCGAAGAACCGGGTGTGGTCGCCCCGCGAGGCCGCCAGCCGCTCGTGGAGCAGGCCGTATTCGTGCTCCAGCATCCGCTCCACCCGCTCCCGCGAGACGTAGCGGCCCGTCTTGCCGTAGATGGCGTCGCTGACGGTCATGTCGTAGGCCGACATCGTCTTGGCCACGGTGCCGGCCGCACCTCCCGCCGCGAAGAACCAGCGGGCCACCTCCTGGCCGGCGCCGATCTCCCAGAAACTCCCGTAGACCGTGTCGTCGAGGTTGAGGGCCAAAGCCCGCTGGGCGGTGGGATCGACGGCGGGCGCGGCGGCGGACAGCATGAACGGCCTCGTGAGCGGTCACGCCGGGCGACGCTTCTTTGACGGGTGCGGCGTGCGTGGCCTATTCTTCCCCAACACGCACCCGGTGCCTATGCCGGACGTCCGTCGATCTCCATCAGGAACCATCTCCCATGGCCAAGGCCCGCACGCCCGCTTCTCCCCTCGACCAGGTCCGTTCGCTGCTCACCGCCGCGGAGCAGAAGGTTCTCCAGTCGAGCATGGGGGCGACGATCGCCAAGGCGACCCGGGAGCAGGTGGAGGCGGCGATGAAGCACGCCCGGACGCTCCGCGACAAGTGGCGGGACCTGCATGCCACGCAGACGCGGTCGACCAAGCGGTCGGCGAAGGCGGGGAGTCCGGTGAATCAACGGACGCGGGCGAAGCACGACGTGTTTGACGGAGCGGTCAAGCGGCTCGAGGCCCGGCTTGCCGAACTGGCCGCCGGCGCGACGGCGGTGGTGAGCGGGCAGGCGGCTCGGCTCGGCGCGGCGAAGCCTTCGAAGCCTGCGCGGACGCAGAAGGCCCGCACCGCTCGGGCGGGCGTGCGGAGCGAACTGAAGGCGGCGGCAGCCGACCTCACGAGGGGCCGCGGGCGGCCGGCAGCGGCGCCCGCCGTGAAGACGGCCATGAAGCCCGCCGCCGCGCAGGCGGCGCCGGCCGCGGCGTCGGTGGCGCGATCGGCGAAGAAGCGGCAGGTTTCGGGCCGCAAGGCCGGCGCCGCGCGGAAGAAGTCGGTGGCTCCTTCCGCCCTGGTCGCGCAGCCGAAGGTGGGCTATGACGCCGCCAAGCAGCGGTCGGCGAAAGCCTCGGCGAAGGCGGCGCGGCTGAAGTTCGACGGCGCCACGACCCGGCGGGGCGGGCACGTGCTGGCCAGCACCAAGCGGGCCCAGGCCCGTCGCGACGGTCGCCGCCGATAGGCAGCGGCGGACGATACGGCTGGACGAAGCCACGCACGGCGGTCGTGTGCGGCGACGGCTGCCCAGAGCGCTCTTATCCCGGTGCGCTCTTATCCAAGTGCGCTTTTATTCAGTGCGGCCTGCCAGTAGTGTCCGGTTGACGCACGGGCTCCTCGTCAGAACGCCACGTCCCGCAAGGGTTTACGCTCAATGATTGTTGTACACGACTTCAACTCGGCAGGACATTTGACCCCCGGCAGAGCGGATTTTCCGCCGCCGGAAAGGGCACGGTGGTCTTGTGTTCGACGGGCAGTTCGTGTTCTCGCAGG